>JANOTG010000001.1:0-1741 GCA_031416215.1 Betaproteobacteria bacterium
GCAAGCGGCTGGTCGATGTATTGCCCCAGTTGCGCACCCTGCCAAAGTACTTCCACTATTACGCCGGTCTGACCGACAAGATCGAAGGCGCCGTCATACCGAACGACGTGCCCGGGGTCTTCAACTACACGCGCCACGAGCCGCTTGGCGTGGTGGTGGCAATCACGCCGTGGAACTCACCATTGATGCTGGCGGTGTGGAAGCTGGCACCGGCGCTGGCGGCCGGCAACACGGTGGTGCTCAAGCCATCCGAGCATGCCTCGGCATCGACACTGGAATTCGCGGCGCAACTCGAAGCTGCCGGCCTGCCTGCGGGCGTGGTCAATGTGGTCACCGGGCTGGGTGGCGAAGTCGGCGCACCGCTGGTGGAACATCCCCATGTGGCCAAGATCACGTTCACCGGCTCGGACGCCAGCGGCAAACGCATTGCAGCCACTGCGGCGGCTGACCTCAAGCGGGTAACCCTCGAGCTCGGCGGCAAATCACCGCAGCTGGTGTTCGACGACGCCGACTTCGACAATGCGGTGCATGGCGTGTTGTCCGGCATATTCCTTGCCTTGGGCCAGTCCTGCATCGCCGGCTCACGCCTGCTGGTGCATGACAGCATCCACGACCGCTTTGTGGAGCGCATGGTGGCTGGCATGCAGGGGGTGCGTATCGGCGATCCGTTCGACGCCGCGACCCAGCTCGGGCCGCTGGCGAACCAGCCGCAGCACGAAAAGGTGTTGGCGTTCATCGAGCGGGCGCGGGCCGAGGGCGCGACCTGCGTGCTTGGCGGGCGCGCCCTGCACCCGGCCCACTGCGGCGGCGGCTGGTATGTCGAGCCCACCATCTTCACCCACGTCCGGCCCGACATGCAGTTGTACCGCGAAGAGGTGTTTGGCCCGGTGCTGGCCGTATGCCGCTTCCACACCGAAGAAGAAGCGGTGCAGATGGCCAACGACAGCGCCTTCGGTCTGGCGGCCGGCGTCTGGACCACCGACATGGCGCGCAGTATCCGGCTGTCGGAGCGCATCGCCGCCGGCACCATCTACGTCAACACCTACCGCAGTGTCAGCACACAGTCGCCGGTCGGCGGTTATAAACACAGCGGTTACGGGCGCGAAAACGGCATCGACGCGATCCGCGAGTTTCTGCAGGTCAAGAGTGTCTGGATGGGCCTGGTACCGGTGCCGAATCCGTTTCCCCAAGCGAAAGGCTGAAGCCATGTCCACTGCTACAGGACAGACCGTACGCGGCGCCGACATCATTGCGGCCATCAAGCGCAGCGGCATCTCGACCATCGTCGCCCTGCCCGACATCGTGACCAGCGACCATCTGCTGTGGCCAATCTCGCGCGATCCGCAGCTGCGCCTGATCCGCATCTGCAAGGAGGACGAAGGCGTCTCGATCTGCTCCGGCCTGGGCTACGCCGGAGTGCCGGCCATGCTGTTGATGCAACAGACCGGATTGATGGACTCGCTGAACTGCATCCGCGGTGTGGCGATGGAGTACGAGTTTGGCCTGTGCGCCATCGTTGGCCTGCAGGGCATGGAGCCGGACCGCATGCCGCCGCAGTCGGACAAATACGGTGTGCGCATCGTCGAGCCGGTGCTTGACGCCATGGGCATTTCCCACGGCAGGCTGACGCTGCGCGGCGACGAGGAGCGCATCCCCGATGCCTTCCGAACCGCGCGCAGCGGCAAGCGTCCGTTCATTTTTCTTGTCACCCGCAGCCCGGAGTAAGCCGCCATGATGCCTC
>JANOTG010000002.1:0-29689 GCA_031416215.1 Betaproteobacteria bacterium
CGCGCCAGCCACGAGCTGGGCCAGCTCGGTGGTGGTTGAAACTGGCCCCCGTTCCTGTCGGCGAGCAACAATCGCCTTTGCAATGGCGCCAGCAAACCGTTCCTCACCATAGTCACGAATCACCTCCGCAATCTGGTTGACTTGTGCATGCTGCAGCCACTGCGCCACACTCTGCCCACGTGTGGTGTCCATGCGCATATCCAGCGGTCCGTCGAAGCGGAAGCTGAAGCCGCGCTGCGGATCGTCGATCTGGGGCGAGCTCACACCGAGGTCCAGCAAGATGCCCGCCACGCTGGCCGGCTGCAGTTCGCCTAGTTGCTCGAAACCCTGGTGCCGGATGCAAAAGCGTGCATCGTCGATGCTGCTGGCGCTGGCGACTGCCTGCGGGTCCTTGTCGAACGCAATCAGGCGGTCGTCTGCCGCCATGCGCGACAACAACAAACGCGAGTGGCCGCCGCGCCCGAACGTGGCATCGACAAAGGTGCGTGCCACCGCACCGGCTGCACACGGGCCAGCGGCGCCCAGCAATGCCGAGACCGCTTCGTCCAGCAACACGGTCGTGTGGGTCAGGCCGGTGGTCAATGGCAACTTTCAAAAGGAGAATTCCTTGAACACGTCGGGCATTTCGGCCTGCATCGCCCGCGCTTCCTGGGCCTCATACGTCACCTTGTCCCACAACTCCAGGTGGTTGCCCATGCCCAGCAACATCGTGTCGCGTGTGATGCCGGCTGCACTGCGCAGCTCCGGCGACACCAGCACGCGTCCGGTGCCGTCGGTCTCTGCGTCCATGGCATTGCCCAGGAAGATGCGTTTCCACCACTGCGCTGACATCGGCAAAGTGGCCACGCGTTCGCGGAATTTTTCCCATTCAGGGCGAGGAAACAACATCAGGCACCCGTGCGGATGGCGCGTGATGGTGAGCAAGGAACCGAGGGCGTCGCGATGCCTGGTCGGCATCGACAGCCTACCCTTGTTGTCCAGACTCAGTGAAGAAGCCCCTTGAAACACGACAGCGCACCCCTGGTATGCGGAAACAGCAATAAATCGGTATCGACTGACACCAATATCCACTTAATACCACTTTTTTGCACTGTAGCAGCAAAACATGAATTTGCAGCAGGGGCTGCAAACAAAATTTGTAATGAAATCAAGTACTTAGATCGTATTCTGCAGATGAAATTGCAGAAATTTCGTTCTAAATTAAGTACTTAGAGCAACTTATGAATGTGATGCTTGAAGCGGGCCTGCCAAACCGCCAGGTCGATCGACCAAGGGCGACAGGCTCCTAGAGAATGTAACGCGAGAGGTCCTCGTCGTGACTGAGTTCACCCAGGCGGCCATCCACATAGGCGGCATCGATCACCACGGTCTGTCCATCGAGCCGGGTGGCGTCAAAACTCACCTCGTCCAGCAGGCGCTCCATCACTGTGGACAGACGCCGAGCGCCGATGTTCTCGGTACGTTCGTTGACCTCGAAGGCAATGTGCGCCAGCCGCGTGACACCGGGCGCCTCAAACACCAGATTGACACCCTCGGTGGCGAGCAGCGCCTGGTACTGTTTCACCAGCGACGCATGGGTCTTGGTCAGGATGGCCTCGAAGTCGTCCACGGACAGGGACTGCAACTCGACACGGATCGGAAAGCGGCCCTGCAGCTCGGGTATCAAGTCACTCGGCTTGCTGAGGTGAAAGGCGCCCGAGGCGATGAACAGGATGTGATCGGTCTTGACCATGCCATATTTGGTCGAAACGGTGGTTCCTTCGACCAGTGGCAGCAGGTCGCGCTGCACACCCTGGCGCGACACCTCGGCCGAGTTGCTTTCGGAGCGCGAGGTCACCTTGTCGATCTCATCGATGAACACGATGCCGTTCTGTTCTGTCGCCGACAGCGCCTGCGCCCGGATGTCTTCTTCGTTGACCAGTTTGGCGGCTTCTTCGTCCTGGGCCAGTTTGAGCGCATCAGCGACCCGCAGTTTGCGCGTCTGGCGCTTGTTCTGCGCCATCTGGCCGAACATGCCGCGCAATTGCTCGGTCATTTCTTCCATGCCGGCCGGCCCCATGATTTCCAGGGCGTGACGTTGTTCGGCCACGTCGAACTCGATCTCACGGTCGTCGAGCCCGCCCTCACGCAGCTTCTTGCGAAAGTGCTGGCGTGTGCTGTTTTGCGCCGTGTCTGCGCGCTCTTCGCCGGACAGGTCGCGCGCCGGGGGCAACAACACGTCGAGCAGGCGTTCTTCGGCGGCATCCAGCGCCCGCGCCCGCACCTTGATCTTTTCGGCCTCCCGGGTCTGCTTCACGGCGACATCGGCGAGGTCGCGGATGATGGTGTCCACATCCTTGCCGACGTAGCCGACCTCGGTGAACTTGGTCGCTTCCACCTTGATGAATGGGGCGCCAGCCAGCCGCGCCAGGCGCCTTGCGATCTCTGTCTTGCCAACACCAGTGGGCCCGATCATCAGTATGTTCTTGGGCGTGATTTCGCCCCGCAGAACAGGCTCCACCTGCTGGCGGCGCCAGCGGTTGCGCAGCGCAATGGCGACGGCCCGCTTGGCCTGGTGCTGCCCGACTATGTGTTTGTCCAGCTCCGCCACGATCTCCTGCGGCGTCAGGGACGACATGTTGCGTTCGCCTGTGTCGCCCGTGCGGTCGGTCTCAACACTCATGACAGGGTCTCGATGGTATGGTGCATGTTGGTGTAGATGCACAACTCGCCGGCAATCGCCAGCGACTTGGCAACAATCTCGCCCGCCGTCAATTCGGTGTGTGCCAACAAGGCGACTGCCGCAGCCTGGGCGTAGGCGCCACCCGAACCGATGGTGATGATGCCGTTCTCGGGCTCCAGCACATCGCCATTGCCGGTGATGATGAGCGAAGCCTCCCGGTCGGCGACGGCAAGCATGGCCTCGAGCCGGCGCAGCACGCGGTCGGTGCGCCAGTCCTTGGTGAGCTCGATGGCTGCCCGCACCAGATGTCCCTGGTGTTTTTCGAGTTTCGCCTCGAAGCGTTCGAACAACGTGAAGGCGTCCGCCGTGGCGCCGGCAAATCCAGCCAACACCCGGCCATGGTAGAGCTTGCGCACCTTGCGCGCGGTTCCCTTGACGATGATGTTGCCCAGTGTGACCTGGCCATCGCCGCCAATGGCGACTTGCAGCCCGGCGGCCGTGGTGCGCCGCACGCTGATGATCGTGGTTCCGTGAAATTGTTCCATCTGGCCGTTGGGTCAAGGTCGGGCAGGGCGTGCCATGCCAGGCCGCGCGGATTGCGCCTCAGGAGGTGCGCAATACAACGCGGGCGTGCTCGTTGATGCCGATCACATGAAAGAACACCGCCACCAGACGATGCACATCGCGAAATTGCAGGTGGCAACCCTCATTCTGGCGTGCGGCCACCCAGTTCAGAATGCTGCCCGCCGCCGAAAAGTCAACCCGTACCAGATTGGCGCAGGAGATCACCAGGCGCGAGTTGCCTTGGCGCGCCAGCTCCAGGCGCTCCAGCGCCTCGGTAGCTTCCCCAACAATTTCCCCGGCAAGTTCGACTATCGTGGCCGGGGTGGTTTCCAAGCCCATTGGTATCGTCATGGCCTGCGCGGTGGCGCTGTTGACGGTGACCGAGGCGCTGATTTCAGCGAGTTCGCTGACGACACTATTGGACTCGCCCGTCGCCGGTGTGTCACGCTCCATGGTGCAGCGCGGCTCCAGCCAGGCTGGTGGTGACACTTCGAACGTGACGCAATAGTCCAGCGCCACCAGTTCAAAGTCGTCTTGCAGCCCCATGACCCGCATCGCGTCCATGCGTAATCGCCAAGGAGACTGGCCGGCATCCCGGGCTCCCGACACGGTGTTCAGACGCAACGCGCGTTCGAGTGCGTCGGCGCCCCGGAAGCGAAGTGCGATCGCGGTCGTGCACCACCCGGAAAAAACCGCACCCAACGCGTCAACGGCCTCGGGCATGATCCGCGTTAGGGGACTCCAGTCCAGAAACCAGGGTTGCCCCGCGTTGGCAATCGCCAATTGCAGTTCATCCACCGTGCCTGTTGCAAAGTCGGCCGGGCTGGTCCACAGCGGGTCTTCATGGAGCCGGGACGCAACGGTGCGTGCATCCGAGCGCGCACTACGCACACCCAGGCGCTCCGGCATCGAGAACCAGGCAGGTGCCGAGCGCCCACTGCGTTCGGCGTATTCGATCGCCACCTGGTCAAAGCGCTGTTGCTGGCCGGTGGCGCGGTACAAATCGAACAACGCCGCGGTCCAGGAATCCGATTGCTCACGACGCAGTTCCGGATTGGCCAGCGCCTCCTGCAGGCTTGATTCGGCACCCAGATGATCTCCATTGGCAAAGCGGATTGCCGCCTCTTCGAGCTCCGGGTCGGTCACGACCTCGACCAGTTCCACGGCGAAGGGACGCGAATTGACGAAGCTGTTGTCCGAGCCGCGCAGAGCCGCCTGCGCCGCTTCGACCGTATATCCAAAGGTGGAGCTGGTTTGGGTGGCAGCAAAGTCAGGCTGCTCGGGCGGTGGCAGTTCGGCCGCCATGGGCGCAAGGTTGGTTGCGGCATAGCTGATCTCCGAGATCGTTGCCAGACGCGTTGCGGCATACGCCGGGTCACCGGCGACGGGTGGCGGGGATCGTTCCACATCGGGGGTGGACGGTGTAGCCGGGGTGTCAGAAGTGTCCGCCTCGGCCGCAGTGGCCGAACTGTTCTTGTTGGCGGCGCCCTTGCCCTGCCACCACTGGTTGGACATCTGGGCTTCGATTTCGTCGATCTTCTTGATCGTCATCGCGCGTTCGCCCGGATTGGCGGGCAAACTGCTCTGGAAATAGGAAGGGCGTCCGGCCAGATCGGGATTTGCCGCGGGATCGCGACTACGCAGCTTGCGCAGCTGGTCGAATTCGCGCTTGCGGACAAAGTCGTTTTGCCGCTTGCGCTCGATCATCTCCTTGAGCGCCTGTTTACTGTAGCCTTGATCTGGCTCAGGATCCTGCTTGTCGAGGTCGGTCCAGTTGGTGGTCGGATTGCGGACGAACTTCGCCACCTTGGACAACAAACCGGGAGAATTGTCTTTGGTGGCCATGTGTCAATCGCGTGCAGCATCCAATTTAACGCAAAACGGTGCAAATCGCGACGTTAATTTCTGCCACTTTGCACGGGTTCGCCCCGGATTGGCCTTGCGCAGTGGTGCAGACAAGTTCTTAATCGCCAAACATCTTTTGCTTCAGTTCGCGGCGTTGCTGGGCTTCCAGAGACAGGGTCGCGGTGGGCCGTGCCAGCAACCGACCGACACCGATCGACTCGCCGGTTTCGTCGCAGTATCCGTAATCGCCGGAGTCGATCCGGTCGATCGATTGCTCGATCTTCTTGAGCAATTTGCGTTCGCGGTCACGCGTGCGCAACTCCAGGGCGTGTTCCTCCTCGATGGTCGCCCGGTCTGCCGGGTCGGGCACGACAACCGTGTCTTCGCGCAGGTGTTCGGTGGTTTCACCCGCGCTATTCAGGATTTCCTGCTTGAGCGTGACGAGTTTCAGTCGAAACGCCGCAAGCTGCTTCTCGTTCATGTACTCGTTGTCGGGCATCGCCAGCAACTCCGCGTCACTCAATTGTTCAGCCGGCTTGGTTTTCCAGTTGTTTGCCAGCTTCGGGTCTTTTTTTGCAGCGGAGGGAAGCGGCGGAATGATGAGCGGGGCGGCTGCGACTTGTGAATAACTCGCTTTGGCAGCGGTCGAGGCAATCGATTGCGCCATTGACGGAACCGTCAGCGAAGCCAGGCGCGACGACGGACGCCCGGTGCGTTGTGCCACCTGTGGCGCCGACGTTGCCGGTGGCACCGGTGTCATGGCGGGTGGTGCCGACGGCGCCGGGCTCGATTTGGGTGCGGCAGCCGGTGCGGGTTTCGCCTGGGCATTGGTCTTGGTAGCGGTCAATGGATCAGATCTGGTGGGTTTGGACCGGGCGGACGGTACTGGTTTTGCCGCCGGCACCTTTGCCTTGGCAGTCGCTGGGCGAGCGGCTTTTGCAGCCTGGCCGGGTTTCTTGGTGTTGTTGACCGGTTTTGTCTTGCCGGCCTTGGGCACGGCACTTTTTGCGGGGGATTTTTTGACCAACGGCTTTTTCAGCGCAGGTTTGGCGGCCTTTTTTGCAGCTGGTCTTTTTACCGCCACCTTGGCGGCCGGGGCTTTGGTCGCCTTGGGAGCGCCCCGGGGCGCCGGCTTGACGGTTTTGTTTGCCTTTGCAGGTTTGGCTTTCACTGAGTTGACTCCTCGCAACAAGTAAGTGCGCAGCAGGGGCGCAGGTCCTCCCGTGCCATGCTGGGGCCGCCAGCGCCTGAACGCCGGTGGCTCGTTGTGCGGCACAGTTTTACCATGGGACACCCCGCATCACTATTCCGGCGGGCGAGTGTACAGGCATATCCGGCCGATTCGATCGCGATAGCAAAAATGTGCATTCAGCCCATGGCCAACATGTTCATCTGCTGACCCATGTCACACCAGGCACTTGTCCAGGCCCTGCAGCAGAATGTCGCGTGGCAGGTCGATGCCAATGAAGACCATCTTGCTTGTTCGCGGTTCGTCTGCCAGCCACACGGGTCCCAGGTCACTACCCATCAATTGATGGACACCCTGGAAAATCACCTTGCGCTCGGTGCCCTGCATGTGCAGCACGCCTTTGTAGCGCAGCATGCGTGGCCCGTAGATGTTCACGACGGCGCCCAGGAAGTCTTCCAGTTTGGCGGCGTCGAATGGGCGCTCCGAGCGGAATACGAAACTCTTGACATCGTCGTCGTGGTGGTGGTGGTGTCCGCTTTCCTTGGCATGGGACGGGTGCTCGCAGTGTTCACCATCGTGCGCATGATCATGATCATGGGCCTGAGGCGCCAGGAACTCCGGGTCGATCTCCAGCTTGGTGTTGAGATTGAAGCCACGCAGGTCGAAAACACTGGTCAAAGGCACCTCGCCAAAGTGCACCGCCTGTTGCGGCGCGCGCGGATTCATGTGTTTGATGCGGTGCATCAGGGCATCGACCTCGTCTTTGGCAACCAGATCGGTCTTGCTGATGAATATCTGGTCCGCGAATCCGATCTGGCGGCGCGCTTCTTGGCGGTCATTGAGCTGGGCGACCGCGTGTTTGGCGTCCACCAGGGTGAGCACGGAGTCCAGCAGGTAACTCTCGGCAATTTCGTCGTCCATGAAAAAAGTCTGCGCTACCGGCCCCGGATCGGCCAGACCGGTGGTTTCGATGACAACCCGGTCGAAGTCCAGCTCGCCGCGGCGCTTCTTGCCGGCGAGGTCCTGCAGGGTGCTGCGCAAGTCCTCCCGGATGGTGCAGCAAATGCAGCCATTGCTCATCTGGATGATCTGCTCCTTGACGTCGGTCACCAAAATGTCGCTGTCGATGTTTTCCTCACCGAACTCGTTCTCGATGACCGCGATCTTCTGGCCATGGGCCTCGGACAATACGCGCTTGAGCAAGGTGGTCTTGCCGGAGCCGAGGAAACCGGTCAATATGGTGGCTGGGATGAGGCTCATGGCATGTCCTGGGTAGGGGTTCTTGCCTGGATCATCCAGGCAATGACAGCGCCGTCGCGCGTGGTGGAGCAGGCAGTGTAGCGGTCCATGGGGACCCGCCGCGCCCTTATATGCGCATGACAACCAGCCCTTTCAAGTACTCTGCTTCCGGAAAATTGATCGTCATCGGGTGGTCAGGCGCCCCTCCAAGACGCTCGCAGATGTAACCATCGACACCGGCATCGGAGCCGGCCGAGGCGACAATCTTGTGGAACAGGTCGACACTGATGCCTCCGGAGCACGAGTAGGTGAACAAGACCCCCCCCGGCTGCAGCAGGCCCAGGGCCAGCCGGTTGATGTCTTTGTAGGCCCGGGCGGCGCGGTCCGCATGCGCCACGGTGGGTGCAAATTTTGGCGGATCGAGCACGATGGCATCAAAGCGCTGGCCGCGCTCATGGCAGGCGCGCAGCGCTGCGTTGACGTCGCCCTGCTGGAACTCGCAACGATCCGGCGCGTAACCATTACGCTGCACGTTCTGCTGCGCCAAGCTAATGGCGCCGGCGGATGAATCGATCGACGTCACATGGGCCGCCCCCCCGGCCAGGGCTGCCACCGTGAACCCGCCGCTGTAGCAATAACAGTTCAGTACCTGCTGCGGCACCAGGCGCCGGGCATAGTCGGAAAACTTGGCGCGGCTGTCGCGCTGATCGAGGTAGTAGCCGGTCTTGTGGCCATTGCTGATGTCCACGCCCAACATCCAGCCGTGTTCGCGCAAGACCAGCTCGGTCGGGCCGTTGCCACGCAACCAACCGGTTTCCTGCTCCAGCCCCTCCAGCGCCCGCGTGTGGGTGTCTGAGCGTTCGTAGAGCTTGTTGCGCCCGGTGACTTCAAGCAGGGCATCCGCCAAGTCGCCTTTCCAGCGTTGCGCGCCGGCAGACAGGAACTGCGCCACCAGCGTGTCGCCGTAACAGTCCACCACCAGGCCCGGCAGGCCATCAGCCTCGCCATGCACCAGCCGCATGGCGTCACTGTCGATGGCAAAACGGGCGCGTGCCGCCACGGCACGGGCACAGCGGCTGCGCAGGAACTCGCGGTCGATCCGTTGCCCTGCTTCGAAGCTCCATACACGTGCCCTGATGCGCGAGTGCGGGCTGAATGCAGCCCAGGCGAGGAACTGCCCGGTGTGCGACTCGACGCGCACAGTTTCCCCGGCATCGGCGCCGCCACTCTGAATCGCTGACTCGAAGATCCACGGGTGGTGGCGCAGCAGGGAGCGTTCCTTGCCTTCGCGCAGTCGAATACTTTTCATCGCCGCATTGTCGACCCACGCAGACCCGTGGGCTGGCGCGTGCCGGCAGGCCCTCAGCCGTTGGGTGGCTTCTTCGAGCGCGCACGGGGATGCGCTGCATCGTAGGCGGCCGCGAGGTGCTGAAAGTCAAGCCTGGTGTACACCTGCGTGGTGGTGATATTGGCGTGGCCCAGCAATTCCTGCACCGCCCGCAGATCACCGCTGGACTGCAACACATGGCTGGCAAACGAGTGCCGCAGCATGTGCGGGTGCACCGGCGTTGCCAGCCCGGCGCGCTGCCCGCGCTGGCGCAGGCGCTGCCAGATCGATTGCGCGCTCAGGCGGGTGCCGCGCTGCGACACAAACAAGGCTGCGCCGGTACGTGTCGCCGCGACGCTGCGTAGTTCCAGCCAGCGCTGCACGGCCTGCAGGGCCTGGGCGCCGATCGGTACCGTACGGCGCTTGGAGCCTTTGCCCAGCACATGCGCCTGCGCGGCCTCGAGGTCGATCCAGCCGCGGGAGGTCGCTGTCGCCGCCAGATCGAGTCCGGTCAGCTCGCCGACTCGCAGCCCAGCGCCGTACAGCAATTCAACCACAGCGGCGTCGCGTGCTTCGAGCCATGGGTCCATGCTGCCATCGTGGAAGTCGGCCAGATGCATGGCTTCGTCCACTCCGAGTGCCTTGGGCAATGGTCGGGCGGCCCTGGGTGCGCGCACATCCTGCACCGGATTCGAGGACACCAGGCCCTCGCGGCCCAGCCAGTGGTAAAAACCACGCCAGCCGGACAGAACCATGGCGATACCGCGCCCGCTGCGCCCCTTGGCGTGCATCTGTGCCACCCAACGCCGGATGTGTTGGTTTTCGACCCGGACCAGATCTACGCCAGCCGTGCCGGCGAACTGGAGCAGTTTATGCAGGTCGATGTTGTACAGGGTCACGGTGCGGGCGGCCAGGCGCTTTTCGACCCGTACATGTTCCAGATAACGTTCGCAGAGCGCCTGGGCAGCGCCCGGAGCCTGCAGCGTCGGCTGCATCGTGTCAGGCATTGCAAGGACCCGACCCCATGCTTGCCTACCGCAATCGGCCCAGGGCGGCACTTGCCACCTGGGCCACACTGTGCAGAAATTCAGTGCCCATACCGCTGCTGAAGCGCTGCCCATCGGGGGAGGACAGAACCAGCAGACCAAAGGCCGCTGCACCAGGGGACGCGGGGCGCAGCGGCAACAGCGCAATCGACGCAGCGGCGCTGGGCTCGGCGAGCCAGGTAACCGCTTCAAAGCCGGTGTTGACGCCGCAAAATGGTTCGGTCAAGGAGTTGACAAACAGCTTGGCGTCATCACTCACACCCCGGGCAAAGCTGGCGCCGGCGTACCCATCGGCAACGCCCCAGACCCTGATGGCGGTTTGCGGCACGCCGAATTGCTCGCTGATCTGCGCCGCGATCAGTGTGGGCAGCGTCAGCGGGTCGCTGCTGGCGAACAAGGAGCCGGCCCAACGCAGCAGCCGCTCGGACAATACGGCGTTTTCGTTGCCGTGCCGGATCATGTCCATCAAGCGGTGTTCCATTGCCTTGATCTTGTCGCGCAGCATTTCCGCCTGGCGCTCCTGCAGGCTCACTGCGCGCTTGTTGTGCGGACTGGTGAGGTGTACCGAGGCCAGCAATTCGGCATGGCGCTCGAAAAAATCGGGCGTATTGGCCAGGTAGTTGGCAATGTCGTCTTCAGTGATGGGGTGGTTCAGGCTCTGGTTCATAAGTTGTCTGGAATATCGATCACACCTTCAAACACGGTGCTTGCCGGACCGGACATCAGCACCGGACCGCCTGCATCGCTCCAACTGACCCGCAAAAGGCCACCGAGGGTCAGCACATCGACCTGCCGTTGCAGCAGGCCAAGCCGGATTCCTGCCACCACGGCGGCGCAGGCGCCAGTGCCGCAGGCCAGAGTCTCACCGGCGCCCCGCTCGTGGACGCGCAAACGTATCCGGTCGGGCTGCAGCACCTGCATGAATCCGACGTTGACACCCTGGGGGAATGCCTTGAGATGCTGCACGGCGGGGCCGAGGCGCGCGACGTCGGCGCGAGTACTGTCCTCGACCAGCAGCACGGCATGCGGGTTGCCCATGGACAACACTGCCGCTGTCGCGACACCGCCGTCGATGGGCAAATCCCAGCGTTGCCAGGTTCCGACGGGTTGTGCCAGCAACCCCGCGGGGTCGAATGGCACCCGGGCCGGATCAAACTCAGGCACCCCCATGTCCACCTCGACCCGGGCGTCATCCTGCCAACGCAGCTCGAGCACCCGGTTCATCGTCTTCACGCGTACCGGTCCCGGTCGCGCCAGACCACGGTCCGAGACAAACTTCAGGAAACAGCGGGCACCGTTACCACAATGCTCGACTTCGGCGCCGTCGGCATTGTGGATGACATACTCGAAATCGATTCCGGCGCCGGGCGAAGGCCGAACACTCAATATCTGGTCGGCACCAACGCCGAAATGGCGGTCACCCAGGAAGCGGTAGTGGGCATCGCGCAAATTCAGCCGTTGGCTGGTTTCGTCGAGCACGACAAAGTCGTTCCCCGCTCCTTGCATCTTGGTAAAGGCCACTCGCATGGCGGGATTATCCCCTGCTGGCAAGCACTGTCGCCGCGGTGCCAGCGCGCCTTCGCCAACCGACTCGTTCAATCGCAATTGGCTGCAAAATGCGACGATGGTCAGATCCACACAACTTCTGCACGTGCAGCGTGAACCCGCCACACCCCGCCCCGCAGCGACGGTATTGCTGTTGCGCGACGCAAGCGCAGGTTTTGAGGTGCTCATGACGCGGCGCGCTCTGGACGCCAGTTTTGCCCCCGGCGCCTATGTTTTTCCCGGCGGTGGCGTGGACGCGGGTGACGCGGCGGCGCATGCACAGGCCAGTCGACGAACGGGTCAAAGCGACCTGCACCTGACGCAGGCGATCGCGGCAATACGCGAGAGTTTCGAAGAGCTCGGGGTCTTGCTGGCGCGCCATTCGGGTGGCGACGCCGTCTGCCAGGCCGATGTAACCCGGCTGGACCGGGCGGCGCCGCTGGTCGCGCAATGCGCGCAGCGCGGCCTGGTGCTTGCGGCAGACCAGGTATTCGTGCTGGCGCACTGGACCACCGATCGCGACCTGCCGCGGCGCTTCGATGTGCCGTTCCTGGTCGCGCGCATGCCCGACGATCAGCACCCGATCGCCGACGAGACCGAACAGTTCGAGCCGGTCTGGGTGCGGCCCGCCGAAGCACTCAAGCGCCATGCCGAGGGCGATTTCTTCATCATTTTTCCGACCATCCGCACGCTACAGCGGCTGCAGGCGTTTGCAGACGTCGACGCGGTGTTGCAGGCCTGCGCGGCCTCCCAGGATCCGTTGTGGACAAGTTGCCCCCGTGCCGGCTGGCTGGCAGGCAAGGAGGCGCGCTACATGGAGCACGAGGCCGCCTTTGGTGAGCTCGAACTGGTCGCGCCAGACGGCCAGTTGGTACACCATCTGGACTGGCAAACGGGTCAGCCGGTGCCGCTGCTGAAAAACGTCCAGCGCCTGACGGCAGCGAACCCTGGTGTGATGACCGGTCCAGGCACCAACAGTTATCTTGTCGGTGACCCGATGTGCGGCTATGTGGTGATCGACCCCGGGCCAGCCGATCCGGAGCATCTGCAACGCCTGTGGCGCCTGGCCAACGGTGACATCCGGTTCATCGTCTGTACCCATTCTCACCCGGACCACTCCCCTGGCGCCAGGCCCTTGCAGGCGATGTGTGCGACAGCGCCGGCCATCCTCGGGTTGCCCAGCGCCGACACGGCGCGCGCGGCCAGCGCGTTTACGCCGGATCAGGTGCTTGCCGATGGCCAGCGGCTGATCTTGGAGCCGGCGGGAGGGCGGGCACATCCGGGTCGGGAGCAGCATAGTCTGCTGGTGCTTCACACCCCTGGCCATGCGGCCAACCACCTGTGTCTGATACTGCTGGAAGATGGCCTGCTGTTCAGCGGGGACCATGTGCTCAATGGCAGTACCACGGTCATCGATCCACCGGACGGCGACATGACGGCCTACCTGGAGTCGCTGGACAAGCTGGTGGCGGCATGTGGCAGACACCAGATCGACTTCATACTGCCGGCCCACGGCTACGTGCTGGGGCAGGCGGCGACGGCGATCGGGCAGCTCAAGGCGCACCGGCTGCGTCGAGAGGCAAAGATTCTGCGTGTCATGCAAAACCATCCCGCCGGCGACATGGACGCATGGGTGGCGCAGGCCTACGATGACGTGCCGGCACGCATGTGGCCGGTGGCCAAGCGCTCCCTGCTGGCCCATGTGCAGCGGCTGGAGGCGCTCGCCGCAGGCGATTGACTGAGCGCGGTCAAAGCTCGTGCTGGCCCGGCGCGTCGGCCAGCATGGAGAGGTCGAGCGGCCGCACCGCGCCCATCCACATGGCGCGGTCACGGTGGTCCAGCAGGTCGCTGTTGCTGATCGGATGCACAAACACGACCAGCCCGGCGCGATGCATGGCGAGCCAGGGCACCAGGGAGGCAAACACCGGAGGTTTGAATGCCAATTGACAACTCCAGTCCGGATGCGGGCCCACCGGCTTTTGGTGCATGCGCCCCATCTGGAGGTCGAATTGCCGAGCGGCGGCTTCACACAGCAGGCGCGCCTGATCCAGTGTGTCGGGCCCGAAGTAAATATGGGCGTGGAAACCGTGTATGGCGGGGGTGTTGGCGTGTGGCATGCCTGTTGCTCTGGTCGTTTGAGAATAGTGTGAAGGTCACCGATACGCCGGATTTTGTGCGTCGGGGTTGCCCCCAACGTGACTGCCATTAATCTGGGCCAGCGGTCACCCGCTGGCTCGGTGCTACCTACCCGCACACGGCCCGGGGGTCCCGGGTACCCGGCGCAGCGGGCTGCGTCTGGCGTGTGTGCCTATTTGGTATTGCTGCGCGTAGAGATTGCCCGTTTCACCCGTGCCGCGGGTTGCCCCACGGCGCGACTCGTCTCTGTTGCTCTGATCCTCACCTTCACGCTGGCGCTCGCGCACCAGTGCTTCGATGGACAGCTGTTAGCTGCTACGCTACCCTGCGCAGTCCGGACGTTCCTCCAGTGCGGTGTTTCCACCCGATACCTGGGCATCGGCCTTGCGGCTTGCACCAGCGACAGTCTGGCGACCTTCACCGTCCCATTATCCACTCCTGAGACAATATCGCCAAACCTGCCATAACGGAGCCAAACGATGAAAGCCGACAACATTCTGCACACCATCGGCAATACGCCGCATGTACGCATACAGCGCCTTTTTGGCACGGCCCATGAAGTGTGGATCAAATCAGAGCGCAGCAACCCCGGCGGCTCGATCAAGGACCGCATTGCCCTGGCCATGGTCGAGGCAGCGGAGCGCACCGGAGCCTTGCAACCTGGCGGCACGATCATCGAACCAACCTCGGGAAACACCGGGGTCGGCCTGGCGATGGTGGCTGCTGTCAAGGGTTATCGGCTGGTGCTGGTGATGCCGGACAGCATGTCGGTGGAACGTCGGCGCCTGATGCTTGCGTATGGCGCGAGTTTCGAGCTGACACCGCGCGAGAAGGGCATGAAGGGCTCGATCGCCCGCGCCATGGAGTTGGTTGCCGCAACGCCGGGCGCCTGGATGCCACAGCAGTTTGAGAATCCGGCCAACGTCGACGCCCATGTGCGTGGTACGGCGCTGGAAATACTGGCTGATTTTCCCCAAGGACTCGACGCCATCATCACCGGCGTCGGGACCGGAGGCCATCTGACAGGTTGTGCCCGGGTGTTGAAGGCGCATTGGCCCGCCCTCAAGGTGTTCGCGGTCGAGCCCAGCGCCTCGCCGGTGATCTCCGGTGGCACGCCATCGCCGCATCCGATCCAGGGTATCGGTGCCGGGTTTGTGCCGGCAAATCTCGACACCAGTCTGCTGGACGGCGTCATCCAGGTGGAGGCGGAGCCTGCGCGCGAGATGGCGCGGCGCTGTGCGCGCGAAGAAGGCATGTTGGTCGGTATTTCCTCGGGTGCGACGCTGGCCGCGATCGCGCAGCAGTTGCCCCTGTTGGCGGCCGGCGCGCGTGTCCTGGGTTTCAATTACGACACCGGAGAGCGTTACCTGTCGATTGAGGGTTTCCTGCCGGCCTGAGCGTAGTCGCTTGCCTCTGTACTTCAGGGCCACTGCGCCTGCGCCATGATTCGCCTGCTCGAACTCAAGCTGGCGCTGGACGACGACCCGGTAGGGCTGGAGGCGCTGGTGTGCAGCACGTTGCAGCTGCAGCCCGCTGATCTGGTGTCGCTGGTCGTGTTCAAACGCAGCGTCGATGCGCGCAAGTCGGCCCTGGTGGTGGTGTATGTGGTGGATGTTGCTTTGCGCGACGCCGGGTTGGAGCGCGATGTGTTGGCGCGCCTGGCGCCAGGTGCGCGGGTAATTCCTGCACCGGATATGGGCTACCGCCCTCCCTGCCAGGCGCCGGCCGGCTGGCAACATCGCGACGGGCCGCGCCCGGTAGTGGTCGGTTTTGGCCCATGTGGCATGTTCGCCGCGCTGTTGCTGGCGCAGATGGGGCTGCGCCCCATCGTGCTGGAACGCGGCAAAACGGTGCGTGAGCGCACCAAGGACACCTGGGGTCTATGGCGCCGCGCGGTACTGGAGCCGGAGTCGAACGTGCAGTTTGGCGAGGGTGGGGCCGGCACGTTCTCGGATGGCAAGTTGTGGAGCCAGATCCGGGACCCGCATTACCTCGGGCGCCAGGTCATGCGCGAGTTGGTCCGTGCCGGCGCTCCAGAGCAGATCCTGATCGATGCCCATCCACATATCGGCACTTTCAAGCTGGTCAAGGTGGTTGAAAACATGCGCGCGCAGATCATCGCGCTGGGTGGTGAAGTGCGTTTCCAGCAGCGCCTGGTCGATCTGCATCTGGAGCATGACGCGCCGGGCGGCGTGCAACGGCTGCGTTTTTTGGAGGTGCTGGACGGCACAACAGGCGCGACCTACCCATTACGCGCCGACGCAGCGGTGCTGGCGCTGGGACACAGCGCGCGTGATACCTTTGTGATGTTGTTCGAGCGTGGTGTCGCCATGCGGGGCAAGGCGTTTTCAATCGGCTTTCGGATCGAACATCCGCAGAGTCTGGTGGACCGTGCGCGTTGGGGCCGCCATGCCGGGCACCCGGCGCTGGGGGCGGCGGAATACAAGCTGGTGCACCACGCGTCCAATGGGCGCTCGGTCTACAGCTTCTGCATGTGTCCCGGCGGCACGGTGGTGGCGGCCACCTCCGAGCCGGGCCGGGTTGTCACCAACGGGATGAGCCAGTATTCGCGTAATGAACGGAACGCCAACGCGGGCATTGTGGTCGGCATCGATGAAGCGGATTACCCGTGCGAAGACGCACTGCTTGATTCTGCGGCCGGTCGTGCCTGGCGTGCGCGTTCAGAACAACCCCATCCGCTGGCAGGCATCGTCCTGCAACGCGAGCTGGAATCCCGTGCCTATGTGTTGGGGGGGAGCACGTATGCCGCGCCTGCCCAGCGCGTGGAGGACTTCCTGCTCGACCGTCCGTCGGCCCGGATGGGTACGGTGGTGCCATCCTACAAGCCGGGTGTTCTGCCGGGCAACCTGGCGCAGGCCCTGCCGGACTATGCGATTGCAGCCATCCGCGAGGCCCTGCCGGTGTTTGGGCGCAAACTGCGCGGTTTCGATCTGCCGGATGCTGTACTCACTGGAGTCGAAACCCGCACCTCCTCGCCGCTGCGCATCGAGCGCGATGCGATGTTCCAGAGCCTCAATGTGCGTGGGCTCTATCCCGCAGGGGAGGGCGCGGGATTCGCAGGTGGCATTCTCTCGGCCGGTGTGGATGGCATCCGGGTGGCCGAAGCGGTTGCCCGCGCTGTACTGGCTCAGCCCTGAGAATTTTGCAGCGCAGCAATGCGCTCCTCGATTGGCGGGTGGGTCGAAAACCACTTGCCAATGCCACCGGCAATACCCATGGCGGCGACACTCTTGGGCAATTCGCCCGGCACCATGCCGCCGAGCCGAGCCAGGGCATTCATCATCGGCTGGCGCCGCCCCATCAGCTGGGCAGCTCCGGCGTCGGCGCGGAACTCGCGCTGGCGGGAAAACCAGGCGACGATGATGGCTGCGACAAAACCGAGCAGGATATCGAGAACCACCGTGGTGATCATGTAGCCGATACCCGGTCCGGAATGGCTGTCGCTGCCGCGGCGCAGGAAGCTGTCGACGGCGTAACCGATGACGCGGCTGAGAAACACCACGAACGTGTTCATGACGCCCTGGATCAGGGTCATCGTGACCATGTCACCGTTGGCGATGTGCGCCACCTCATGGCCAATAACCGCCTCGACCTCCTCGCGCGTCATTCCCTGCAGCAGGCCGGTCGATACCGCGACCAGCGCCGAATTCTTGAATGCACCGGTCGCGAATGCGTTGGGCTCTCCATCAAAAATGCCCACTTCCGGCATGCCGATACCGGCCTTGTCGGCAAACTTGCGCACGGTCTCCAGTATCCACGCTTCATCGACGTTTTGCGGCTGCTCGATGACACGCACACCGGCGCTCCATTTGGCTACCGGTTTGCTGATCAGGAGCGAAATGATGGCGCCACCGAAACCCATGATCAGGGCGAAACCGAGCAAGGCACCGAGGTTCAGGCCGTTGGCAGTCAGGAAGCGGTTGACGCCGAGCAAGTTGGCGACGATGCCCAACACCACCACCACCGCCAGGTTGGTCATGACGAACAGCACAATTCTCTTCATGGTTTCCTTCAAGAGCAGGCCCCACCCGAAGCCCGAATGAAACCGATGTTAGGGGCAAGCAGCGCGAAATCAAGGGCTGGTGGCCGATTGCCCATACGTGTTGCGGTTATTTGGCCTGTTCCGGGAGCAGGCGCGGCGCGCGAAACACACTGCCGTCAAGGTAGAAGGCTGGGTCGTCGTTTGCTGCCCACCAGCCCGGCACACCCAGCATCGGCAGATGCGCAAATGGTTTGGTCGCCAGTGTGGTGGCGCACAGATCATTGGCCAACCACTGGTCGAGGGCGGGCAGGTCGTCGATGCGTTCTGGCAGCCGGTATACATGGGCTGTGATGGCTTTGCGCGGCTGTTGCAGTTTCTCCAGCAGCGCGTGGCCGAACAGCAGCACCTGGGTCTCTGACCACAACGGTCGCAACTCACCGAACACGCGGCTCCAGTTCTTGTCCTGCAAGGCGCTCCACAGGGCGGCAGGAGCCCATAACAACGCCGCGTTTTCGTCGAACAGGGTCAGTGCATCACGCACTGCCCCGCGATGGGAGCGCGCAGGGTAGTCGTCCATCTGCCGGTATTGCAACTCGTTGAGTCGCAGCTTGGTCCGCGGAAACTGCAGCCAGCACAGGCCGTTGAAGAAATCATGCAGGGTGTCGCGCACCGGGCAACAGCCGGTTTCGCGGATGAACCGCTCGTAACCGGTGTTGGGCGTCAGCGCGTCGTGAGCGACAAATCGCACCGGGGCGCGGCCACAGACCTGCAACGCCGACCAGAGGGGTTTGTCCGCCATGACCATTGCCAGCACCGACGCGCCGATGTCTCTCCAGGGACCCAACCACGGATATTGCCAATTAACGTGGCCGGCCCACCCGGGAGCCTGTGCACTGGGCATCTTGTTGCGCGCCGACACGCTGGCTGTCGCCGGCTAAAGCAGCTTCCAGGGCAATATTTCGCCGGCGCGCAGGGGTACCAGGCGTGCCGCCCCGAACGCAAAATCGGTCTCGCTTTGCCAGGCTTGGCGGCGCAGCGTCACGGTGTTGCGGTTGCGTGGCAGGCCGTAGAAGTCTGGTCCGTGAAAACTGGCAAATGCCTCCAGCCGATGCAGCGCCTGAGTCTGGTCAAAAACTTCGGCGTACATTTCCAGCGCTGCATGCGCCGTGTAGCAACCGGCGCAGGCACTGGCGTGTTCCTTCAGGGGGGCGGCGTGCGGAGCACTGTCGGTGCCAAGGAAAAATCGCGGGTTGCCGCCGGTGGCGGCCTGTACCAGGGCCAGCCGGTGGCGTTCACGCTTGAGCACCGGCAAACAGTAGTAATGGGGTCGCAGGCCACCGGCAAATAGGGCGTTTCGATTGAACAGCAGGTGGTGTGGCGTGATCGTCGCAGCGGTGGTCGGCCCGGCCTGGTTGACGTAATGTGCCGCCTCGGCAGTGGTGATGTGCTCGAGCACCATCTTGAGCGCAGGAAAATCGCGCCGCAACGGGATCAGGTGTCGCTCGATGAATACTGCCTCGCGATCAAACACATCGACCTGCGGGTCGGTCACCTCCCCATGCAACAGCAGCGGCATGCCGGTTTTCTGCATGGCTTCGAGAACCGGATAGGTGCGGCGCAGATCCGACACCCCGGCTGCGCTGTTTGTCGTGGCGCCCGCCGGGTACAGCTTCACCGCCACCACCTTGGCCGCCCCCGATTCGCGAAGGCCGGCTTGCGCCAACGCGATCTCCCGTGGGTCCAGGTCGTCGGTCAGGTAGAGGGTCATCAACGGCTCGAACGGGTGGCCCGCCGGCAATGCCGCCCGGATGCGTGTGGCATAGGCCTGTGCCTGAGCGACCGTCGTGATACCGGGTTTCAGGTTGGGCATGATCACGGCCCGTGCGAATTGCGCTGCGCTATGTGGCACGACTGCAGCCAGTGCCTCGCCATCGCGCAGATGCAAATGCCAGTCATCCGGCTGGACCAGAGTCAGGCTGTCGACGGGTGCGCTTGCTGCAATGTCCATGCTCATGTTGTGGAGCCGACATGGCGGCCGCTGGATTGTGTTTGAAGATAGTCCCACAACGCCAATGCGCTGCCCTTGGCGGCCATGGAACGACCCTTGCCAGAACTGCCGGCTGGTTTTGGCGTGCGCCCGCCAGGCCGTGCGGTGTCATGGTGGTGTGGCGTCTCGCGGTAGGCACGCACATCCATCGTCAGCTCCAGTGGGGGCATGTCTGGTGGCACGGCGCTGACCAGGCGCTTGGCACGCAGTTCCTTCTTGACGGCACTGGAGGGCAGGAAAGCGATTCCATGGCCCTCCAGTGCCATGGCTTTCAGGCCCTCGGCCATGTCGGTCTCGTAGACCCGGTCGAAGTGGATGGCGGTACTGGACTGCTTGAGGATCAGGTCCACCATCTGCCCGAGGTAGGCGCCGGGAGCATAACCCAGATACGGCAGCAAATGTCCGGCGCGCCCGGGCAGGCTGAACAGAGGCGCACCGTCATTGTCGGGTTTGACGTAGGGCGCGATGGTTTCCTCCGTCAGGCTGACCATTTCGTAACGTTGCGGATCGAGCTGGAATGGCAGCGAGCCGTGGTGATAGGCAATCAGCAGATCACAACTGCCTTCGACCAGGCGCAGCACCGCGTCATGCACGTTGAGTGCAATCAACCGGCTCTTGATCGGGCCAAAACGTTCGCGCAAACCCGAAACCCAGGCCGGAAAGAAGGTGAAAGCAAGGGTGTGTGGTACCGCGAACTCAATCACGTCCTGCGCCACCGAGGTGTGTCCGCGCAACATGGCGCGTGTGCTTTGCAGTGCCTGCAGCATTTCCAGGGACTGGTCGTACAGTGTTTCTCCGGCCTGGGTCAGGCGTGTCGGGTAGGAACTGCGGTCCACCAGATCCGTGCCGGCCCAGGCCTCCAGTGACTGGATGCGGCGCGAAAACGCGGGCTGGGTGACATGGCGAAGTTGCGCGGAGCGGCTGAAGCTGCGGGTTTCGGCCAGACTCACGAAGTCTTCAAGCCATTTGGTTTCCATGCCGTGATTATGCGATGCAGCCCGGGCGCAAGCGGGCGGCACAGGCCTTGTTGCCTACCAACTCAGGCCGCCAGGAAAGATCCACACCAGGGTCGCGGTCATGATCACATAACGCAGGAATTTTCCGATACACATGTAGACCACACAGGGCCAAAACGGCAGCTTGAGCCAGCCGGCGATGGCGCACAGAGGGTCACCGACTATCGGCAGCCAGGACAGCAGGCAGGCCGGTGGCCCCATTCGACGCAGCCATTGCAGGGCCTTGAGCTGGGAATGGGTGTGGCCAAACCGGTCTGCCACCCTGTGGGCTGCATAACCCATCGCCCAGGAGAGCGCGCCTCCCAGCGTGTTGCCGGCCGTGGCGACCAGTACCGCCGGCCAGAACAGCGCCGGATTGAGCTTCACCAGGCCGAATACTGCAGGTTCGGAGCCCAGCGGCAGCAGGGTGGCAGAGACGAAGGAGACCACGAACACCGCCCCCAGACCAAACCTGGGCAGCGCCAACATTGTCAATAACTGCTCGATCCACACGTGCATCCTGGCGGCAGTATAGGGACCGACACGCCGGCCGGAGTGCCGGATTTCAATTGCTGAAATCTTGGGCATATAGAATCAATGTGTCGCTCGTCTACTGCATCTCTCCAGTCCCCCTCCTCCACGTACCCCAGCGACCATGTACATCGGCCAGTTCGGGCTTCCCAATCGTTTCATGGTGGCCCCGATGGCGGGTGTGACGGACCGTCCGTTTCGTCAGCTGTGCCGTCGGCTGGGTGCCGGTTACGCCGTGAGCGAGATGGTGACCTCACGACCGGACCTGTGGAAGTCGCTGAAAACCTCGCGCCGTGCCAACCACGATGGGGAACCTGGCCCGATTGCGGTGCAGATTGCCGGCACCGAGGCGGCGATGATGGCGCAGGCGGCGCTCTACAACATCGAGCGCGGTGCGCAGATCATTGACATCAACATGGGTTGTCCGGCCAAGAAGGTGTGCAACAAATGGGCCGGCTCGGCGCTGATGCAGGACGAGGCGCTGGCGCTGTCGATTGTGGAGGCGGTGGTGAAGGTGTGTGAGCCGCATCGCGTGCCGGTCACCTTGAAGATGCGCACGGGCTGGTGCAGCAGCCAGCGCAATGCGCAGCGCATCGCCTTGCAGGCGCAGGAGGCCGGTATCCAGATGTTGGCCGTTCACGGACGTACACGCGAGCAGGGGTATGGCGGCTTCGCCGAACACGACACGGTACGCCAGATCAAGCAGGTGTTGCGTATTCCGGTCGTCGCCAACGGAGACATCGACAGTGCCGAGCGGGCTTGTGCGGTGCTTCTGCACACCGGGGCCGATGCCGTGATGGTGGGACGTGCCGCGCAAGGGCGACCGTGGATCTTCCGTGACATGGTGCACTTCCTGCAGACCGGCGAACACCTGGCGGCGCCGCTGGTGCTGGAGGTCAAGCGCTGGCTGTTGGAGCATCTGGAGGACCATTACAGCCTGTATGGCGAGTTCATCGGGGTGCTCAGCGCGCGCAAACATATTGGCTGGTATGTGCGGGATCTGCCGGATGGCGAACGGTTCCGCGAGCACATGAACCGTTTGTCCGACAGCGCTGCTCAGCTGCACGCCGTCGGCGAATTTTTCGACGCGCTGGGTGGCATGATGGACCGGCTGCCTCAGCCCTGCAGCGGTGGGCGGCTCGAGCCGCAAAGCAATGATCTGGAGACAAGTGCATGAGCAAGAAGCACATCGAAGAGTGTGTTCGATCCAGCCTGGAGGGTTATTTTCGGGATCTGCGTGGAACCGAACCCGACGGCATGTACGACATGATGGTCCGGGTGATGGAAAAACCCCTGCTTGAAGTGGTGATGCAGCAGGCCGACCACAACCAGTCGCGGGCAGCGTCATGGCTGGGGCTGAACCGCAACACCTTGCGCAAGAAGCTGCTTGAGCACAAGTTGCTCAGCTGATCGGGCGGCCAGCGCTGTGAATGCACTGCTTTCGGTATCGGACAAGACCGGCATCGTCGATTTCGCCGCCGCGCTGCAAGCACTCGGGGTGCGCCTGATCTCTACGGGCGGCACCGCCACCCTGCTGGCCGCCCATGGGTTGGCCGTGACCGAGGTTGCCGAACTCACGGGTGTGGCGGAGATGCTCGATGGGCGTGTCAAGACCTTGCACCCGCGAATACATGGTGCATTGCTGGCGCGGCGCGAACTGCCGGAACACATGCAGGCGCTGGCAGACAATGCCATCGAACCGATTGATCTGTTGGTGGTCAACCTGTACCCGTTCGAAGCCACGGTGGCGCGCGCCGACTGTACGCTGGAGACGGCGATCGAGAACATCGATATCGGTGGCCCCGCCATGGTTCGCAGTGCCGCCAAGAACTGGAAACATGTCGCCGTGCTCACCGATGCTTCGCAGTACGCCGGGGTGCTCGACGAGTTGCGGCAACATGCGCGCGTGAGCCAGGAGACCCGGTTTGCCTTGGCGGTGAGTGCTTTCAACCGCGTCAGCCAGTACGACGGTGCCATCAGCGACTACCTGTCGTCGGTGCGACCGGGCTCCAGCCTGGCGCTGTTTCCTGGCCAGGCGAATGGGCGGTTCGTCAAGCTGCAGGATCTCAGGTATGGCGAAAATCCGCACCAGGAAGCTGCCTATTACCGCGATTTGGTTCCGGCTCCCGGCTCTTTGGTGAGTGCAGTTCAGGTGCAGGGCAAGGAGTTGAGCTACAACAACATCGCGGACGCCGACACCGCGTGGGAATGCGTCAAGAGTTTTGACACTCCTGCCTGTGTCATCGTGAAACACGCCAACCCCTGTGGCGTGGCGGTTGCACACAGCCCCTTGTTGGCCTACCAGCGGGCATTGCAGACTGACCCCACATCCGCCTTTGGCGGCATCATCGCCTTCAATCGCCCGCTGGACGGACCAGCCGCGCAGCTGGTTGCCCGCCAGTTTGTCGAGGTCTTGATGGCGCCCGATTTCGATGCCGCGGCCCTGGATGTGTTTCGGGGCAAGCCCAACGTGCGCCTGCTGAAGGTAGCCTTGCCGCCCGGTGGGCCGAGTGCCTGGCAGCAGGGCCGCAACGCCGTGGACGTGAAGCGGATTGGCTCAGGCCTGCTGATGCAAAGCGCCGACAACCATGTGCTGGCCCCGTCCGATGTACGACCGGTGACCCGGCTGGAGCCGACGGCGGCGCAGCTTGAAGACCTGGTATTCGCCTGGACCGTGGCCAAGTACGTCAAGTCCAACGCGATCGTGTTCTGCGCCAATGGCGCGACGATGGGGGTCGGCGCTGGTCAGATGAGCAGACTCGATTCCGCGCGTATCGCCTGCATCAAGGCCGGACATGCCGGCCTGTCATTACACGGCACGGTGGTAGCCAGCGATGCGTTTTTTCCGTTTCGCGATGGATTGGACGCGGTGGTTGATGCCGGAGCAAGCTGCGTCATCCAGCCCGGCGGCAGCATGCGCGATGACGAGGTGATTGCGGCGGCGAATGAACGCGGCGTTGCCATGGTGTTCACCGGCGTTCGCCACTTCAGGCACTGACCGGCTGCGACTGTTTCAGCAGCACGTGCCCAGCGGCAGAAAGTCTCTCAGCTTCTCAACGCCAATGTGGGTGCCGGCGGTTGCCAACCCCGAAATGCAGATTGACACCGACCGGTGGCGCATGACGATAGACCGGATAGTGCCCGACCCAGTAAGGGGCAGCGGGTACAAAAACTGTCTGGCTGTAAATCACCGGTGCTGCCGGTTGTACATGGGTCACGATTGGCGCAAGTGCGGCCTGCGACACCACCGCCTCGGCCGGGCTGATCTGCAGGCGCACAGTGGGACCGGGGTCTTGTGCCAAATGCACGGAATATTGTTTACCGGCATATTCATAGACGACCTGGTAACCGGCGGGTCGGGTTTCCATGAAGGTCTGTATGGAGCAGTGTTGCACCTGATGGGCATGCGATGGGCCACCGCCTTCGATCTGGCTTCCCAGCACCGCTCCTCCGAAAAGGCCGAGCACCGTAGCCGCCGCACGCCCTCCGCCCTGTCCGATGGCATTGCCCATCGCACCGCCGGCAATGGCTCCCAGTGCGGCCCCGGCGCCGGACGGGCGGGATTCGGAGCGAACAGACTCCGCGCTGCAGACCTGTCGCGGCACCGCTACCGATTGCAGTATCGGCGTGCTTGACACGACAGTCCCGTAATCTTGCGCCCAGGCGCTGGTCAGCACCAGGCTGGCGGTTATGGCGAATAGTGGCGCGCGCATCCCTTCAGTCTAGCGACGGGCGGGCAAAAGCGCCGCACACAATTGGTAAGCAATTGCAAAATGCGCCGGTCACAGGCTACGGAATACCTCGCTGGCTGCAGCAATGGTGGTGGCGATGTCGGCGTCGTTGTGCGCGGCACTGACAAAACCCGCCTCGTACAAGGCTGGCGCGAAATAGACACCGCGTTCCAGCATGCCGTGAAACAGGCGATTGAACCGCGCGCTGTCGGATCGCATGACCTGCGCGTAGTTGCGCGGCAACTCAGGCAACAGGAAAAACCCGAACATGCCGCCTTCGCTGTCACCGCACCATGGCACCCCGGCGGCATCGGCGGCGGCCTGCAGGCCGCGCACCAGCGCCGTTGTACGGGCCGCCAATTGATCGAAAAAACCGGGCTTGCCAATTTCGCGCAGTGTGGCCAGGCCGCAGGCAGTGGCTACCGGGTTGCCCGACAAAGTCCCGGCCTGGTACACCGGCCCCAGAGGCGCCAGCTGCTGCATCACGGCGCGCTTGCCACCAAACGCCGCCAGCGGCATGCCACCACCAATGACCTTGCCCAGAATGGTCATGTCAGGCTCAAACCCTGGTAACGACCTGGCGTACACACTCTGCGCCCCGCCCAGGGCAACGCGGCAACCGGTCATGACCTCGTCAAAAATCAGCAGGCAACCGTGTTGCGTGCACAACTCTCGGCAACGCCGTATGAAGGGCACCGTGGCGCGCACAAAATTCATGTTGCCCGCAATGGCCTCGATCACCAGGCAGGCCAGGGCATCGCCATGGTCCGCAAAAGCCTGCTCCAGCTGCTCCAGGTTGTTGAACTCCAGCACCAGCGTGTCACGCACGACGTCGGGTGGCACACCCGCACTGGTTGGATTGCCAAATGTGGCCAGGCCAGAGCCCGCCTTCACCAGCAAGGCGTCGACATGGCCGTGGTAACAGCCCTCGAACTTGATCAACTTGTTGCGGCCGGTGGCGCCGCGCGCCAGCCGCAGGGCGCTCATCGCAGCTTCGGTGCCCGAGCTGACCAGGCGCACCATGTCCATGGCGGGTACCAGCTGCAGCAGCGTCTCCGCCAATTCCACCTCACGCCGGGTCGGTGCACCAAACGAAAATCCGTCTCGCGCAGCAGCCTGCACCGCCTCCAGTACCGCGGGGTGCCCATGACCGAGGATCATCGGTCCCCAGGAGCCGATGTAGTCGATATAGGGTTGGTCTTGTTCATCCCAGATTCGCGCGCCCAGAGCCCGTTTGATAAAGCGGGGCGTGCCGCCAACCGCCTTGAAGGCCCGTACCGGTGAGTTCACGCCACCGGGAATCACGCGCTGCGCGCGCTCAAACAGGGTTGCGTTGTTGTCAGTGTTTTGTATCATGGGCTGGCAAGTCGAAGATGGAATGTCCTGGCGCATCGGCGCCGTCTTCCGGTTCCGCTTCTGCCCAGAATAGCCGGTCTGGCACCAAATGTCCCATGCCCGGCCGAAAGCCCGCGTCCAGGCAGCGGTCCAGGTAAGCAAGCGCCTCCTTGACTGCTTCTGTCAGATCCGTGCCGCTGGCCAGCAGCGCCGCCAACGCGCCCGACAGCGTGTCTCCTGCCCCCGAAAAAGTCGCCTCGAAGCGCTCCACGCGCGTGCTGCACAAGATGGATTGGGGCGACGCCAGCACGTTTTCCATCATCTGGTCTGGCAGAGAAATACCGGTCACCAAGGTGTAGGGAACACCCAGCGCGTTGGCCGCCTTGGCGATTTCACGCGGGCCCGGATACTTGGCCGAGCTCCAGTCTGGCAACAACCAGCGACACAGCGTGTTGTGGTTTCCGACCAACACGGTGGTCTGTGGCAACAGCAGGTCGCGAAACGCGTCCAGGTACAGGTCTATCTGTACCTCGCTCCACCACGACAGGTCCGGCATGTAGGCCACCAGCGGCACGTCGGCGTAGTCGGAGGCAATGGCTGCGATCACGCTGATGTTTTCGGCCGATCCGGCAAATCCGACCTTGATGACCTGGGCAGTCACGTCCTCCAGGATGGTGCGTGCCTGCTCGGACACGGCGTCGTCATCGAGGGCGAAATGGTCGTGCACCTCGGCCGTGTCCCGTATGTAGGCTCCGGTCATGACCGGCAGTGCATGGGCACCCACGGACGCAATGGCCCCGATATCGGCGGCGAGTCCAGCGGCGCCACTGGGGTCGTTTGCATTGAAGACCAGCACGCAGGCCGCCTGCGCGGATGATTCTTCGTCGGGTGAAATTGTTGGCTCGGACGGCAGAGACATGGGCGGACCCGACGGCGGCATCAGGCAGAATAACGGTGGTTCAGGCGCTCTGCGCGCCAATCGCTGGACCTGTCTCTATACAATGTTTGCATTCTATTCGAAGGCCCTTTAAGCTGTGAGCGAAACAAAAACCTGGATGTGTCTGATCTGTGGCTGGATTTACGACGAAGAGACCGGCGCCCCCGATGAGGGCATTGCAGCAGGCACCCGATGGGCCGACGTGCCGATGAACTGGACCTGTCCCGAATGCGGCGCCCGCAAGGAAGACTTCGAGATGGTGCAGATTTGACGATCGGCGCCACCGGTTCGGCACGGGCGCGGTAACAACAAAGAGCTTGGGAGCGCAGTCTTGTGAATACATCCGGATCGACACTCAAGGTGCTGGTGATTGATGACAGCAACACGATCCGGCGCAGTGCCGAGATTTTTCTGAAGCAGGGTGGGCACGAGGTGTTGCTGGCCGAAGATGGTTTTGATGCCCTGGCCAAAGTCAACGACTACCAGCCGCACATCATTTTCTGCGACATTCTGATGCCGCGGCTCGACGGTTACCAGACCTGCGCCATCATCAAGCGCAATGCCAAGTTTGCCCAGGTCCCGATTGTGATGTTGTCGTCCAAGGACGGCGTTTTTGACAAGGCGCGCGGACGTATGGTGGGCGCCCAGGATTACTTGACCAAACCGTTCACCAAGGACCAGCTGTTGCAGGCCGTTGGGCAAATTGGTTCTGGCATTGTGGGAGTTGTGTCATGACGATTCGCAAGGTACTGATCGTCGATGACTCCAAGACCGAGTTGATGTTTCTGACCGAGGTGCTGCAGAAGAATGACATGAGTGTGCGTACTGCGCAAAGTGCGGATGAAGCGTTCAAACGGCTGGCGGAGGAGCGCCCGGATCTGATTCTGATGGACGTCGTGATGCCCGGGCAGAATGGTTACCAGCTCACCCGTTCCATCAGCCGGTCCCCGGAGTACACCGGCATTCCCATCATCATGTGCACCAGCAAGAGCCTGGAGACAGACCGCGTATGGGGCATGCGCCAGGGCGCCAAGGACTACATCACGAAACCGGTCGACCCAACCGAACTGATGTCCAAGATTCGGGCTCTGGAATAGTCCGGCCGGGCGATCATGGCCAACCGCGACGCAATACGGGAACTCCAGGCACGACTTGCCAGCCGCTTGCAGGCAGCGCGGGACGAGGGCCTCTCGGTGTCGTGGCTGGCGGTCCGTTCGGGCGGCAAGAATTTCCTGTTTCCGTTGGCCCAGTCCGGCGAGATTTTCCCCATGTCGGTGCTGCAGCCCCTTCCCTATTCCATGCCCTGGTTTCGCGGCGTGGTGAATTTGCGCGGAGGACTGTACGGGGTGGTTGACACGGCTGCCTTTGTTTCCCAGGATACGTCGGCCGGTGTCGCGGACTACGCCAAGGCCGGGGCCGAGGCCATGGTGGTGACGCTCAACGCGGCGCTCGATGTGAATTGCGCGCTGCTGGTGGACAAGCTGGCCGGCTTGCGCAATCCGGACAGTTTCACGGCCGCCCAGGCGCCCCCGGCTGGAGGAGCAGCCTATCTGGGCAACCAGTTCACCGATGCCGATGGTCACACCTGGCAGGAGATCAATCTTCAAACGCTGTCGCAGCTTCCACGTTTTTTGAACATTACAGCTCAAGAACTTGTCCGTAAATAATCTGGAGATCACGTTGAGACGCAACCGGGATGAGTTGACCGCCAACATCACGCCGCATGGGCTGCGCGCCCATGCAAGGGATTTGGTGGGCAAATCGCCTGGTTTCGTTTCAACCCGCAGGGCAAGTGGAACTTCGGGCGATCTGCGGCGTTGCAAAATCAGGCAAGGCGTCCAGCCTTGCCTTGGGTTTTGCGCCTTGCATCTCATCCCGAATCTCCACTTGCGTGACTCCAGCTTGTTTGCGGACAAGTTCCAAGTGCATACCTGAGGCCCCACCATGTCCGTAGACCGGCTCAAGCGTTTTTTTTCGAAAACCATTCTGGATACCGGCCGCGACTCGCGTAATCCGGCTGAAACGTCGATGCAACCGGACCCGGATGACTCCGTGGCGCCGGACGCGCCCGCGGTGGAAGCAGCGCCTCCCGTGGTCCTGGCCCCGGGCATGGTGACGCTGCCCCTGTTGGGCACCCGCAGCGTGACCGAGCACCAGCAAGTGCTGCTGATCGGACTGGCCGTGTCGGTGATCCTGTTCGCTGCGGTCGCAGCCTTTGCGTTGCGGCTGTCCGGTCAGGCCGGGCAGCAGATTGGTGCCGTCGGTCAGTCGTTGATGCAATCGCAGCGACTCGCCAAGTCGGTTTCCCAGGCCGTTGTCGGCACCACGCAAGCCTTCCCTGACGTGGCCGAAAGTGCTGCAGTGCTGGCGCGCTCAGTGCGCGGTCTGAAGGCCGGTGATGTGGAGCAGCGCCTGGACGCGGTCGATGGAGCGCATCAGGACGAGGTGGGTAACCTGCTGCCGTTTATTGACCGTGCGGAGAAGAGTGCGGCCACCATCATGACCCAGCAAACGGTGCTGACGCAAATTGGTGCCTCGCTGCGCCAGATCAACCGCC
>JANOTG010000003.1:0-10438 GCA_031416215.1 Betaproteobacteria bacterium
CGGCATTGACGCACGGGCGCAGTCGCCGCCCGCATACCAGTCAGCGCCCCTGGCCCAGCCCTGCCCGCGCCCGCAACGCCAGAGCGCGCCCGGCATGGGCATGGGTGATCGCCAGACCCAGCGCATCGGCCGCGTCGGTGCCGGGCAGGCCAGGCAGATGCAGCAGCCGGCGCACCATCTCTTGCACCGCGCTTTTTTGCGCCTTGCCATGGCCAGCGACGGCCTGCTTCATCTGCAACGCGGTGTATTCGACCACTGCCAGATCGGCCGACACCAGGGCCGTGATGCAGGCGCCACGCGCCTGCCCGAGCAACAGGGTGGACTGCGGATTGACGTTGACAAAAACAATCTCCACCGATGCACACTGCGGCTGATACCGCTGCACCACCTCGCGCACGCCGTCGAACAACACCTTCAGCCGCGCCGGCAGCCCTTCTTTGGCCAGATGCATGGTGCTGATGGTGCCACTGGCCACATAGGCCAGGTCGGAGCCCGACACATCCACCACACCAAAGCCGGTGGTGCGCAGGCCTGGGTCGATGCCGAGAATTCTCATGCGAGCATCACAACTGGAAGTACCAGCGCACCGAGTGAAAAAACACCGGCGCGGCAAAACACAGGGCGTCCACGCGGTCCAGCAGGCCGCCAGTGCCAGTCACCGAGACGCCCTCCGGCCCCCAGTTCGGAATGCCGCGGTCCCGCTTGATGGCCTTCATCACCAGATGCCCGAGTGAACCCGCCACGCAGGCGACAAACGCCAGCGCGAAGGCCTGTCCGGGCGCAAACGGTGTCACACCCGCCATCAGTGCGCCGAGTGCACTGCCCGCCAGCACCCCAACCCACCACGCCGGCCAATTGAAGCTGCTGCTGATGGCCGGTGCGGCCGGTGCGCGAGCGAGGCGCCGCGCGGCAAAAAACTGCGCCACCATGCATACCTGCACCACCAGCACCAGAAAAATCACCAGAAAGGCGTTTTTGCCGCTGTAGCTGCGAAAGTCCAGCAACAGCAGGGCCGGCACATGGCTCATGCCGTAAATACACACCATGATGCCCCACTGCAGCTTGGCGTTACGCTCGAGAAAACGCTGCGGATCGTTGGCCAGCGCACTGACCACGGGAATGGCCAGAAATACGTAGACCGGTATGAACACCGTGAACATGTTGAAGTGTTCGGTGCCCACCAATACATACTGCAGGGGGAGTACGACAAAAAAGGCCAGCACCAGGCTGCGGTGGTCACCCCGGCGTGTCGGCGACAGCGTCAGAAACTCGCGCAGGGCAAAAAAGGACAGCAACGCAAACAACACGGTGGCTACCGTGTCCCCGGCCAGCCAGCCGATCCAGAACACGATCGCCATGGCCCAGCTGCTGCGCAACACACCATCGGCGCGGGCCAGCAGGTGCCGCCGGGCATCACCCGCCGTGCCTTCGGGAACCTCACGGATCGACAGCAGAAAGATCACGATGCCAGCGATCGCCAGGCAGCCAAACACCAGCAGGAACATGGCTCCGACCTGCTGCGTGGCGTCCATGGTCTTGAGGTACTGGTTCATCGTTCTCTGCCTACAGGTCGCGCAGGGCGATCACCGCAGCCCGCGCACGATGGAGGAACACATGGCGGTCTTCACCGGGGAGCAATTGCACCGGTGCGCCGAAGGTGACCGAACACAACACCGGCACCGGCACCACCTCACCCTTGGGCATGACCCGTTGCACATTGTTGATCCAGGTCGGCACCAGTACCAGGGTCGGAAACCGTTGCGCCAGGTTGTACAGGCCGGCCTTGAAGGCCTGGGGCTCTTCGGCGTGGCCACGCGTGCCCTCCGGAAACAGGATGATCGAATCGCCCTGTTGCAAGGCTTCAATCAGCGGCTCCAACGGATCTTCATTGACAGTGCGCTCGCGCGACACGTACACCGCATTGAATACTTCGGTGGTAATCCATTGGCGCAGCGGCGTCTTGGTCCAGTAGTCGCGCGCCGCGATCGGTCGCGTCACAGCGCGCAGATCGCGTGGCAACGCGGCCCAGAACAGGACCAAATCGGCATGGCTCTGGTGGTTGGCAAAGTAGATGCGCTGTTCGGCCTTTGGCGGGCAACCGGCCCAACGCGCCTGGGAACCTGTGAGTACACGGATCAAACCCAGCAGGAACAGACCCATCAACTTGGCCAGCATGGCGCGCATGATACAGATCGTCGTGGCTCAAGGCGTGTTACGGCAGGCGCGCTTCACCCATGCGGGCGAGGATGGTGCCAGCGCGGCTTGCCAGGTAGGACGAGTTGGGCAGTTTCTCGAAATACTTGGGCCGCGGCAGCATCACCGCCAGCCGCGCGGCCTCGAACGGCGCCAGCTGCGCCGCGCTCTTGCGGTAGTAGTGTTGTGCCGCGGCCTGGGCGCCAAACACACCCTCCCCCCACTCCACACTGTTGAGATAGATCTCCAGGATGCGGCGTTTGTCCAGCAGCAGCTCCAGCATCGCGGTCAACACCAGCTCCTGCGCCTTGCGCATCAGTGTGCGCTCACCAGAGAGAAAAAGATTCTTCGCCAGCTGTTGCGTGATGGTCGAGCCGCCGACCACCTTGGGCGGGCGCGCCGGTTGTGCCCGTGCGGGGCCGGTGGCACGTTTCAGCGCCTGCTCCTCGGCCCGGCTGTTCTTCTGCCAGGCTTTCTCCAGCGCCTCCCAGTCGATGCCGTCATGGCTGCTGAAACCGTCGTCCTCCGAGGCCAGGACAGCGCGTTTCAGATGGTCGGAAATCTGCCCATACGGCACCCACTGCTGGCGCCAGGGCACGGTACCCTGTGCGTGCCAGATGCGCCACGCCTCCGAGCGCTGGAACGCGCTGGACTGCGGGTCAACCACCACCATGAGCGCGATGCGGGCCAGAAAAAACAACTGCAACGCCAGCAAGGCACAGGCCACCAGCATCAGCCAGCGTAACGCCGCCTTCATGTCATTTCCCGCTCACCTTGGCCTCGACCGTCTCGTCCCGCGTGAAGCGAAAACGCGACACGACCACGATCTGGTCTGCCTCGCGCCGCATTTCGTCACTGAAGTTGCCAAACGGCCCGGAGGCGCGGGCAATCATCTCGGCGCGACGATCCAGCGTGGTGTTGCCCGAGCTCTCGACAATCTCGGTGGCCTGCACCCGGCCATCGGAATTGACGGTGACGATCATGGTCAATTCGCCATACAGCTTCTTTCCTCCGGCCGAGGGGAAGTTTTCCGTGCCCTTGTCCTCAATGGCGCGACGCAAGCTGTCGTAATAGACGGCGTAGGCCTTCTCCCGCGTCGCCGGACTGACATAACGCTTTTTTGGTCGCGCGTTCTCCATGTTGATGCGTCGCTCGATCTCGGCCAGTGACTTCACCAGCTGGCGGCGTTTCTCGTCCTGCGCCGCCTGCTCTGCCGTCTGACTGACGCGCTTGGGATCGGGCGGCGGCAGGGACGCGAGCTGGCTGCGCACCTGTGCCAGCATGAGCAACTGTTGCTCCTGCAGCGCCTGCACGCTGCCGCGCTCCTGTTCTTCCACCGTGTCGCCGATCTCAACCACCGCCGAGGGCGGCAGGGGCGTCGTGGCGCGGCCCTTGTCGGCATCTCCGCCACCGGCCATGTTGGCCTGCGCAATGGCGCGCGCCTTGTCGGGCTTCTCGTTGGTGCGGGCGTTCACCAGTATCACTTCCAGCGGCGTATCCTCGAACACCCGCGTGAAGCTCTGCGGGTCGACAAAACGCACGGTCAACAATGCTGCGTGGACGGCAAACGACGCGCCGAGCGCAACTTGAATGGTGCTGAATGAACGCAGATTCACGAGACCGGATTATCGTCCGACACCAGCACAAGCTCGGCCGCCGGCTCATCCACGTCCACCACAATCGCGATTGGCCCGGCCGCCTGCTCGTCCTCCTCTTCCGGCGCCGGCGGCTGATCGCCCACCAGGGTGTCCAGCCGCTGCAGCAAAGTGCCGGCGACATCGAGCCGGATCTCGTCCATTTCGCCCAGCTTCAGGCGTACCCGCGCGCCGCGCGCCAGGTCCCGCCCACCCAATAGCGGCAACACCAGCGGCAGGTCGTCTGCACGCACCATGTTCTCCTTGAACACCGTGCCCACCAGCTCGCTGGTGCCATTTTGCTGCAGGTGACGCAGGGTCCAGAAGCGCTCCATCGCGGCCTGGAAACCGTTGTACGCCGCGTAGGCCGCGTCGAACGCAGAAATGATCGAGAACAGCTCCGCATCCTTGGGCTTGAACGGCGCCGCGAGGGCGGCGGTACGGCCATGGCGTGCGCAGGCAATGATCTGCCACTGGTTCACCAGGTCGGTATATCGGCGCAGCGGAGAGGTACTCCAGGCATAACTCGCAACGCCGATACCGGCATGCGGCAATGCCTTGGTGCCCATGCGCACCTTGACGCCGGGCGCCAGACTGGCCTGGCTTCGGTAAATGGCCGGTACACCCAGCTCGGCCATCCAGGCGCCCCAGGTGCTGTTGGCCAGAATCATGGCTTCGGCGACGATCAGGTCCAGCGGCGCACCGCGTTGGCGCACACTGATCTCGACCTGCTCCGTCCCGTCGGGCTCCGCACCTTGGGTCCCGAGCAATCGAAAGTTGTAGTCCGGCCGGTTGAAGTTTTCCGGCTTTCCGCGCACCAGCTCGCGCACCGCCTTGCGCCGGTTCGCGAGGCGGAATAGAAACGCCAGTTCCGGTTGCAACGCGGTGGTGGTAGCGTCGCCGGCCTGCATCACCTGCCCGTGGCCGGCATCCGCGCTCTCCAGCCAGGTTTGTGTGACCACGCCGTCGAGCTGGTCATGCCGCAGGTTGGCTACGATCGCCACCCGTTCCAGTCGTGTCTCGCTGTGCGTGATGTCCAGGCTGGCTTCGTCCAGGTGCAGGTAGAGCGAAACAGCCGGGCAGTCGCGGCCCTCCAGCAGGGTGTAGGCCCGTACCACCGAATCGGGCAACATGGTCAGCTTGTGACCGGGCATGTAGACCGTCGACAAACGGGCACGCCCCAGCCGGTCGACAGCGTCACCCGGCTGCACCGCCAGGCCGGGTGCCGCGATATGAATACCCACCACCACCCGTCCGCTGCCCAGCCCTTGCACACTCAGGGCATCGTCGATTTCCGTGGTAGCCGAATCGTCGATGGAAAAGGCCCGGGCTGGTGCCAACGGCAACAGCTCGGTGATCACCGGCGCGTCGAGCGGCGCAAACGCAGTCCCTTTGGGAAAGTTGTCAAACAGGAAGCGCTTCCAGTGGAACTGGTAAGCCGAGGCGATGGCACCCGACTGCTGCAGCAACTCGAGCGCTCCGGTATGGGTGGCGCGGGATGCCTCCACCACTGCCTTGTATTCGGGCGCATTCTTGTCCGGTCGGAACAATATCCGGTACAACTGGTCACGGATCGCCGCCGGACAACGCCGCTGTGACAATTCGTCAACCCAGACGGCAATCTGTGCCTGCAGCTGCGCCTTTTTCTCCAGCGCCGCCAGTGCCTGGGCCACCACTTCCTGAGGCGCCTTGCGGTAACGACCCTTGCCGGCGCGCCGGAAGTAATGGGGTGCCTCCTGCAGGCGAAACAAGGTGCCGGCCTGCTGCTCGAGGCTGGCATGGGCACTGAAATACTCGCGTGCCAGATCGGCAAAACCGAACTCATCTTCGGGTGAGAACTCCCACGCCATCTCCAGCTCGATGGTCTGGCTGACGCGCTGAGCAGCCTGCACGAACAGGGGCGGCGCCGGCTTGTCGAATCGCAACAACATGTTGCCCGCCTTGACCTTGACGCGTTTTCCGCTGTCAAGCTCCACCTGGGCAGACGCGTCGGCCTCCGACAACAGCCGGCCGGTCAAGAATTTGCCGGCATCTTCAAACAATAGGAACATGTCCCGAATTGTCCCCGCATTTCGGCCCCTGGCACGGACCGGTCGCAGCAGTTGCTGCGCGGGCCATGGCCGGGCCATGCAACTGGCGGGATAATCCGGAAATGGCCATCGTGTTCGAAAAACCCTCCATGTGGGCTCGCCTTGTGCCCTGGTTCAAGGGATTCGATGCGCCCATGACGGTGGTCTTCCTGCTGCTTGCCGGCATGGGCTTGTTCACCATGTACTCATCGGGTTTTGACCATGGCTCACGCTTCGAGGACCACGCGCGCAACATGCTGATTGCGCTCGGCCTGCTGTTTCTGGTGGCCCAGATTCCGCCACAGCGCCTGATGCGCCTGGCGCTGCCGGTGTACTGCGTCGGACTGGCTCTGCTGATAGCGGTGGCGTTGTTCGGGGTAACCAAAAAGGGGGCCACACGCTGGCTCAATCTGGGTGTCACGATACAGCCCAGTGAAATACTGAAGATTGCGATGCCGCTGGTGCTGGCCTGGTGGTTCCAGAAACGCGAGGGGCACCTGCGGCCGCTGGACTTCATGGTTGCGGCAGGTTTGCTGGCGCTGCCGGTGGCGCTGATCATGAAGCAACCCGACCTGGGCACGGCCCTGCTGGTGCTGGCAGCCGGTCTGTCGGTGATTTTTTTCGCCGGGGTTCGTTGGAGTCTGATTGTTCCTCCGGCATTGCTCGCCTTGCTCGGAATCGGGTTGCTGGTCGGTTTTGCGTCGGAGTTGTGCGCCGACGGTGTACGCTGGGTGGTGTTGCGCGACTACCAGCAACAACGTATCTGCACCCTGCTGGACCCTACCAAAGACCCGCTGGGCAAGGGTTTCCACATCATCCAGGGCATGATCGCCATCGGCTCGGGCGGAGTCTGGGGCAAGGGCTTCATGCAGGGCACGCAGACGCACCTGGAGTTCATTCCCGAGCGCACCACCGACTTCATCTTTGCCGCCTTCTCCGAGGAGTTTGGCCTGCTTGGCAACATGGTGCTGATTGCTGCCTTTCTGTTTCTCGTGCTGCGCGCCCTCACCATCGCGCTGGAAGCCCCCACCGTTTTTTCCCGGTTGCTGGCCGGCGCGCTGGCGGTGATCTTCTTCTCCTACGCATTTGTCAACATGGGCATGGTGAGCGGGATCCTGCCGGTAGTGGGGGTGCCGCTGCCGTTCATCAGTTATGGCGGCACCGCCATGGTGACACTGGGCCTGGCCCTGGGCATGTTGATGTCCATAGCCAAGTCGAAACGCCTGGTGCAGTCGTGACCGGCACGTCGCAGGTGGCAATTGTCGGTGTCGGCAATATGGGCGGCGGCATGGCAATCAACCTGTTGCGCCGGGGCTGGCAGGTACATGTGCACGATATCGACATGGCGCGCCAGCGTGCCCTGAAGGACCTGGGCGCAGTCCCGCACGATTCGGCCGGCGCGGCCGCGGTGCAAGCGGCCACCACCATCGTTGCTGTCGTCAACGCAGAACAGTGCCAGGACGTGTTGTTTGGCCGCGGTGGTGTCGCGGCCCGTGCACAACTCGGCCACACGGTGCTGTTGTGCCCGACCATGGGCCCGCAAGACTGCGAGGTTATCGCCACCCGGCTGTGGCCACTCGGACTACATTGCGTCGATGCCCCGATGTCCGGCGGCCCCGACCGGGCGGCCAACGGCAGCATGAGCCTGATGGTGGCCTGCGCCGACCACGTATTCCAGCGCCAGCAGGTTTTGCTGCAGGCCCTTTCTTCGCGGCTGTTCCGAATCGGCGAAAAAGTCGGAGATGGCGCCCGCACCAAACTGGTCAACAACCTGGCGGCGGCCATCAACCTTGTCGGGGCGGCCGAAGTACTGGCGCTGGCGCAGCAGCTGGGCCTGGACCCGGCGCGCACGCTCGATGTCATCGAACAGTCCAGCGGGCAAAGCTGGATCGGTTCGGACCGCATGCGCCGTGCGATCCATGGCGATTACGCGCCGCGTGCCCACATGACCCTGCTGGAGAAGGACACCCGGCTCGCCATGCAGGCCGCCACCGACGCAGGTTTTCACGGGCCACTGGGCGGCACGGTGCGCGACGTGTTTGCAAGCGCCAGTGCCGCCGGGCTGGCGTCGCAGGACGACGCCGCCCTGCTGAAATGGCTGACCCGACCGGGCTGAGGCTGTCCCACGGTCGCCTACCGGGCAGCATGGTAACGCCGCGGGCAGGGTTGCCGGCCTCTCGTTAAAATGAACGATGATTTCTCGCGAACCCACCATTGAACGCCTGGCCATTGCCCGGGCCCTCCTTCTCACCCCTTTCGGCCTGGACGAGACCCATCTGGCACGTGCCCTGGCGGAAATCCGCAGCCATCAGGTGGATGAGGCCGACCTCTATTTCCAGTACACGCGTAGCGAAGGCTGGAGCCTGGAAGAAGGCATCGTCAAGACCGGATCCTTCAGCATCGACCAGGGGGTCGGAGTGCGTGCAGTCAGTGGCGAAAAGACCGCATTTGCCTATTCCGACGACATCTCGAATCCGTCCCTGCTCGATGCCGCGCGCACCGTACGCTCGATCGGCGCGGCCGGCAAGAGCGTGCGCCGGCGCATCTCTGCGCGCACGCTGGCCGCGACCCGCTCGCTGTACCCCGTTCTGGACCCGATCAGCACGCTCGACAGCACGGCCAAGGTCGAACTTCTGGGTCAGGTCGAGAAACTGGCGCGTTCGCGCGACCCGCGCATCGTACAGGTCATGGCCGGGCTGGCCAGCGAATACGACGTGGTGCTGGTGGCCCGTGCCGACGGCACGCTGGCAGCCGACATTCGACCCCTGGTGCGTCTGAGCGTGACGGTGATCGCCGAGCAGAAGGGACGCCGTGAGATGGGTAACGCTGGCGGCGGCGGTCGCTTCGGGCTCGCCTATTTCGATACCGCCCGCATCACCCAGTACGTGGACGAGGCGGTCATGGCAGCCTTGACCAACCTGGAGTCGCGCCCGGCACCGGCGGGCGAAATGACCGTCGTGCTCGGCCCGGGATGGCCGGGCATCCTGCTGCACGAGGCGATCGGACACGGCCTGGAGGGTGACTTCAACCGCAAGGGTTCAAGTGCCTTCAGCGGGCGCATCGGCCAGCGCGTTGCCGCGCCCGGAGTCACGGTGCTCGATGACGGCACCATGGCCGACCGGCGCGGTTCGCTCAACGTCGATGACGAAGGCAACGTCAGCCAGCGCAACGAGCTGATCGAAGACGGCATCCTGAAAGCCTATATCCAGGATGCGATGAATGCACGCCTGACCGGTGTCCCGCCGACCGGAAACGGACGGCGCGAAAGTTATGCCCATGTACCGATGCCGCGCATGACCAACACCTACATGCTGGCTGGCGACAAGGATCCGCAGGAGATCGTTGCGGGCATCAAGCGCGGTCTTTATGCCACCAATTTTGGTGGCGGCCAGGTCGATATCACGTCAGGCAAGTTCGTGTTCTCCGCCAGCGAGGCGTTTTGGGTCGAAAAAGGGAAGATCCTGTACCCGGTCAAGGGCGCCACCATCGTCGGCAATGGCCCCGATGCGCTGACGCGCGTCACCATGATAGGCAACGACATGCGGCTCGACAGTGGTGTGGGCACCTGCGGCAAGGAGGGCCAAAGCGTGCCGGTGGGTGTCGGCCAGCCAACCCTGCGCATCGACGGCTTGACGGTGGGCGGTACCGCATGAGCCCCGCCGGGCCGTTCCCAAGGGCGACAACGAAGTTGCGGCGAAGACTGACAATTGCGCAAAGCGCTTGTCATGTCGTAGGCAATTCCGCAGTGCGTAGCACGAAGGTACTCCAGTGAGCGCCAGCGCTGCGTTGACGCGGCACCTCCCGATCATCAGGAAACAGCATGACCACCCCGAGCATCAACTGGCAGGACGCCAGCCCGGAACAACGTAGCCAGGGCGACCGTCGGCGCAGCCGGCCAATGACCGACCGCACCAGCCGCACCGACGACGAGCGCATCAAGGCGATCACGGTCTTGCCACCACCCGAACACCTGATCCGCTTTTTCCCGATCAGCGGCACACCGGTCGAGCAGCTCGTCGCCAACACACGCGGCAACATCCAGAACATCATGGCCGGCACCGACCAGCGCCTGCTGGTGGTGATGGGCCCCTGCTCCATCCATGATCCGGTGGCCGCACTCGACTATGCCCGCCACCTGCTGGCGCAACGCCACAAGTACCGTGACACGCTGGAGATCGTGATGCGGGTGTATTTCGAGAAGCCTCGCACTACGGTCGGCTGGAAAGGCCTGATCAACGACCCCTACCTGGACGAGACCTTCCGTATCGATGAGGGTCTGCGCATCGCTCGCCAGTTGCTGATCGAAATCAACCGGCTCGGCCTGCCCGCCGGCAGCGAATTTCTCGATGTCATCTCGCCGCAGTACCTGGGCGACCTGATTTCCTGGGGCGCCATCGGTGCCCGCACCACGGAGAGCCAGGTACACCGGGAACTTGCCTCCGGCCTGTCGGCCCCGATCGGGTTCAAGAATGGCACCGACGGCAATATCCGCATCGCCACCGACGCCATTCAGGCCGCCGCCGGCGGACACCACTTCCTGTC
>JANOTG010000004.1:0-2749 GCA_031416215.1 Betaproteobacteria bacterium
ACCGCAGCCGCGGTTTTGCCCTGGGCTACATGCGCGGCTTGATTCAGGCGGCCGAGAGTTCTGGAGCGGGACGGTAACGATGGCAGGAAAAAGAACCAGCAGAAATAGCACAGCCAGTTGCGCAAGGAGGAAGGGCAACACCCCCTTGAACGCGTCGTCCATGCTGATTTTGGCAACACCACACACTACGTTGAGCACCGTGCCCACCGGCGGCGTGATCAGGCCGATGGCGTTGTTCATGATGAACATGACACCAAAATACACCGGGTCGATGCCGGCCTTGAGCACCACCGGCATCAACACGGGGGTGAGTATCAGCACCGTCGGCGTGAAATCGAGCGCTGTGCCGACGACCACGATCAGCACCATCATGACAAACATCAGCAGCATCTTGTTGCCCATGAAGGGTTCCATCATGGATGCCACCTCGGTGGGAATGTTGGCCACCGTGATCAGCCAGGCGCTGACCATGGCCGCCGCCACCAGGAACATCACCACCGCGGTGGTCTTGCCGGCCGACAACAACAGCCCGTACAAAGACGACCATTTGAGCTCGCGGTAGATGAATTTGCCGACACAAAAGCTGTACACCGCCGCCACCACCGCCGCTTCGGTCGGCGTGAAGACGCCAAATTTCATGCCACCAATAATGACGATGGGCAAGGCCAGGGCAAAACCACCTTCTGCGGTGGTGCGCAGGCGCTGTGCCATGGCCACCTTCGGCGCTGGCAGCACGTTTTCGCGCTTCGCCACGATCCACCAGGTGATGCCGATAGCCAGACCCATCAGCAAACCCGGCACGATACCGGCCAGGAACAACTTGGTGATGGACACGTTGCCCGCCACTCCAAAGATGATTAGCCCGATGGACGGCGGAATGACCGGGGCAATGATGCCGCCCGACGCGATCAGGCCCGAGGCGCGTCCCACGTCGTAACCGGCCGCGCGCATCATCGGGATCAACAATGCCGCCAGCGCCGCCGTATCTGCCACAGCCGACCCCGACAAAGAGGCCATGATCACGGCCGCGATCACTGTGACGTAGCCCAGTCCGCCGCGAAAGTGCCCGACCCAGGCCATTGCCAGGTTGACAATGCGCCGGCTCAGCCCACCGGCGTTCATGAATTCGCCAGCCAGCAGGAAAAACGGCACTGCGAGCAGCGGGAAGTTGTCTGCCCCCTCGACAAAACGCTGCGCCAGTATCTGGCTGTCGAATGTGACCAATCCGCTGGTCGCATGCAAAAACGCCATCAGCGTGACGCCACACACCAGCAAGGCATAAGCAATCGGCATTCCGATCGCCATCGCCGCCAGCAGGCTCAGGATAAAGACAGCGACGGTCACGACCGTGCCCCGTGCAACTGCTTCTCGACGTCGGCCAGGCCTTCCGCCTCCACCACCTGGAGCAATTCATCTTCAGTGATGCGCCCGCTCAGCAGGCGGAACAACACCCGCACATTGATGATGCCCATGACGACGGCCACAACATAACCGATGCCGAAGATCCAGATCATGGAGATACCGACCACCGGCGACACATTGGTCACCTGCAGTTCATGCATCTTCCAGGTGCCGAGCAGGAACAGGCCATTGATAAAAAGCATCAGGCATTCGCTGAGGAACAAACAGACCTTCTTGCCCGGTATCGACAGGTGCTTGACCAGGGTGTCCACACCCAGATGTCCGCCTTCACGCATCGCCACCATGGCGCCGATGTAGGTCAGCCAGATGAAGCAGTAACGCGACATCTCGTCCGATATCGTGATGCCCGAGTTAAAGGCATAACGCAGCACCACATTGCCAAACACCATCACCACCATGGCGACCAGGCAGGCCACCACCAGGAACTCGAGCAGCTTGAAAAACAGGTCAACTACTTTTTGCATGGATCGCGAATCTTTGTGTGGCGGTTGCGTCAAGCCGCCTTCAGGTGCGGCGCGGGGCTGCTCAGGCTGGGCAGGCGACGGCGCGACGCCAGCACCTGCTCGATATCTCCGCGGGCACTCTCGATCAACAAGCGCACCGCCGCTTCGGCCGCGTCGGGCTTGTGCCGGATCACCGCGTCCAGCACGGCGCGGTGCATGGGCAAGGAACTCAAGGGGCCGTCTTTGCGCCGGGTGGATATCTCGAAACTGGTGCGCAACAAGGCGCCCAGCGCCTTGCTCATCTGAACCAGCATGCGGTTGCGGCTGGCCCGCAGCAGACCCTGGTGAAAACGCAGGTCGTGCGTGACATAGTCTCCCCCTGGTACACCGCCTGTTTCATGCCGGCATACGCATCTTCGATACCGTCGACATCCTGCTGCGTGGCGCGTAATGCCGCCAGCCGGATGGCCGCCGGCTCGACGATCAGGCGCAGATCCTGCAGGTCCCGCACAAATTCTGCCGTCAGCCCCGCCTTGACCTGCCAGGCAATCACATCCGGGTCGAACCAGTTCCATTGCTCACTCGGCAACACGCGGGTGCCGACCTTGGGGCCGGTCTGTATCAATCCCTTGGCCACCAGCGACTTGACCGATTCGCGCACCACGGTGCGGCTCACGCCGAGCTCTTCACACAGCAGCGGCTCGGGTGGCAAGGTACCACCGGCACCAAAGCGCCCGGCGACGATCGCCTCGCCCAGGTAGTCCACCGTGTTGCCGTGTACGTTCTTGATCAAAAAAACTCCGCAGATGCCAGACCGCACCCATAATGCTTATCATATGATGTTTGAACGATTTACCATTTCGGGGTTAACCCTAGCACCACAA
>JANOTG010000005.1:0-1876 GCA_031416215.1 Betaproteobacteria bacterium
AGCAGCCAAAGATTGAATCTGAAGCCAAGGGCTGCGATCACGACAAAACCTACGATCATCACGGACTCTACCGCCAATACATCACGTGTGCCCCCGGCCACGGCAAACAGGCACGCAAGTAACCCCCGCATGAACTTCGTCATTGACCGCCCCTCTGGTTGTTGTGATTCGATCAGCAGAAGCACGCGCGCAAGAATCGCGCCACCACACGATGGCAAAAACTTTCCTCAACGAAATCAACAGTCTCAAATTGCGTTATCTGCCGACGAATGCCTGCGTGTAAGTTTTCCTGACGAAACGCTGGCTTTCAGCGCAAACAGGCCGGAATATCGCAGATTATCCCGTCGCATCCAAGCGCAAAATCTTAGGCGGGTTCTTTGGGGGGTAAGAGGAAATTTTTACCACTTCTCATTGGAGAAATGGCGGAAACGGAGGGATTCGAACCCTCGATGAGGCTCTACACCCCATACTCCCTTAGCAGGGGAGCACCTTCGGCCACTCGGTCACGTTTCCTGATGTCGCGTTGCAATTATGTCACGACTACCGGGCACTGTCTGCCGGCATCTGGTCGAGATCAAAGGCCTTGTGCAGGGCGCGCACGGCGAGCTCCATGTATTTCTCGTCGATCACCACCGAGGTCTTGATCTCGCTGGTGGAGATCATCTGGATGTTGATGCCCTCTTCGCTCAGCACGCGGAACATGCGGCTGGCCACACCGACGTGGCTGCGCATGCCGATGCCGACGATGGACACCTTGCAGATCTTGGTGTCGCCCACCACCTCGCTGGCGCCCAGACCGGCGGCGATCTTGCTGCGCAGCAGGTCGATGGCGCGGGCATAGTCGCCGCGATTCACGGTGAAGCTGAAGTCGGTCTTGCCGTCCTTGCTCAGGTTCTGGATGATCACGTCCACGTCGATGTTGGCGTCGGCGATCGGCCCCAGGATCTGGTAGGCGATGCCTGGCTTGTCGGGCACACCCATGACGGAGATCTTGGCCTCATCGCGGTTGAAGGCGATGCCTGACACGATGGCTTGTTCCATTTGTTCGTCTTCCTCAAAAGTGATCAGGGTGCCGGACTTGGCCTCTTCGTCGATCGGGATGTCCCACGGCGTGAAGCTCGACAACACGCGCAACGGCACCTTGTATTTGCCGGCAAATTCGACCGATCGGATCTGCAGCACCTTGGAGCCCATGGAGGCCATCTCCAGCATCTCCTCGAAGCTCACGGTCTTCAGGCGCCGGGCCTCCGCCACCACCCGCGGGTCGGTGGTGTAGACACCATCCACATCGGTGAAGATCAGGCATTCCTGCGCCTTCATCGCCGCCGCCACCGCCACGGCCGAGGTGTCGCTGCCTCCACGCCCCAGGGTCGTGATGTTGCCCAAGTCGTCCATGCCCTGGAAGCCGGTGACGATGACCACCTTGCCGGTGGCCAGGTCCGCGCGCACCTTCTTGTCGTCGATGGACTCTATGCGCGCCTTGGTATAGGCGCTGTTGGTGCGGATGGGCACCTGCCAGCCGGCATAACTGACCGACTCGATGGCCTCCGCCTGCAATGCAATGGCCAGCAGCGCGGACGAGGCCTGCTCACCGGTGGCGGCCAGCATGTCGAGCTCGCGGCTGTAGTCATCCGACGGTTTGGCTGGCGCCAGTTCTTGTGCCAAAGCCAGCAGGCGATTGGTCTCGCCACTCATGGCGCTGGGCACCACCACCATCTGGTGGCCGGCGCGCGCCCACTTGGCGACGCGTTTGGCGACATTGCGGATGCGCTCGGTCGAGCCCATCGACGTGCCGCCGTATTTGTGAACTATCAATGCCATGGGGTGGTCGCAAACTCACAGTGGTGGGGCTCGCAGACAGCCTGCTGGCATCTGC
>JANOTG010000006.1:0-2192 GCA_031416215.1 Betaproteobacteria bacterium
TGCACCAGTCGCGGCTGGCCGAGTCGGCCCATTTCATGCAGCAGCATGAGATACCCGGTGTACCCAACAGCAGCACACACATCGAGGTGCTGGAGGTGCACGGCGGGCTGGCACGTTACCGCCTGCGACCGATCACCGGGCACCGGCACCAGCTGCGCGTGCACATGGCTTCCCTCGGACTGCCGATCTGCAATGACGGCATCTACCCGGTGCTGACGCCAGCAGGCACTCCGGATTACCAACAACCGCTGCAGTTGTTGGCCCAGTCCCTGTCTTTCGATGACCCGATCGATGGCCGGCGGCGGCACTTCACGACACGCCGCACGCTCCAGTTCAGTACGTCTCCAGATGCAGGCGCCCCTGTGACTTGAGCGCGCCGGCAATCGTCGGCCAGTCCAGACCGGCCGCCTGCGCCACATCGCGCAGCGCCAGCAGCACGCCTTCTTCCATGCTTTTCAGGCCGCAGACGTAGAAGTAACTGTTGGCGTCCTGCAACAGGGCCGAAAGGTCGGCAGCGCGCTCGCGCATCACGTCCTGCACATAACGTTTCGGCTGCCCGGGCGCCCGTGAAAAAGCGAAATTGCTGTCGATGAAATCCTTCGGCAGGCTTTGCAGCGGGCCGAAATACGGCAACTCCTGCTTGCTGCGCGCGCCAAAAAACAGCAGCAGCTTGCCACCCTGGAATTTGCCCGACGCACGCTGGCGCCGCCGCCACTCGGTCATGGCGCGCATCGGTGCGCTGCCGGTACCGGTGCAGATCATCACGATGCCCGAGCGCGGGTGGTTCGGCATCAGGAAGCTGGCACCAAACGGCCCGATCACCTGCACCCGGTCACCCACCTGCAGATCACACAGGTAGTTGGAGGCGACCCCGCGCACCGGCCTCCCCTGGTGGTCCTGCAACACGCGTTTGACGGTCAGCGAGACGTTGTTGTAACCCGGGCGCTCTCCGTTGCGCGGGCTGGCCACCGAATACTGGCGTGCATGGTGGGCCCGGCCGATGGCGTCCAGACCCGGCGGCAGGATACCGATCGACTGCCCTTCGAGCACCGGGAATGGCATGGCGCCAAAATCCAGCACCACATGGTGGGTGTCGTATTCGCGGCCGACCTCGGTGACGCGTACATTGCCAACCACCGTGGCGCCGATAAAGCCCTGGGCCGCTTTCGGACCAAACAGATTGGTGTAGGGATGCGCAGCCGACCAGGGCGGCACGCTGGCGCCGTAAGCAAGACTGTTGAACGGCACCGCGGCGCCCGGCTCAGCATCTGGCGCAGGCGCGGAGGCAGCCGGAGGCCGCAAACCATCGACCTCCATGGCCACGGCGGCCAACGGCTGCGCTGGCAACTCGGCCGGCAGTTCATCCCAGGTCAGTTGGTCGGCCGTCGAATAGGCCATGGCCCGCGGTACGTTGCGCCAGTTGTCGATGGAGCCGGTCGGGCAGGGTGAAATACAGGCCATGCACAGATTGCACTTCGCGGCATCCACCACGTAATTGCGGTCATCGTGGGTGATGGCGCCCACCGGGCAGGTGGCCTCGCAGGTGTTGCAGCGAATGCAGATCTCGGGGTCGATCAGGTGCTGCCGCAGCACAGCCGTGTCCGCGCTCTCCATGGCCATCAGGCAAAACGCACGTAGTCGAAATCCACCGGCTGCCGGTTGATGCCCATCACCGGCGGAGCAATCCAGTTCGCGAACTTGCCCGGCTCGACGACCCGCCCCATCAAGCTGGCGACAAAGGCGCGGTCATTGCCGCTGGGTAACCAGGTATCGACCCGCGAATTCCATTCCGCCTCGCCCACCACGTGTCCGTCGGGCGATACCTTGACGCCGGCCAGGGCGCCGATGTTGCGGTGAAAGGCCTTGTGCGGGGTCTGCAGCCGAAACGGTATACCAGCCTTCTCGATCACCTTGTTCCAGCGGCCCACACCACCGATCGAGTCCTTGATGAAGTCATCCCGCAACACCTCGTTGAGGGCGTTGAGCAGCGGCACCTCGGTCTCGACCAACTGCCCGCTTTGCACCTTGAGCACCCGGTAGGTCTGGCCGCGCAACTGGTGGTCGTCGTTGCGTTTGCCTTCTTCATAACGCCCCTTGAGGCCGGTGGAGTAGAACGTGGCAGCGTTGCTGCTCTCGTCGGCCCCGAACAGGTCGATGGTGACGCTGAAGTGGAAATTCAGGTAACGCTGCAG
>JANOTG010000007.1:0-2911 GCA_031416215.1 Betaproteobacteria bacterium
TCTCGCGCCGCTTGGTGCCCACCATCACGCGCAGCAGCCAGGACCGGGAACCGCCCCGCGCGACCTGCAGCGCAAGACCTGCAACACCTCCGACCTGATGCACGCCTTCATGGGTCAACCGTCCGACCTGCAGCGGTCCAAGCTCTATAGCTACACGTGGCATTTTCTACCCTCCAAACAACCCGACATAGATTTTACGCTTGGATGATACTGCGTGCGACGGGTTAAAACAAGGTGATTTGCTACTTTCTAGCATTCATGCGGGTTACAGGACGATTCAGCTTGTCATTGACGCGCTATGAGACGGCTTGCGGTTCGACGGAGACGGACTCCGTTTCCGCCAAGAACCCCGATTTCATTGGGGAAATTGGCTAACAGTACTCCCTATATCCACACCGGTACACATGCGCGTACAGCCGTGACGTCTGCGCCGTTCCGCGATTCATTCGTGCAAACGGGCGCAGTCTCACTCTTCCCTGGTTTGCGTCGCCGCGCGAGGATTCCGTCCTTCGATCCGCTGGGCATGACCTACATCACGTAGACCGTCGGTCAAGTGGCCCGTGGCGGATCCAGCATCGCTTCGCGTCCTTTCTATGCGGTATTGGCGCGTGGGCGCTTGATATCGCGCTTCAATCGGATCTCTACTGTTCTTCCAACAGCACTTGCGGCCTTGATCAAGGTATCTAGCTGGATGGAAAGGTTGCTTGGGTCCAGCACACGGTCCAGCTGCGAGCGACTGGTGGCCATGCGCTGCGCCATATTCACTTTGCTGAGCTTGCTCCTTTGCATGGCGTCATCCAGTTGCTCGGCAAGCGCCCGTTTAAGCGCACGGGCCTGCACCTCTTCGTAGATGCCATCCTCCTTGAGGAAGTCATCAAAACTGCTCCCCGCATGGGGATTCACCTTACTTGCTTTGGCCATTTTTCCACTCCTTCAGGCGTTTGATTGCCAGGTCAATATCTGCAGGGTTCGTTTGCTGTGTTTTCTTGACAAAGGCGTGCAACAAGACAATTTCAGATTGCTCCACCGCAAAAAGGACCCGGGCAATACGGTTACCAATCTTGCTACGCACTTCCCATACTGACCCTCGCAAATGGTCAACGCAAGGTTTGCCAATGGGCCATTTGTACTGAACGTAAGCGATGTCTTCGCCAATAGCCTGACGATCCGACTTGTCCAAGGTCCTTAGCCATTCGCGCACCGGTTCATCGCCGGAGGCGGATCTATAGAAAATTGCAGGGAGTTTTTTCATCGAAGACACAGGTTGAGTGTACCTTATAACGTACTTTTCGTTCCAAAATAATTGTCTAATCTCGTCTTCTGCATGGCAATTTCCGGTGCGCCAGCGGGTGCTGATGCGCCGTGGTCGAACTGCTGCGAGAAGACCCCGACTTTGCCAGCGTGTACCTGGCGGCTGCCTTGGAGGAATCGGCGTTGCCTGGCGGTCAACAGGCCTTGTTGTCCGCGCTTCGCCATGTTGCTGAGTCCCAAGGCATGGCCGCTGTCGCGCAGCGGGCGGGCATACCGCGTGAAAGCCTGTACCGGGCCTTGTCTGCCAATGCAAACCCGACCATCAAGACACTGCTGGCCGTCCTGGGCGCAGCAGGCCTGCAACTGGCCGTGACGCGCCCGCACCAGCACGCGTAGCCTGAGGCCCGAAACCAATGGGCGAGCACTGGGCAAGAAAATCAACCGGGTGCCCGCCCTTGACTTCTGGAACGGGGTCTTTCACATCATGGCCCCGCCGGATGACCCACCAGCCTGGCGTCATCATCTGCGGCGGACATCGACGTTCAGGTCTTGAAACCCTTGTCGAACGCGGGCCACGCCTCCAGGCGCTTCACATAGGCCTGCCGATGGGTCAACCAGCATGGTGTGCTGCTACTTCAGATCATGGTTGCCGGCATGGTTCCACCAGGCCAGGTCGGAATGGGCGCGCAGGTCGAGCTCGAAGGTCCAGGCCGAGCGGTGCTGGTGCGCGATGTAGTAGTAGGTGTTGGCCACTTCGGCCGGCAGCAGCAGGCCGTCGTTTTGCAGGCCCTTCTTCTCGCGCAGCGCCTGGAAGCGCTCGGGGCCGAGCATCTTGCCCAGGGTGTCGGGCGCGTCCACCGAGCCGTCGATGACGATGTGGGCGACGTGGATGCCCTTGCCCGCAAACTGGGCGTTCAACGACTGGCACAACATGCGCCGTCCACCCATGGCCGCGGCATGCGAATGCTGGCCGGCGTTGCCACGCATGGCGGCGGTGGCCGATGTGACCAGCAGTGTACCCTTGCCGCGTTGCTCAAAATAGGGAAATAGCACCTGCGCCAGGCGGAACAGGCCGAAGGTGGCCATGCGCCAGCCCATCTCGAATGCCTTGAGCGTGGTGCTGGCCAGGCCCCGGTCGCCGATCTGCGCGCCCAGGTTGAACACCGCCACCGCGATCGGGCCGACGTTGGCCTCGATGTGGGTGACCAGCTGCTCGACGCTGCCTTCCTCCACGGCGTTGAGCAGGAAGCCGCTGGCCGAGCCGCCCTCGGCCTCGATCTCGGCCACCAGTTTGTCGAGCCCGGCCTTGTCGCTGCGGCGCGCCAGGCAGGCGTGGTAGCCGTCGCGGGCAAAACGCCGGGCGACGTTGCCGCCAATGCCGGCGCCAGCGCCGAGGATCAGGCAGACAGGTTTGGTCAAGGTTTTGTCCTTTGGTCAGGATGGTTGACGACGGAATTGGTCGACGCCTTGTGATTGTGAAGTATCCGATCTGGCGACTGGATTAGACTCGGATTGTTCGACCACGTGCACCTCGGCGTGGCATCCCGAAACAGCATAACGTCGGAGGGCTCCACCATGGGCTGGCATCGCAAACTTCTCAGAGTCAACCTGACTGCGGGCACCTGTGTGTCCGAGCCGTTGAACATGGCCTGGGCCGAGG
>JANOTG010000008.1:0-1788 GCA_031416215.1 Betaproteobacteria bacterium
TACACCATGCTCGCCCAGACCCTGCTCCAGCATACCGACACCGGCGCATTGTGGCCGACTGCCCCGAGCGCCGACCCCGCGTTCGACCTGGCCCATGCCTACCAGCGCGCACTGCAGGTAGCACGGCTGCGCACCAGCCGCGGCGAGTTGCCCCGTGGCTTCAAGATCGGTTTCACGAACCGCAGCATCTGGCCGCGCTACAACGTGTTCGCGCCGATCTGGGGCCCGGTCTGGAACACCACCCTGACCCTGTGTGATGGCGCGGGCGAGATCTCGCTGCGCAACATCTGCCAACCACGCATCGAACCGGAAGTGGTGTTTGGCATGCGGGTCACACCACTGCCCAATGCCAGCCTGGAGCAAGTATTCGAATCCCTCGCCTGGGCCGCCCCTGGCTTCGAGATCGTGCAAAGCCATTTGCCAGACTGGAAGTTTGTTGCAGCGGATTGTGTGGCCGACGGCTCCCTGCATGCACGGCTCTTGGTGGGGCGCCCGACCCCGGTCACGGCGCTGGCAGGTGACGCCAACGGTCTCGACGCGGTGTTGGCGAGCGCCCGGGTCAGGCTGCTGCGTTCCGGCGTGGCGGTCGATAGTGGCGTCGGCGCCAACGTGCTTGACAGCCCGTTACGCGCGTTGCACCACTTCATCACCGAATTGCGGCAATGCCCCGGCGCCCCTGATCTGCTGCCCGGTGATGTGGTGACCACCGGCACCTGGACCGATGCCTGGCCAGTCGCGCCCGGCGAGCAATGGAGCGCAGAGTTCAGTGCGCCGCTGACGGGTTTGGAAGTGCGGTTCAGTTGAGGGCGAGGTGTCAGGCGGGAGCAGGCTGGCACCGATACGGATTCGTGGTCAATGCAATCCACTGGCGCTGATCGGCCTGTTGCGGACGTTTGAACTTCAGCCGGCGCGATGCCCAGTCCCCGTCCAGCGCGGCGGGCATCACTTGTTATGCGGCAAGCAGCGAGCAGCGGGGAATTCGCGCAAGTTCCGCTTGCATTGCTTCGCGTGCCAACGCTGTGTCGTAACTCGCCTGCCCACGCAACCACCAGCCGTCACTCAGGCCGAAGTAGCGGCAAAGCCTGAGGTCCGTGTCGGCTGTGACTGCACGTTTGCCAGCGACGATATCTCCGATCCGTTGCGGCGGCACGCCAATGTCCTTGGCGAGACGGTACTTCGTGAGGCCCAGTGGCTTCAGGAATTCTTCTTCAAGCATCTCGCCGGGCGAGACGGGGCGGACAGTACGCATGACAGACTTCCTTCAGTGATAGTCGACGATCTCGACGTCGGTTGCTCCGTCATGGGCCCAGACAAAGCACAGGCGCCACTGGTCATTGATGCGGATGCTGTGCTGTCCCTTCCGATCATCCCTGAGCGCTTCGAGACCGTTCCCAGGCGGAACCTTCAGATCATCAAGAACTGCAGACCAATCAAGCTGTGCGAGTTTGCGAAGTGCAGGGCGCTCAATGTTTACCCATCGCCGTACCCGTCGGCCTTCAAAGAGGGCTTTGGTCTCTTTGCACTTGAAGCTCCTGATAGCCACGGCCGAATATTAACGCGGCACGTTCATAGTGTCAAGCGCACGGAGCAGCGCTTGGTGTGTGATCTGCGGGCTGTCGGTGCCAATACTTCCCCAAAACCAACCATCCACGCAGGCGTGGCGGGTGGCTGCGCCGGTCTGCTGGAAGGGTTCGCGCATGCCACAGAGTCACGCACTCCCGCATCCGGGGTCGCGCCAACATCATGGTGTACTGCAACACCATCTGCGCGAGACTGCAAGCAGAACGG
>JANOTG010000009.1:0-12919 GCA_031416215.1 Betaproteobacteria bacterium
CCGGCCAGCAGGTTGATCGGTTTGACCTCGTGCAGGCTGCCGTCCTTCTTGCCCTTGCCGCGTGGCGTACGAATGGCATCGAACACAAAGGCTTCGGTCATGTGCTTGTCTCCTGTTGGATTTTGCCCGGGCGGCGTGTGCCGTGCGTGACCGCCCGGCTACCCTCTGAACGAGTATATTCATTCGACTTGGCGCGAACCACCCCTGTTGTCACCTAGGTGCCGCGTCGACCACGAGAGCAAACACCCATGATCGAACGCACACTCTTCACCGAAGAACACGAAGCCTTTCGCGACAGCTACCGGCGCTTTGCCGACCGGGAGATCGCGCCGCACCACGAAGCCTGGGAAGAGCAGGGTTTCGTCGACCCCTCGGTGTGGCGCAAGGCGGGCGAAAACGGCTTCCTGTGTATGACCATGCCGGAAGAGTATGGGGGCGCTGGTGCCGACCGGCTGTATTCGGTGGTGCAGATGGAAGTGAATGCGGTGGGCGGCTACAGCGGCATCGGCTTCGGGCTGCACAACAACATCGTCGCACCTTATATCGAGCGTTACGGCACGGCAGCGCAAAAACAGAAATACCTGCCGCCCATGGCACGCGGTGAGATGATCGGCGCCATAGCCATGAGTGAACCGGCAGCCGGCTCCGACCTGCAAGGAATCAAGGCCACGGCGCTCCGCCAGGATGACGGCACGTTCCTGCTCAACGGCAGCAAGACCTTCATCACCAATGGCTGGAATTCGGACCTGGTGATCGTGGTGGCCAAGACCGACCCTGCGGGTGGCGCCAAGGGCACCAGCCTGTTGCTGGTGGAGCGCGGCATGCCGGGTTTCGAAAAGGGCAAACGCCTGAAAAAACTGGGCCTGAAGGCGCAGGACACCTCCGAGCTGTTTTTCGACCATGTGCGGGTACCGGCGGACAACCTGCTGGGCGGGGCGGCGATGGAGGGCAAGGGATTCGTCTGCCTGATGCAGGAGTTGCCCTGGGAGCGCATGCAGATCGCCATTGGTGCGGTCGCGTCAGCCCAGGCCGCCATCGACCGCACCATCACCTATGTGAAAGAGCGCAAGGTGTTCGGCACCACGGTCGCCGCCTACCAGAACACGCGCTTCACACTGGCCGAGTTGCAGACCCAGGTGCAGATTGCGCGGGTGTTCGTCGACAAGTGCCTCGAGATGGTGTTGCAGGGTACGCTGGACACGGCAACGGCCAGCATGGCGAAATACTGGTGCAGCGACCTGTCGTGCAAGGTGATGGACGAATGCCTGCAGTTGTTCGGTGGTTACGGCTACATGTGGGAATACCCGATTGCCCGCGCCTATGCGGATGCCCGGGTCGGCCGCATTTACGGTGGCACCAACGAAATCATGAAAGAGGTCATCACCCGGTCCATGGGACTGGCTGCCAAGTAACCTGGCAGTTCAGCAGCCGAGTTGCTCGGCCAGGTGCAGGAAGTCCCGCGCGTGCACCGTGTTGGCGGGGTTGGGAGACACGTCCTTCGGGCGTGCGGCGCCAAACTCGGTCACGCGTTCGACATACGCGCTTTGCAGGCCACATTGACGCGCGGCCGCCAGATCATCCTGGTGCGCGGCAACCAGCATCACGGCGGCGGGCGGCAGGTCAAACACCGCCGCCACACCGAGATAGGCCTTGGGCGAGGGTTTGTAGGCACTAAACACCTCGGCCGACAGGATGCAGTCCCATGGCAGATGGGCGCGTTTCGCCATGTTGCTGAGCAGGCCGATGTTGCCATTGGACAATGTGCAGATGGTATGCCGCGTTTTCAGCCGCGTCAGACCGGCCACCACGTCGGGCCAGGGGTCGAGGCGGTGCCAGGCCCGGTTCAGCTCGCGCTTTTGCCCCTCGCTCAGGTGCGTGATGCTCAAGTCGCGCAGCACATCCTCCAGAATCATGCGGTGCAGGTCATCGATCAGTGTCCAACCCAGCTCACCCGACATGACGCGGCGCATCGCCGGCTGGTAACCGGCACGCCAGGCGAGGGCGAACTGGTCGGCATCGACATCCGGCAGCAGCTGGTGGACCTCGCGCATGATGCTGCCGTGCCAGTCCACCACCGTGCCGAACACGTCAAAGGCCAGCACCCCGGGGTTGGCATCAGTCATCGTTGGGTCTTGTCTTTCTGGTTCTGCGCCTCGATGCGTTCGCGCGCGACCTGCCAGTCGGTGTCGCTCCAATTGCGCAACTGGTAGAAGTTGCCACCGGTGGCCAGTGCGTTGGCGCCATCCATCATGATGCTCTGGCCGGTCAACCAGTCACACTGGCCGTTTGCCATCAGGAAGCTGGCCAGATTCTGCAACTCGTGCATCTCGCCGGCGCGCGCCATCGGGTTGTTCTGGCGGCTGCGCGCACCCGGTTCTTCGCCCGGGTTCAGGCGTTTGCTCATGCCCTCGGTCGGGATCTCGCCTGGGCCGATGGCATTCAGGCGAATGCCGTATCGCGCCCATTCCATCGCCAGCGACTTGGTCATCACATCGATGCCGGCCTTGCTCATGGCGGATGGCAACACATAGGGCGAGCCGTTGTCGACCCAGGTGACGATGATGCTCATCACGCTGCGAAACGGCTGGCCTGCTGTCCACTCGCCCGAGCGCGCCTGCTCAATCCACTTTTTGCCCACTGCCTGGGTGACATAAAAGGTGCCGTGAAACACGATGTTGGCGATGGCGTCAAAGGCGCGTGGCGACAGGCTCTCGGTCGGGGCAATGAAGTTGCCCGCGGCGTTGTTGACCAGGCCGGTCAAGCCGCCGCTGGCCCACAGGGCATCGACCATGTCCTGCACGGCCTGCGCGATGCGGATATCCAGGCCGAAGGTGTCGATGCGCCGCTCTGGGAAACGCTCGCGCCAGGCGGCGGCCGTCTCGTCACAGACCGCTTTGCGTCGGCCACAGATGGCGATATCGGCGCCGAGTTCGAGAAACCGCTCCGCCATGGCCCGGCCCAGACCGGTGCCGCCGCCGGTAACCAGGATGCGCTGGCCTGCCATCAGTTGTGCTTGAAACATGGGTTGTCTTTCGGTTGTGGTCTGGCCGCCAGCAGGTCGGCCGTGGCGACATGGTAGCGCCGCGCCCGGCTGCAAGAACGCTGGTCGTGCGGTGGCGGCATGGCGGGGTTTATTCACGCAGCGTTTACACAGGGCGGCTACCGTGCAGGCACCACTTTTCACACGGATGGGTCCACGAGTGGTCCGGCTACCGCGCGCTGGCCGCCGCTGGCCTGCGCATCGTGCTGGGTTTTGTCGGCCCGGGGCGCTGGCGCTTTTCTGATTTTGTTTGTTCGCCTGCCCGCACATTGACCTATGCCCGGGCTGTATGGCAACGCCGCGAGCCATATTTCTTGGGCCACAACCCGCTGGGCGGCTGGATGGTGCTGGCATTGCTGGCCGATGCCATTGCCACTGGCCTGACCGGCTGGCTCTACACGACCGACCGGTTCTGGGGAGTGGCCTGTCTGGAAACACTACACGGGGCGCTGGGCGAGGCTTTGCTGCCGTTGCTGCTGTTGCATGTGGCGGGTGTCATCTTCACCTCCCGGCGCCAAGGCGACAACCTGGTGGCGGCGATGCTGCATGGGCGCAAACAGGTCGGGTCGGGGCGCGACGGAGTCTGAGCTTCTCGCCAGCCAATCCATGGCCTCGCCATGGCCTGTTCAGCGGCACCGGCATTGGCTACACTGACCAGTCCTGCCTCGGCATCTATTCAGGAAAATTCATGAAGCCTGTCGCTGAACTACTCAAAAAGCGGGATACCAGCGTGTTTCGCATTGCGCCGGACCTGTCGGTGTTTGACGGCCTGAAGCGGCTTGCCGAATATGGCGTTGGCGCAATCCTGGTGATGGAGGGTGAACGCCTTGTCGGTGTGTTGTCGGAGCGCGATTACACGCGCAAGGTGGCTTTGCTGGGCAGGAACTCGCGCGATACCCTGGTGGCCGACATCATGACCCGCGATGTGATCACGGTAGCGCCCGCCACCGGCACCCGCGCCTGCATGGCCCTGATGAGCCAGAAAAAGATACGCCACTTGCCGGTGGTGGACGGCGAACGGGTGGTCGGCATGATCTCGATTCGCGACATCATGGACGACATCATTGCCGACCATGAACAGACCATCGCCCAATTGCAAAACTACATCACCAGCTGACTCTGACACCTCCATGAGCAATCTCAACGATATCCCGCGTCCGCCGTCTGCCGACGCCCTCGACGACGCGCTGCACCGCCTGAACGCGCAAAAACATGTCTGGGCACGCACCGGTTTGCCGGCGCGTATCGCCATGTTGCGCCAGATGAAAGAAACCATGATGCCGCAGGCACGCGCCTGGGCACTGACCGCAGCCGAGAAAAAAGGCATCCCGGCCGATTCACCGCTGGTGGGAGAGGAATGGCTGGCCGGCCCCTATGCCTGCCAGTCGGCACTCAACCTGTACATCGAAACACTCGGTGCGCAACCTGGCAAGGCCTACGTCCGCACGCTGCCGCAGCGCACCCTGCCCGGCGGGCAACTGGCAGTGAAGGTGTTCCCGCACAACCTCACCGAGAACCTGTTGGCCGGTGGCGTCAGCGCCGAGGTCTGGATGCAGCCGGGTGTGACCAGCGCGAACCTGGCGTCGCACACGGCCAGCGCCTATGCCGGTGCCGACACCAGCCGCAGCGGCAAGGTGTCGCTGGTGCTGGGCGCGGGCAACGTGGCCGCGATTGCACCACTGGACGTTTTGTACAAGCTGCTGGTGGAGCATGAGGTATGCATCGTCAAGCTCAATCCGGTGAACGACTACCTGTTGCCATTTTTCTCCGCCATGCTGCAGCCGGCGATCGATCTGGGCATCGTGCACATCTGCAAGGGGGCGGCCGATGTCGGGGTGTATCTGAGCAACCACCCGCTGGTGGAAACCATCCACATCACCGGCTCCGAGGCGGTGCACGATGCCATCGTCTGGGGTAGTGGCGAAGAGGCGCGTCAGCGCAAGGCGGCGCACATGCCGCTCAACACCCGGCCGATCCATTCCGAACTGGGCGCCATTACCCCCACCATCGTGGTGCCAGGGCCGTGGAGCGAGGCCGATCTGCAGTTTCAGGCCGAATCGCTGGTGACGCAGAAGCTGCAGAACTGCGGCTTCAATTGCGCTGCCAGCCAGGTGGTATTGCAAAGCGCCGACTGGGATCTGGCGGCGCGCTTCGAGCAACTCGTGAAACAGGTGATGGCGCAGGCGCCACAACGTGCACCCTATTACCCGGGCGCCAGCCAGCGCGTGGCCGGTGTTTTGCAGCGTTACCCGCAAGCAGAACGGCTGACGGCGCAGGGGGCATTGTGTGAACGGGTGTTTCTGCCGCTGGATGCCAAGCCCGCAGACCGCCATTTTCTCGACCATGAAGTGTTTGGCGCTGCCCTGGCAAGGGTTGCATTACCGGGCGCCGAGCCGCGGCAATTTCTGCGTGACGCCATCAACTATGCCAATACACAACTGCGCGGCACCCTGAGCGCCAACATCATCATCCACCCCAGCACGCTGAAGGCCCTGGGTGCGGATTTTGACCAACTCCTGCTCGACCTGAAGTACGGTGCCATTGGTGTCAATGTCTGGGCCGCCTACAGCTTCTTGCTGGGTACGGCGACCTGGGGCGCATTTCCGGGCCACACGCTGGAAGATGTGCAAAGCGGGCGTGGCGTGGTGCACAACGCCTTCATGTTCGACAAGCCGGAGCGCACCGTGGTGCGTGGGCCATTTCGGGCCTTCCCCAAGCCACCCTGGTTCGTGACACACCGCAAGGCGCACCTGCTGGGTCCGAAACTGACCGACATGGAGTACCGTCCAAGCCTGCTCAAACTACCCGGCATTCTGATGGCCGCCCTGGGCGGTTGATCGGCGCGAGGCGTTTCCTGAATGGTTGGCAAGATCTAATCGCGCCAACCGCTGGCGTCACGGTCCAGCATGCGCACGATGGCTGCAAAGTACAGGTCACTTTGCTGGCGCTCTGTGGCCACCTGGGCCGCCGTGGCACGGCACATCGCCTCCGGAATTTCGCGCAGCCCCTGAGCGCCGGCAGCCTGCGTCGCCAGCACCTGGTGCATGCAGGCGCGTTCGAGGTAATACAGATCATCCAACGCCCAGGCCATGTTGGCGCCGACCACCGTCACGCCGTGACTGGCCATGAACATCACATCGTGGCCCGCCAACGCTTGCGCGATGCGGGCGCCCTCGGCAGCGTCGAGCGCGATGCCGTGGTAACTGTCGTCATACACCACCCGGCCCCAGAAACGCAGGGCATTCTGATGCGCCCAGCGCAGCCGTCCACCTTGCACCAGGGTCAGCGCAGTGGCGTGGGGCATGTGGGTATGCAGGACGACCCGGGCATGTGGATTGAGCCGGTGAATCCAGGCATGGATGAAGAACGCGCTCGGCTCCAGGCTATGGCGCCCGTGCACTACGTCGCCCGCGCCATTGATCACCAGCATGTCGGAGGTACAGACCTCGCTCCAGTGCAAACCCTGGGGATTGATCAGGTAGCGGTCAGCGTCCAGCTCCATCGAAAAATGGTTGCACACACCTTCATTCAGCCCAAGCCGCGCGGCCCAGCGCAATGCGGCGGTGAGCTGCAGGCGTTGTTCGTGGTAGTCCGTCACGGGTTATGACCCGCTGACTCTTGAACACCCAGGTTGCCAGACACGGTGTTCAAAACGCGTGTTCGGGCGCGCTCCAGGGAACGCAACACCACAGACGGGTCCATGCCGTACATGTCGCTGAATTCCATCAGAGCCTGCCCACTGGCGTCAAAGGCGCGCAACAACGCTTCGTCCTTCGCGTCGCGTACACGAGTCTGCGCCAACGCCCGCTGCAGCACCTGGTTGGTGGCTTCGTCACGGCCCCGCGCCAGTTGCAAGAATGCCTCGGCCGGCAAGCCCGAGCGCTGGTAAACCTGCTCTATACGCGAGCAAAGTTTGGGCTCCAGGTCCTCCTGGGTTCGGGCCTGGCGGCGGCGAAATACCTCGAACAAAGCCTGCAGCACATGCTCGGGCGCCATCTCCTCCACCGCTTGGCCGCTCAGGTCGTGGCGTTTTTCGCCGGCCGCCACGGCCACCAGATAACGGGTGGAGCGGGTGTGGGTTGCCAGCGCCATTTTCAGGCTGTCTCGTTCCAGCTTGTCGCTGTGGGCCTGCATCAGGTCCTGGAAAATGCCGCGCTTGAGCGGGAGAAAACGCGCTCCGAACAAGCCGGGGTACCACGCCGCGAGTTGCTCCAGCACGGGCATGGCGCTGTCGCGCCCGGCGCGGCGGGTCGACCCGTCGGCATCTGCCGGTGTATCTGTGGTTGCCGTTGTGGTCACGCTCGCTTCTGCCGGCATCGCAGGCGCTGTTGCCAGCCCGTGCCGCCATGCGTCGAGATCAATGTCCTGGTCAAGTGGAAAGATGGGCCGCGGCACCCGGTGGTAGGGCAGCTTGGTGTGTTGCGGTGTACACAGGGCGCCACTGTCACAGACGATCACCCGGCTGGCAATGGGCTCGAAAGCGGCGCGAAAGTGCTGCATGGATTTGAGCGCTACGACGGTCTTGTTCTGCGGCTGGATGCCAAAAGCCGTGAACTGGGCCAGATCGAGGATTTGAGCCGGTTTGGACACCACCAGAATGTCGATATCCTGCACCCGAATCACCACCGTGGGGCCCCAGCTACGCTGCAGGCCACCCGTCATCGGCCCTTCGGCGAAATAGTTGCCGTCACTCTTGAGCTCCAGGCTGCCACTCACTGCAAGCGGTCCACCACCGAGCCGCGGGTCGGTCTTGCCGCCAAGCTGCAGTTGTACCTGCGCGCCAAGCGGCGTGTCTTGTAGTTGCTGCACCGACTGCGGGTCGACGATGGGTCCGAAGCAGGCACGCCGTACACCGGCATCCAACAGCGCCCGCAGCAAGTTGGTGGCGTCGCCATAGGCACCGCCGCCAGGGTTGTCGGCGTAATCGGCCACCACGATGGGCCCCGCGCCTGCCGGATGGGCCACACATTCGGCCGCAGCCTCTTCGACAGTCAGAAAATGGTTGATCAGCTCATGGCGTTTTGCCCACATGTCATCTGCCAGTTCCTGTGCAAAACGCGCATGGCGGGTCAGGTCGCCTTGCGCTGTCACCAGCACGGTGGGGCCGATCTCGGTGATATCGGCGCGGGCAAAGCCGGCGTTGATGCTGACCGCAAACACATCCAGCTCGTTTTCGTAGGCGCGGGCGCGGGCGGCTCGCTCGAGCATCGGGCCGACATCGGTGCGCCCACCATTGACTTCGTCGAGCATGGGCAGATGGGCACGCAGGGTCACCGGTTTGATCTCGCCTTGCATCGTGCGCTGCAGCAAGTCAGCCGCCTGCAGGGCAGTGCGCCGCATGTCCACATGCGGGTAGGTACGGTACGACACGATGATGTCGGCGTGTTCACACAGGGCGGCGCTGACGTTGGCGTGAGGATCAAGCGTGATGGCAATCGGCACGCCGGACCCGAGCACGGCACGCAGGCGGCGTAGCAATTCCCCTTCGCAGTCGTCGAAGTCTTCACTCACCATGGCGCCGTGCAAGCCAAGCAGGACGCCATGGATCTCACCGGCATGGCGTTGGGCCGCATCCACAATGGCGCCAGTGATGTGCTCGAAGCTGTCCCGCGTCAGGCGACCGGCCGGTTGTGCCACGGCACTCAGCACATGCAACAGCCGCCAGCCGTGCGCCAGACTGGCGTCGTGAAAACCGGCGAGTTCAGTATTCGAGTGGCCGCGGGCCGCAAGGGCCGAGGCAGCGCCGACAAAGTAGTCCTGCGCCTCGAATTGAGCCAGCCCGGTGGGCAGGATGCTGAAGGTGTTGGTTTCGTGGGCGAACTCGGCGCTCAATACGCAAAATGGTGTCATCGTGTGGGGTGGTTGCAACCCGATTTTAGGTCGCAGCCATCACGCGCCAGCGAGCACGCGGTTGGCAATCGACGAGTAAAGCGGAATGCCCAGCAGGATATTGAACGGAAAGGTCAGACCCAGCGACATGCCGATGAACAGCGAAGGGTTGGCTTCGGGTATGGCGTGCCGCACCACGGCGGGCACGGCAATATAGGAAGCACTGGCAGCCAATACCATCAGCAGGATGCCATCCCCGGCCGACAGGCCGAAAGTCCAGGCCAGGGCCAAGGCGAGCGCAGCATGGCACAGCGGCGCGAGCACCGCATAAGCCAGCAGGCCGATCGATTTTCCGCGCAGGGAGCCCATGTTGCGTGCTGCCGCCAAGCCCATGTCGAGCAGGAAAAAAGCCAGCATGCCCTTGAACAGGTCCACCGCAAAGGGCTGCATCGAAGCCTGACCGGCATCGCCGGTGAGTATGCCGACGAGCATGGCACCCAGCAGCAGCATTTGCGCGCCGTCAGTCAGTGACTCGTGCAGGATCTTGCCCAGGGGGGCGGCACCGGCACCGGCCGTGGCAAGCGGGTTCGCCGGATTGTTCCGCCGTACCCGGTTGGCCAGCACCACCGCCATGATGATGGCGGGTGACTCCATCAAAGCCATGGCGGCGGCCATGTGGCCACCAAATTCGATCCCACGCTGGTCCAGGAATTGGACTGCGGTGATGAAGGTGACTGCGCTCACCGAACCGTAGGTGGCGGCCACCGCGGCGGCGTCGAAGCCATTGAGCCAGCGACGCAGCAGCAGGTAGGCAGCGGCCGGTACTGCGGCCGCCAGAAACAGGGCACATCCGAGGCTGGTCAGCACCTCGGCCGACAGGCCGGATTCGGCCAATGCGAAACCGCCCTTCAGCCCGAGCGCCATCAGCAGATACAGCGACAGGAAACGCGTGATCGGCGCCGGTATCTCCAGGTTTGACCGGCACAAGCCGGCAAACAGCCCGAATACAAAAAAAAGAATGGCGGGGTCGAGCAGGCTGTGCATCGGTCTTTCAGGGGGTGGGGGTCGGGTCCGGGCACCGTCAATGTGTGCTGCCGCTGGCAGTGTCGCACAGGCCCGGTGGCCTGCCGGCCCCGAAAAATCAGACAATACAGGACGTTTTCAACGCAAATACCCGCCATGAGCCTGAGCTTCAGTTATCGCCATCTTTATTACTTCTGGGTCGTCGCCAAGGAGGGCGGCATATCGCGCGGTGCAACACGCCTGGGCATGGCTGTGCAGACGGTCAGCGCGCAGGTACGCGAGCTTGAGCGCTCCTTGGGCCATGCCTTGCTCAAACCGGCAGGGCGCGGACTGGTGCTGACAGAAGCCGGTGTCGCAGCGATGCGCCAGGCCGACCTCATATTCCAGCTCGGTGAGCAGCTCCCTGCCGCTGTGGCCGATGTGGTCAACGCCAAGAGTGTGCGCCTGGCGGTCGGTATCTCCGACGGCCTGCCCAAGCTGGTGGTGTGGAGTCTGATGCAGCCGGTGGTGCGCGAACCCAATTTGCGCCTGATATGCCAGGTGGATGAATTCGAAGACCTGTTGGCCGAGCTGGCATTACACCGGCTCGACGTGGTGTTGGCCGACCGGCCCGCTCCAGCCAATCCCAACCTCAAGCTGTACAGCCATCCCCTGGGCACGTCGGACGTAACGTGGTACGCGCCGCCCGCCATCGCGGCCGCGGCACGGCGTGATTTTCCGGCCTCGTTGGCCCGGGTGCCGGTGCTCTTGCCAACCCACGATGTGGCGGTACGGGCCCGACTGGACCTTTGGTTTGAACGCCATGCGATTCGTCCGCAGATCGTGGGTGAGTTCGAGGACAGCGCCATGCTCAAGACCTTTGGAGCCAACGGCATGGGAGTGTTCCCGGCTGCGGCCCTGATCCACGACGAGTTGACGGCCCATCACCAGGTGGAAAAGGTCGGTGCCTGTGATGGTGTCGAAGAGCGCTTTTTTGCCATCGGTACACAACGCAAGATCATCCATCCTTTGGTGCAACGCTTGTTGCCACAATGAAGCCGGCCGCGTTGACCGACAAAGCCGACCTGCTCGCATTGCCGACGGCCTCACACCGGCTGTGCGTAGCCCCGATGATGGATTGGACGGATCGGCACTGCCGTTATTTCCACCGTTTGTTGTGCTCTTCCAGTCGCCTGTACACCGAAATGGTGACTACCGGCGCCCTGTTGCATGGTGACGTTGCGCGGCATTTGCGATGCAATGAAGCGGAGCACCCGGTGGCGCTGCAACTCGGCGGCAGCGAGCCGGCCGATCTGGCGCATTGCGCCCGGCTGGGCGAGCAATGGGGCTATGACGAGATCAACCTGAATTGCGGTTGCCCGTCCGAACGCGTGCAGCGTGGCGCTTTTGGCGCCTGTCTGATGGCCGAGCCCGATCTGGTGGCTGACTGTGTCAAGGCGATGTGCGATGCCGTGTCGATACCGGTGACGGTCAAACACCGCATTGGCATCGACCGCGGTGAGAGTTACGAATTCGTGCGCGATTTTGTCGGCACGCTCAGTCTGGCCGGCTGCCGGGTGTTCATTGTCCATGCCCGTAACGCCTGGCTCAAGGGACTGTCGCCGAAACAGAACCGCGAGTTGCCGCCGCTGCGCTACGACTTTGTGCATCGCCTCAAGGCCGACTTTCCGCACTTGACGCTGGTGCTCAACGGCGGGCTCACCAGCAGCGCGCAGTTGCACAGCGCGCTGGCGCTGGTGGACGGAGTCATGCTCGGGCGCGAGGCCTACCATAACCCGTGGTGGATGGCTTCCTGGGACGCCGAGTACATGGGCTCTGCAGTGCTGCCACCGGAGCGCGAGCAGGTCGAATCCATGATGTGTGACTACATGGTGCGTGAACAACGGGAATCGGGCACACCCTGGAGATCGATTGCCCGCCACATGCTGGGGCTGCGTCATGGCTTGCCGGGTGCGCGGCACTGGCGTCAGGTCTGGAGTGAGCACCGCTTGTCAGACCTGGCACCGCATGCGGTGATGGCGCTGGCGCACAGCCAGAGCCGCAGCACCAACACCACGGGTGTCCTGCATGCTTGATGCCGGGCAGCGACACCAGCGCATCGCCCAGGCACTGGTGTGGATTGTTCCGGCCCTGTGGGCAGTGAATTTCATCGTTGCACGCATGGCTCCGGGGGTCATCGGGCCGCACCTGCTGGCGCTCGGACGCTGGGGGCTTGCCGGCATGGTGCTGGTCGCCTGGAGCGCCACCACACTGTGGCAGCACCGCGTGTATCTGCGCCAAGCCTGGTGGCAGTATCTGGTGCTCGGCGCCTGCGGCATGCTGGTGTGCGGCGCCTGGGTCTACATCGGCGCACGCTCCACCACGGCGATCAACATGGCCCTTATCTACGCCGCCGCGCCGGTGTTGATCGGCGTCGGGTCGGTGTTCTGGCTCGGCGAGCATTTTGCGCGAAGGCAGTTCGCCGGGCTGTTGCTGGCGCTGGCAGGCGTGGTGCACGTGGTGGTGCGAGGCCGCTGGAGCGCCTTGTCCGAGGTCGAGTTCATCGCCGGTGACCTCTGGATCATGGCGGCCATGGTGTGCTGGGCGGCTTATGCGCTGCTGCAAAAAGCCTGGGCCAGCCCGCTCGATGCGACTGCGCGTCTGGCCGCCATCTGTATCGGCGGCGTCGTGACCTTGCTGCCGTTTGCACTGTGGGAGGCGGGTCAGCCCGGGCTGACACAGTGGAATTTGCATGCCCTGGTGCTGGTGCTGGTGGCCGCGGTGTTGCCGGGTCTGGGTGCTTACTGGCTGTATGGCTGGTCACAACGCATCATCGGCGCCAGCCGGGTGGCAGTGACCTTGTATCTGGCACCGCTGTATTCGGCACTGGCAGCCTGGCTGCTGCTCGACGAGCTTCCGGGTTGGCACCACCTGGTAGGTGCAACCTTGATCCTGCCCGGCGTGTTTCTGGTGACCCGGCTGCGCAAGCACTGATATTTGTCGCCAGCACCCGCGCGCTCAGGCTGCCGCCTGCAAACCTCTGCGGAA
>JANOTG010000010.1:0-13597 GCA_031416215.1 Betaproteobacteria bacterium
GAGTTCCGCCAGGGCAAGGAAAAAGCCTTCAACGCCCTGGTCGGACAGGCCATGAAGGCCAGTCGCGGCAAGGCCAATCCACAACAGGTCAACGACTTGCTGCGGACCAGACTGGGCTGAGAGTCTGCACGCGGACGCTTCAGTCTGCAAGCACGACGGGCGCCAACGCATCAGCCTGTGGCAACACCACGCCAATGATCGCCGTATGCGTGTAGCCGGCTGCCTGCAGCGCTGCGACACAGGCAGCAGCAGTTGCTGCCGGAACACTGGCCAGCAAACCACCAGCCGTCTGCGGATCGAACAACAAGGGATACCGCGGGTGACGTGAATACGCCTCCTGGTTGCGCAAGGCATGGCGCAAACGCAGGTTGGATGGCTGCAACGAGCTCAGGATACTCTGCGCCGCGCAATCCAGCGCACCGTCAAGCAGCGGCAACGCCGCCAGGTCGATACGTGCATCCACGCCCGAGGGCCGTGTCATCTCGACCAGGTGCCCGAGCAGTCCGAAGCCGGTCAGGTCGGTACATGCCGTGGCGCCGAATTCACGCAGCAACTCGGCGCCGCGTTGATTGGACTGCACCATGGATTGCAGCGCAGCCTGAACCCAGCGACCGCGCGCCGCCATGCGGGCGTGGGCTGCAAGCAAGGTGCCGGTGCCGATCGGTTTGGTCAACAACAACACATCGCCCGGCAACATACCGCCTTTGCGCATGACCTGGCCGAGGTGCTCGTCGATCAGGCCATTGATGGCAAAACCCAGGGCCAGCTCCTGGCCCTCGCCGGTATGACCGCCCACCAACGCACAACCCGCCGCATTGAGCACTTCCACCGCTCCGCTCATCATCTGCAGCAGCAATTCCTCCACCTTGCTCTCCAGCCCGGGCGGAACGGTGGCCACCGCAGTGGCGCTTTGTGCCTGTGCGCCCATGGCGAAGATGTCGCCCAGCGCGTGGTTGGCCGCCACCTTGCCAAACAGGTAGGGATCGTCGATGAAGGCGCGGAAAAAATCCACCGTGTGCACCATGGCCTTGCCGGCTGGCACACGCACCACGGCCGCATCGTCCGGCGCGTGCAAACCGACCAGCACATCGTCGCGTTGAACTGGCGCCAAGGCAGCCAGCGCGCGCGACAACACGGTGGCACCGACCTTGGCACCACAACCACCACACCGCATGGCCAACGCTGAATTCGCCTGCAACGACTCATCCTGCGTCAGAGTCACACCCGCGGCGCTGCCATGGCCTTGTGGCGCAGACCGATCCATTGCCTGAAATTCGGAAAAACGCCGCATGAAGCGCTGGTCGATCCAGTCTTTCCAGCGCCAGACCCAGGCACCGGCAAAACCGAGCGCGCCACGCGAGGCGACCGCATAACGGTCTCCGGTGCTCACCAGCGCCAGCCAGCGTCGCTGCGGTCGATAAGCCAGCAATGCTTGCTCCCGCAACGAGCGGCGCAGATTCAGCGCAAGCGGACGCGCCATGCGCACGGCAAATACACCGGCCTTCTCCAGCGGGCGATGATCGATGCTGGCGATGTCACCCGCGGCAAATACATACGGGTCGCTGACCGACTGCAGGCAGTCGTTGACGCGCACGAAGCCGCGCTCGTCCAAAGCCAAGCCGGTGGCAGCCAGCCAGGGCGCACCACCCGCCTGGGTGACCCAGACAATTTCATCCGCCTCAAACCATTGGCCGTCCGCAATCTGGAGCCGCTGCGCTTCAACCTGTCGCACGGCGGAGTCGGTATGTACCTGCACGCCGCGCTGCAGCAACACCGCGTTGAATCGGTGGCGCACGCCGGCATTGTGGGTCGGCAATATCGTGCTGTCGGCGGTGTACAGGGCAAAAGCCAGGGAGTCCGGGTCACGCTGCAGCAACCGCAACTCGTTGCGCAGCCGGTACTGCATGGCCAACAGCAACTCGACGCCGCCGGCGCCGCCGCCCACGACCGCGATGCGCATGCGCCCGGCGTGGCTGCGCGCGCGCTGCAGCAGAGCCAGCCAGCGCTGGTTGAACTGGAAGATCGGCTTCACTGGCACCGCGTGTTCGGCGGCACCTGGCACCAGTCCTGCCTGGGGCGTCGACCCGATGTTGATCGACAGCCGGTCGTAGGCCATGCCCGGACGGTCACGCAACAGCACACGGCGCGCGGCCCGGTCGATGCCGGTCACCTCGGCACAAATAAACCGTGCGTTGGCAAAGGTGGAGAGCCGGTTTAGGTCGATGTGCACCGCGTCAAAGTCGTAATGCCCGGCCACATAACCCGGCAACATGCCGGAGTACGGCGTATGTGCATCGGTGCACAGCAGCGTCAGGCGCACACCAGGTACCGGTGCCATACCAAAGTTGCGCAGCACACCAACATGGCTGTGACCGCCGCCGACCAGCACGATATCGCGCACTACGGGGTGTTCTGATGTCTGCATCCGGCAGTGGTGTCAGTGACAGGGGTTCATAGGGGCTGCGCGTCTGCGGCGAGCAGGTCTTCCACCAGCCGGTACAGTTCTGTGCGCTCGTTGGCGGCGTCGAAAAGTGGTGCGCGCCGCTGGCATTGGACCATGAGTTGGCCAAGAAACCCGCCGTCGCCACCAGCTTGCCCATCGCGACAGCGCAGAAGCAGCCCGGCGGCGGCGGCGGCGTCACCCGAAGTGAAATAACCAAGGTAGTCGCGCCCGAGCATGCCCACATTGCCATCGACGCGCGACGCCAGCACCACGGTGCCACTGCGCACCGCCTCCATCACCACATGTGCACCACCCTCCATGCGGCTGGGATGCAACAACAGGTGGGCGCGCTGGATACGCCTGCGCGTCGCCGCATGTGGCTGGCCACCCAGCCAGCGATAGGCCGGGCAACTGCTGGCTGTTTGCCTTGCCAGTTGCCCCAGGGCTGGATCCAGCGCCGCGCCGACGTGGTCGATTCGAATATCTGGCCTGGTGCGTAAAACCCGGGCCATTTCAAATACGGTGTGTGGCGCCTTTTCTTCGCGCAGATGGCCCACCACCACAACGCGCAGGTGGTGGTCTGTCTTGGGCAGAGTCTGGCGCGACGACGTGGATTGAAGGATGACACGGGCCTTGTGGCGCTGCTGCGCAGGCAGCGCATGCGGGCCACATTCCTGCAGTGTGATCAGGTGCCGGGCCTGCCGCAGCGACGCCTGCGCCTGCCGGTCGACCTGGATATCGCGGTACAGATCGGTACCGGTCAGCACAACCGCCAGACCGGGTACCTCGTCCGTGCACGACCTGGCTGCAGCCCAGGAAGTGATCGATGCAGCAGAGCGAAGCGCATGGAGTGCCAACATCACGCGGTCGCTGCCACTGGCCTGGCCGTCGGGCCATTGCCGCACAACACGCACCGGGTAGCGCGGCGCCAGCAGATGCAGCCAGCGTCGGGCGGTTTGCCAGTTGCCATTGTTGGCGTCAAACAGGGCGGGGGTCACAATGACGACGCGGGTCGCACACATCAAAAAGCACCTTCGTGGGGACAGCGTCACTGGCAGCCGGCCGCTGCCCTGCTTTTCAGGGCGTCTTTCTGGCTGGTGTGGCAGGAGCGGCGTGCTGCGCTGCCCACAACTGCTTGAGTCGCACCAACTCCTCGTCAAAACGCATGTTGACGCGCCGGATCTCGTTCTCCTGTTCATCGATGAAGCGTTTTTGCGCTGCCATGCTCTGAGACAAGTCTTCGAACTGTTGACGCAAAAGCGACGGGGCCTTGCTCGGATCTTTTTTGTAAAATTCCATCTCGCCATCGAGTTTGCTGCGCTCTTTCTGCAGATCGTCGATACGCTTGTTGGCGGCCTGAATGACCGAGCCGATCTGCGCCAGCGCACCGGCACGTTCCCGGTCATGGGTTTCCTTGCTGGGATAACGCACCAGCAGGGCGCGCTCGCGGCGCTTCTCTTCGGCTTGCTGGGCGCGCCCTTGCGCCTCCCGCTTGTCGCGCTCCTCCTGCGCCGCGCGTTCCTGCGCCGTCAACGTGGGTCCCACCTTGGCTCGCACCGTGCCACTGGGGTTGAGCAGCTTTTGTTCACGATCCGCGCATTCGGCAATCGGCCGGTCCGATGTCAACTTGCGTCCCCTGGCATCGACACAGGAATACACACCAGACACCGGAACCTGGCCGTCCTGCGCCAGCGCACCAACCCCTATGTTGCACAGCATACAGGCGGTCAGCCAACGCATCAGGTCGGGCACAGTGATTTTCTCCCCTTGGGCATTTTCAGGAGTCGTCGTCCGCGCCGTAGCGGCTGCGGTAGGCCACCACCCGCGCATACTCGGTACCCAGCCCACTTGTGCTGTGTTGTTGCAGATACTGCAACAAATCGGCCAGTTTCGCAATGCTGCAAACCTGCAGGCCGAGCTGCCGGCGCACAAACTGGACGGCACTGTGTTCGCTGTCGACGCCGTCTTCAGCCGCCTTTTCCTGCCGGTCCAGGGCAATCACCACGGCATGTGGCGTTGCCCCGGCTGCGCGGATGATGGTTATCGATTCGCGCGCGGCGGTGCCCGCCGACATCACGTCGTCCACGATCAACACCCGGCCCTTGAGTGGTGCTCCTACCAGGGTACCGCCTTCGCCGTGGTCTTTGGCTTCCTTGCGGTTGTAGGCAAAGGGCACATTGCGCCCGAGCCGCGCCAACTCCACACTCAGTGCCGCTCCCAAGGGTATGCCCTTGTACGCCGGCCCGAAAACCATGTCGAATTCAATGCCGCTGGCGAGCAGACGGCGCGCATAAAATTGTGCCAGCCGACCGAGCTTGGCGCCGTCATCGAACAGGCCGGCATTGAAGAAATACGGGCTCATGCGCCCAGCCTTGGTCTTGAACTCGCCAAAACGCAACACGCCACAATCGACTGAAAACTGCACAAAATCCTGCGCCAGCTGATCGGGCTGTGCATCCGCCATGGAGATGTCCTTGTTCAAATTAACCAGCCTCAACCTCAACGGCATCCGCTCCGCCACCAGCAAGGGGCTCGAATCCTGGCTTGCGCTAGCCCGGCCTGATTGTATTTGTGTACAGGAAGTCAGGGCCCAGGCCTCCGACGTAGCCGGCCGGTTCGAACAACTGGCCGGGTTGCAGGGGCACTTTCATTTTGCCGAAAAGAAGGGTTACGCGGGTGTGGCGGTCTACACCCGCCATGTGCCGAGTGACGTGGTCATCGGTTATGGCTCGAAGGAGTTCGACGCCGAGGGGCGTTATGTCGAGCTGCGTTTTGACACTCCAAAACGCAAGATGTCCATCATCAGTGCCTATTTCCCCAGCGGCTCGTCCGGCGAAGAACGTCAGCAGGCCAAGTTCCGTTTTCTGGCCAGCTTCTACCCGCACCTGAGCAAACTCAAGAAGCGGCGCGACTTCATCCTGTGTGGCGACGTCAATATCGCGCACCAGGAGATCGACCTGAAGAACTGGAAAAGCAACCAGAAGAACTCCGGCTTCCTGCCGGAAGAACGCGCCTGGATGACCAAGCTACTGGACAAGGCCCCGCTTGTCGATGTCTACCGGCAATTGCACCCGCACACCACCGACGCGGCCTACACCTGGTGGAGCAACCGCGGACAGGCCTATGCCAACAACGTGGGATGGCGGCTGGACTATCACCTGGCGACACGCGACATGGCAGCAGGTGCGCGGGTGGTCGAGATCTACAAGGACCAGAAGTTCTCCGACCATGCGCCGATCACGATCGGGTACGACTGGAGCACTTGACCAATCCCATCATCGCGGCTTCGAACCATGAAAAGGTCGACGACCGGACACCGCGAAGTCAGCATTGATTGCCAATGGCCAACGGTCATGCGCATAATATGCGCATTCATTTCCTCGCCGCTTCAAATATGCAGACCAACGCCGCGTCACCCCGCAAACGGGCCGTCAACCTTACGATTGACGAGGCGCTGGTGCAACAGGCCAGGGCCTACACGGGCAACCTGTCGGCCACGATAGAGTCACTGCTGGCCGGGTTTGTTGTCGCCCAACAAAGTGCGCAGCAAGATCGCCAGCGTGCGGCCGACGCCTGTGCCGCCGACTGGAACTCCGTACATGAGACGGTGGGATCTTTTGCGGACGGCCACTCCACGCTGTGATGGCGCAATTCGACGTTCATTGCAACAAGGGCGCCTTGCGCGAGTCAATCCCGTTCATCGTGGTGGTCCAGTCGGCACAATTTGACCGCTATCGCAGACGTGTCGTGGTTCCGCTGGTGCGCCAGACGGTATTGCCACGTGACACGCCCACCGTGGGTGCCAGGATGAATCCGGCCTTTGTCATCAACGGGGTGCCAGTCGTTCTGCATCCACTGGACATGGTTTCGGTGGCGCTCGATCAACTGGGCGAGCCTGTCGCATCCCTGGCTCCACAGGGGCAAGCGATTGCCGATGCAATGGATGAATTGCTTACCCGGTCATGGGGCTGATGAATTGCAGCACTCTTCGTCGCAGGGGCTCGCGCTGAACTACTCACCGATCACCTTCGCGTGCGTGTTGAACCATTGAGAACAACCGACCGGGCAACATCATGAGCAAGAGCGACAACGAAGAAAACCGTTCGGTGGCCCTGTATTGGGACTTCGAGAACCTGCACGCGAGCCTGTCAGAGGATGCCTTGGGCGAGGGCTCATACGGCAGGGCGGATGGGCGCTTCAAGGCGCAAGAGCCCTTCGTCGACATACAGGCCATCGTGGAGCTGGCGTCATCCTTTGGGCCAATTGCAATCAACCGGGCCTACTGCAATTGGCAGTGGTTCGGGCGTTACCGCGACGCGCTGCTCCAGGGCGCGGTCGAGCTCATACAGCTATTCTCGCCCGGCCCCAACGCCAAAAACGGGGCCGATATCAAGCTCTGCCTGGACGCGGTCGAGGACATCAACCGCTTTGCACACATTGGCACCGTCGTCATCATAGGCGGCGACAGCGACTTCATGCCGGTGTCGCAAAAGATCAAAGCGGCCGGCCGCACGCTGATCGGTGTCGGCACCCGCAAATCCACCAACCGGCACTGGGCCAAGAGTTGCCATGAGTTCCGGTACTACGAGAACCTGGTGGAGCCGCCGCCTGCCGCGCCAATGGAGGCGCCGCCGCCATTGGCTGACGGTCCACAATCGCCGACGGTCACCACAGCGCCTGTCGTGGATATCGGCGCGGAACTATTCAAGCGCGCCATCACACTTCTTGCTGAGACCAAAGGTGACTCCTGGGTCAACAAAGGGTCCATCTGGCACATGATCAAGCGCCTGGATTCGACATTCAATACCAGAGACCACGGCCACGACAGTTTTCCAGCCATGGTGAAGGCGCTGGATGGGTTGATAGAAATCCGAAAAGGTGAATCTGACCAGTTGATCAGATTGCGATGAGAGATGAAACAACACCGCAAACAAGAAGTTTTCCGACCATGCGCCGAACACGGTCGAGTACGACTGGAAAATCTGAACACAAGACGGCGCCAGCCGGTCACGCACACGGGTCTGTTGGTGCAGCGGCCGCAGAGCCGCCACGGCGCAAACTGCACAGTCTGTGTGCTGCGCGCCTTCAACCCGGCCTGGCGTGAAGAAAGGGCTTCCACAGGACTTGTGCCAAGCCATGGGCAATTCCCTTATCCTTTACCCACCCGGATCAAACGACCTGCAGCAAAGTAAGCAAGATGAGCAGCAAGAACGTTTTGGGCAGCACCCTGCAAGCCTGCTCCTTTGACCCGCTGACCGGTTTTTTCCGCGATGGTTGTTGCAGCACCGGCCCACACGACCACGGGTCACACGTGGTGTGCGCCAAACTCACACGGGCGTTTCTCGAATTCTCCCTGCGGCAGGGCAACGACCTGATTACGCCGCGCCCGGAGTCTCGTTTTGCCGGGCTCAAGCCGGGTGATCGTTGGTGCCTGTGTGTCGAGCGCTGGAAGCAGGCGTTGCATGCCGGCGTTGCGCCGCCGGTGGTGCTCGAATGTACACATGCCGATGCGCTTGACGTCGTGTCCCTTGCGCAGTTGCAGGCCCATGCACTGGAACCTTCGGCAACATGAGCGCGCACAAAGAAGCGCCACCAACGGCTGTGCTGCTTCTTGGATATGGTGGCCTGATGCCGTTCGCAGCCGCGTTGGCAGGTGTGCTGTTCGACCGGGCGCACCTGGACGCGTGGATATTTGCACTGCTGGCCTATGCCGCTGTGATTGCGAGTTTTGTCGGCGCGCTGCATTGGGCGTTCGCGATGGCAATGCCAGCGGGTGAAGCGCCGCTTGCCGCGCGCTCTTATCTCTGGAGTGTGTTGCCGGCACTTGTGGCCTGGGTCGCGTTGTTGGCAACGCACTTCTCCGCTCCACAGGGTGGCGTGATCCCAGCGGCGCTGCTCACCACTATTTTCGTGTTGCACTACGCGCGTGACCGCGCGCTGGCCGGCGTGTTCGCGCTGCCGTCGTGGTACTTGCCACTACGACTGCGGTTGTCGGGAGTGGCATGTTTGTGCCTTGTGATTTCCGCTGCAGCAGTGTGGTGGCGAACATGACACCAAGGCGAACTATTGTTGCCATCGTCGTCGCGCTCGCACTGGTGCAGCCGGTCGCGACGCTGGCGCAGGAGACACGCTGGGCAGCACCGGACGGCGCCGTGATCCTGTTTCGCCATGCCACGGCGCCCGGAGTGGGTGACCCCGAGCATTTCCGGCTTGGTGACTGCAGCACACAGCGTAATCTGGATGCAGACGGTCGCGCGCAGGCAAAAGAAATGGGTCAGCGCTTGCGGGCAGACGGCATCCGGGTCCGCAAGGTCTTGTCCTCGCAGTGGTGTCGTACGCTGGAGACCGCGCGGTTGGCCTTTGCCGGCGACCCGATTGTGCAGTCGCCCGCTTTCAACTCGTTTTTTGGTCAGCCAGAGCGCAACTCCCCGCAAACCGTATCGGCCATGGCCACCTTGCGCGAGTGGAAGGGCCCCGGTGTGATGGTGGTGGTGACGCACCAGGTCAACATCACCGCGTTGACCGGCGTGGTTCCCCGGTCCGGCGAGGGGGTGGTTGTCAAACTGGCCGACAACACCTTGCAGGTGCTCGGGCGACTGGTACCCTGACCTTTCAGGCAATTGCCTGGCACATCGACTTCCACCATGACCCCTTGCATCAACCTGGTTTCCACCCGCTGTAAAAACGGTGACCACAACAGCCTGCTGCGCTGGTACAACGACCATGTGCACCTGCTGATGGGTTTCCCCGGCCTGCAGCAGGCGACGCTGTTCCGGCAGACAGGCACGCCACCGGGCACGGCCCCGGAATACGCCTGCGCCTACGAGTTTGCCAGCCATGCCGACTTCCTGGCGTTCGAGCTCAGTGACGCGCGCGGGCGGGCACGCCAGGTGGTGGAAACCGGCTGGGCACGAACCGGCATCGAGATAACGCAACGCACGCAGTACCTGCGCCTGGGCGCGCGCGCCGTCGGCATCGGCCACGCGGGTGATGGCGCCTCCTTCGTCTTGCAATCGCTCAGCCTCGGTCCTGCAACGGCAAGTGCTGCCGCGCGCTGGTTATCAGACAGTCTGTACCAGGCGCTGGCCGCTCTGGGTGACAACCACTGCGCCTGGTACCGCGCTGTCGACGCCACGGCGTCAGGTGGTGATGCGCTGGTGATGGCGCAATTGCAGGCCGATTCCGGGATGCCGGCATTGGCTTCGGCATGGTGGCATGGCGCAGCGGGGCCGGAGGTCGTGGATCCACCACCAGAGCCGGTGATGGCGCACTGGCAGGCGCCCTATCGCCGTGTGCAACGCTGGCAGCGCTGACGCCGCCACAAACCGATCAGCCCGCCTTGCGCGCCTGATCGTACAGACCCTGCACTTTGGGTGCATTGGCCTCGAGCTCCCGCACCCGGTCCGGTCCGGAAGGGTGCGTGGACAAGAACTTCGTACCACTGGCGCCACCCGATGCCGCCGCCATCTTGCGCCACAACGTGGCCCCGGCTTTTGGCGAATAACCCGAGCGGGCAGCCAGCTCCAGCCCAACCAGGTCGGCCTCGCTTTCGTCCTCGCGGCTGAATTTCAGCGCCAGCAACTGCGTACCCAGCTTGGCTGCCACATCACCCAGGTTTCCCAGACCCAACAATTGGGCACCAACTGCCAGGCCCATGCTGGTGGCCTGGGTCTTGCCAATGCGCTCGCGGGCGTGCTCGCGCAACGCGTGCGCCATCTCATGTCCCATCACCATGGCAGCTTCGTCGTCGGAAAGCGCCAGCTGATCGAGGATGCCGGTATAGAACGCAATCTTGCCACCCGGCATGCAATAGGCGTTGATCTGTTTGCTGGCGATCAGGTTGACTTCCCACTTCCAGCTGCGCGCGCGATCATTCCATTGCCCGGCATGGGGAATCAGGCGCCGCGCGATTGCATGCAGGCGCAGCAATTGCGGGTGGTTATCTGGCGCCAGCGCCTTTTTTGCATTCGCTTCGCCCATGGTCTGGACATATTGCTGCGCGGCCGCCGCCTCCAGTTGTTCGGCCGACACCAGCTTGCGGAACTTCGATGCCTTGCCCACGTCCACCTGCGCTGCGGCCGGGCCAACTGCTGCCAACGCGGCAGCAGCACCCGCCGCCAACACGAATGCGCGGCGCGACGACCAGGCCCGTGTTTTCAGATCACAGAGTGTGCACATGCGTCAATAATAGCCAAAAGGCAAACCTGCGCACATGACCCTACCAACTGCCAGCCCAACACCCGCCGCGCTGACATGGCGCGAGGCGCTGCGTGTTTACCTCGAACCGGCCAGCCTGCGCATGTTGCTGTTGGGGTTTTCTGCTGGCCTGCCCCTGCTGCTGGTTTTTGGCACCCTGAGCTTCTGGCTGCGCGAGGCGGGTATCGACCGCAGCACGATCGGATATCTGAGCTGGGTCGGACTGGCCTATGGCTTCAAATGGGTCTGGTCCCCGCTGGTGGACCGCCTGCCTATCCCGCTGCTCACGCGCTGGCTGGGGCGACGGCGCAGCTGGTTGCTGTTGTCCCAGTCGGTCATCATGGCGGCTCTGGTGTGTATGGCGCTGACCGATCCCAAGTTGTCGCTGGCACCCATGGTCTGGGCGGCATTGGCGGTGGCTTTCGGCTCCGCGACGCAGGATATCGCGCTGGACGCCTACCGCATCGAGTCCGCCGGTACCGAGCGCCAGGCTGCACTGGCCGCCACCTACCAGACCGGCTACCGTTTGGCGATGATCTGGGCTGGCGCCGGCGTGTTGTGGATCGCCGCCCGAGCCGAGGTCGCCAATACAGCGCTGTATCAACCTGGCGCCTGGCAGACGGCCTATCTGACGATGGCGGCCTCGATGTTGCTTGGCATGGCCACCGTGTTGCTCTCGCCCGAGCCGGCGCACCCGGTGATCGCCCCGGCGCGTAATGCTGCGCAGTGGTTGCGTGACGCCCTGGTGGCCCCGTTTGCCGACTTCATTACCCGGTACCGCTGGCAGGCCGCGCTGCTGCTCGGCCTGATCGCGGTGTACCGCATCAGCGATGTGGTGATGGGCATCATGGCCAACCCGTTTTATGTCGACATGGGCTACACGAAAGACGAGGTTGCAGCCGTCACCAAGGTCTACGGCGTGATCATGACACTGGTGGGTGCCTTTGTGGGTGGCGCGCTGGCGATGCGTTTTGGCGTCATGCGCATCCTGATGCTGGGCGCCGTTCTCAGCGCCTCGAGCAATCTGCTGTTCGCCTGGCTGGCCGGTCACGGTCATGATGTGCGGGCGCTGGTGCTGGTGGTATCGGCAGACAACCTGAGCAGCGGCATCGCCTCGGCGGCGTTCATCGCGTATCTGTCGGGCCTGACCAATGTGCAGTATTCAGCCACACAATACGCCCTGTTCAGCTCGCTGATGCTGTTGTTGCCCAAGTTTCTGGCCGGCTTCTCCGGGAAATATGTCGACAGTTTCGGCTACGACAATTTCTTCGTGGCCACGGCCCTGCTTGGCCTGCCGGTGTTGCTGCTGATCTGGCTGGCGTCGCGCAACGCGCCAGCGGCGCGGCCCGGGGCGACCTCGGCACCGGTCGACTGAGCGTTACCGCTGCGGCCGCGCCGGATTTACTTTTCTTTACCGCGCAGCCAAGACCCGATCAGGGTGACGGCCTAAACTGGTTCCATGCTGGAACACCTGCTCATGATCGAAGACGACGCGCGCCTGGCGCAGATGGTGCAGCAATACCTGGGGCAGTCCGGGTACCAGGTTCGCCATGCCGCAGACGGTGCCAGCGGCCTGGCCCAGTTGCAGCAATCCGGCGCCGAGCCACCGCCACAATTGGTGATCCTGGATCTCATGTTGCCCGACATGGATGGTCTGGAGGTATGTCGCCGCATTCGTGCCTTGCCTGGCGCAGCGGCCCAGACCCCGGTATTGATGCTCACTGCCAAGGGAGACCCGATGGACCGCATCATCGGGCTGGAGCTGGGCGCTGACGACTACCTGCCCAAGCCGTTCGAGCCGCGTGAGTTGTTGGCGCGCATACGGGCCGTGTTGCGGCGCCACCCTACCGGCGCCCTGCAGGCGGCAAACGTCATGCGTTTTGGTTCGCTGGAGATCGACCGTGAGGCGCGCAGCGTCACGGTCGGCGGGCAGGACTGTGAACTCACCTCCTACCAGTTTGACCTGCTGCTGGCGCTGGCCGAACGCGCCGGACGCGTCCTGACACGTGACCAGATCATGGAGGCGGTGCGCGGGCGCGAACTCGATGCCTTTGACCGCTCGATCGACGTGCATATGGGCCGCATCCGGGCCGCCATCGAGGTCGATCTGAAGAACCCCAAACGCATCCTGACAGTGCGTGGTGTCGGGTATGTGTTCGCCCGCCAGCAGGACTGAGTCAGGTCACCACGCGCATGAATACTCCGCTGCACCAACGGCTCTACCTGCGCATCTGGCTGGCCGTCGTGGGCACGGTGATCGTGCTTGCACTGGTGGCCGGGTGGCTGGCTCGCATGGAAATGGAGCACGACCGTGCCGAACGCCCGCTGCGCGACATCGTGCTGCGTAATGCCGCGGGTGACGTGCTCGGGCAAGCGCCGGCGCGCCCGGTGCGTGTGCCCGGGCAGGGGCCAGAGTTCCAGGTCGCCATGCGTGATGGCACAACACTGTTCATCCAGCTGCCACGCCGGGGCGACAGGCCGCCCGGCATGGGCCACCCGCCCATGGCGCCGAGCCGGTTTCCGTTCAATTTTGCCTGGATGCTCGGGATCGTTGCCGTGGCCGTTGCACTGGGCGCCTACCCCGTCGTGCGCCGCATGACGAAGCGGCTGGAGGCGCTGGACGCGGGTGTGCGGCGCTGGGGCGAAGGCGATTTGTCGCAGCGTCTGCCCGAGCAAGGGCAAGATGAGGTGGCCAACCTGGCGCAGGCATTCAATGTCGCGGCGCAACGCGTGCAGGCGCTGTTGCTGACGCACAAGACCTTGCTGGCTAACGCCTCCCACGAATTGCGATCGCCGCTGGCCCGCATCCGCATGGGGCTGGAGCTGCTGGGCCCCGATACCCAACCCGGTATTCGCGACGAGCTCAAGCGCAACATCCAGGAGCTTGACCAGCTGATCGATGAAATCCTGCTGGCCAGTCGGCTGGATGCGCGCGAAGCCGACCTGGGCACGGTGGAA
>JANOTG010000011.1:0-15830 GCA_031416215.1 Betaproteobacteria bacterium
GCCGTAGGGCGCCACCGCGATTTCGTCATAGGCAACCTGTGCCACCAGCGGCTCGGCAGCTTCGAGGTCGGGCAGAAAAAACGCCAGCCGTTCTGGCCATTCGGCAGGTGGTCCGGACGATATGGCTACCAGGCGCTTTAGCCAGGCACTGCGCGCCAGCGGTAAATTGCCCCAGCCGCTCCACTGCTTGCCAACAGCGTTGTACATCAGCACCACGGGAGCACCCGGCGACAGCGCAGGGCCGGCCATCCACTGCCCGACCTGAATCCCGGCCGGCGGGGCCGCACCCTTGACGACTTCCATGGCCTCGAAACCTGCACCTTGTGAACTGGCGCGGGCCAATACCACCGCGTCGGCACTCGCCAGGCGGGCCAGCAAAGTGTTTTGGGCATCAGACGGGGCACAAATCGCGCAGGCCCAGGCAGCGCGCAGCATCACGCACAGCAGCGCGAAGACGCCCAGCAGGCGTGACAACCCGACCTGCGCGGCAGCCGATCGACGCATTACCATGGCGCGCAATAGCCGTTGCCAGGACCAGGCATGGGTATCATGCCTAGAGACCGCCTTGCCCGGCCAGCCATGTGCGCCTTGTCCATCGGAGCCCCCATGAAACGTATTGCGTCCATCCTAATCGGTTTGCTTGGCCTGGCCTGCCTGCCGGCCTGGTCGTGGAGCAACCACACCCTGGTTACATACCGGGCGCTGGAAAAAATGCCTGAGCTTGCAAGCGCTGCTGCAGTCGTTGCAGAGCCGCTCGAGGTATTTCTCAAAGCGCAGGAGAAACCGATCGAGGCACTGCTCGCCAGCCAGGAAGCATGGGCGCGCAAGAACATCACCTCCTATGCACCGCGACCGGACACCTTGGCATTTGCCGCCAACCCGGGCCGCCCCGACGATGCACGCCGCCTGGCCTTCCTGATGGCGCTGCGCATATCTCCGAACAGCCGCTTCGCCCTGTTTGTGCAGCCCGACTCCCGCACCATGCCCGATCCCACCACACTGATGCCGCACAGCGCGGTCAACTTTCTGCCGGAGCAGGCCAACTCGCCCTACCGCTTCGCAGCCGTCAAGGCCGGCGACCAGGTGTCCGCCTTGAGCGTAGTGGCATCGGCCTCGAACGAGCCGGACTACGGACTGGACATCAACCTGTGGGAGGACAGCCCCTCCGACTGGGGCAAGGTGTATGGTTTCGGCAAACTTCCGTTTGGCAATCCGGCCCTGTATTTTTCCACCCAGGCGCCATTCCACATGGGGTTCTACCACCAGGACTGGTTGATATTCAAGGCGGCGCCGTTCATCCAGCGCACATTGCCGCTATTGCGCATACACCAGTACAGCACGTTGGCAGCGCTGGCGTTTCGCACCGGACACCACTATTGGGGTTGGCGCTTCACCGGCTTGGCACTGCACTACATCCAGGATCTGACACAACCCTACCACGCCAATTTGGCACCTGGCGACTCGACCTTTCGCATGATCAGCGCCAACCTGCTGGCGATGGCTGGTTTGCCGAAACAACGGGACGACCTGATCGTGCTGCTGTCGAACCGCCACTTGGCGCTGGAGAAATACCAGAATGAACTGCTGATGGCCTCGGCGCGGATCAAGCAGGACAGCCCGCTCGACAGCGCACTGCGCAAACTCGAACTCGACGCCGCGTACCCGGCGTGGTCCGACCTGTATGCCCGCGATGTGGTGGCGAAGCAGTCTTATGCCGCTGGCAGCAGCATGGCCGGCGCCATTGTGGCTGCCATGCCGCCCGGTTTTGTGTCCGATCCGGCGTTTGACTTTGGCGTCAAGGAGGCCGGCATCGACCTGAGCGCAGCAATGGCCAAGCAGGACGCCGGGAAACGCGCCGAACTCGATCGCCAGATCGCAGAACTGCTGGGCCATTTCGGCGCGCACAGTCGCAACACGATTCGCGGCATCCTCAAGGCCGCAGCGGCCAAACCCTGACAGATCGGCCCATTGAGCGCCCGGCCGCTCAGCCCCAGTACAGCAAGGCGTCGCGCCCGTCGACCAGCAGATCGACTGGGGCACCAAACGGCAACAACACCTTGGTCGGCACATGGCCCATGGGCAAATTGGTCCATACCGGCAGCTTCACCTGCCGCCGCAACCAGTCCACCACCGTCTGCAGCCGAAAACCCTTGTCGTTGGGCGCCAGTTGGTAGTGGGTGAACTGCCCCAAGACAATCGCCTTTTGCTGCGCCAGCACGCCGGCATGCAGCAATTGCGTCAACATGCGCTCGATGCGGTACGGATGCTCGGCGATGTCCTCCAGCACCAGCACCCCGCCCTTCACCTGGGGGAAATAGGGCGTACCCACCAACGAGGTCAGCACTGCCAGGTTGCCGCCCCACAACACCGCCTTGTGTACCGGCTTCGGTGGTGCAATACGGGCAACCGGGGCAACGGCGGCGGTACGCACGCGTGGCAATTGCCAACCGGCGCCCTCACCCTGACCCAAGAGCAGATCGTCAAAACAGGCCTGCATGATGTCGTCCACGACCTCCGGCCGGCCAAAATCATCGTGCAGCGCCGGGCCGATCCAGGTGCTTGCCCCGGTCTGTGCAAACACCGCACACTGCAGCGCGGTGAAGTCGCTGAAGCCAACAAACCGGGTGCCGTGCTCGATCGACCGCGCCAGCGCCTTGTACCGGATGCCGGCAAGAATGCGGGTCAGTCCGTAACCACCCCGGCTCGTCAGCGCCACGTCGGCGCCGCTGGCGGCGGCGCGGTGGATCGCTGCAAGGCGCGTTGTATCGTCGCCCGCGAAGCGCATATGCGTGGCCAGCGCGTCCTGATCCACCTCCACCTCGTGCCCGAGCAAGCGCAAACGCGCCACGCCGCGCCGGAATGCGGCCTTGTCGCGCTGCGCACTGGAGGGGGAGTACACATAGATATGGCTCATGGGCTTGGGCGCATGTCGGCGAAAAAGCGGGAGTCTGGCAGGACGAGATTCAAAACGAGACAGCAGATTATGGCTCGCTGAACGCCGCCAACGCCGCTTGCGCGATCGGTACACCATGCTCCTGCACAAAATGTCCCCCCTGCTCCAACAACATTGGCGCCGGGCAACCGCGGATCGACTTGGCCAGCGCAGCCATCACCGGCAGGCCCAATACCGGGTCCTGCACGCCCACCGCCATGAAGGTCTTGCCAACCCATTCGTTTTGCCAGAACACGCGTGCTGCCCGCGACACTGCAGCGCCGTCTGACTGTTCGAACTCGGGAACCATGGGCGCGAAAGCCCGTAGTGCGGCACGGTGCCCACCGTCGGGAAACGGGGCGTTGTAGGCCGCACACTCCCGAGCGCTCATGTGCGGGTTGCCGCGTGCAAACAGGCGCGCCACGTCAAACTCCGGATTGTTGGCGCACATTTGGCGCCAGGCCAGGAAGCCCGGGCTCAGTGGCGCCTCCCCTGTCGCCAACATGGTGTTCATCAGCAACAGTGAGCCATATCGCTGCGGCGCCGCCATTGGCAGGGTCAGGCCCAACAGGCCACCCCAATCCTGCACCACCAGCGCTACACCCGTCAAATCCAGTCGCTCGACAAACTCCAGCAAGACCTGCCGGTGCCAGGAGAACGTATGGGCGTTGTCCTTCTTCGGCTTGTCGCTCTTGCCAAATCCCGGCATGTCGGGTGCCATCACCCGGTCGCCCGCCGCAAGGAAGACCGGAATCATCTTGCGGTACAGGTAACTCCAGGCCGGATTGCCGTGCAGGCACAACCAGATGCGGGGCGCGTTGTGTGGCCCTTCATCCAGATAGTGCATGCGCAGGCCCGCCAGCGCGGGCAGATCATCTACGTAATGCGGCGACCAGGGGTAACCCGGCAGATCCGCAAAACAGGCGTCGGCCGGGCGCACGGCATCATCACGCAAGGGCCTGTGGCGCATGCGGGTCTCCTGTCTCCGGGCAGCGAAGAACGATTGCAACAATTCCGTGGACTCCGGCGCCATGACACCGCCCTGGACCGTGGTCTGGTGATTCAACCGGGGTTCCGCAAACAGGTTCAGCACCGAACCGGCCGCACCCGTCTTGGAATCTGCCGCACCGAACACGACACGCCCGAGGCGGGCGTGCAGCATGGCGCCGGCGCACATGGTGCAGGGCTCGAGAGTGACAAACAGCGTGCAGCCATCGAGCCGGTAGTTGCCAAGTCGCCTGGCGGCTGCACGCAGAGCGACAATTTCCGCGTGCGCGCTGGGGTCATGCCCGGCCACTGGCTGGTTGTATCCGACTCCCAGCACCACGCCATCACGCACCACGACCGCCCCTACCGGCACCTCGGCGGCGGCGGCGGCCAGGGCCGCCTGCTCGAGCGCAATGGCCATGAACCGCCCATCCAAAACGTCGTTCGACGCCGATTCAGAATCCATGTCAGCCAGGCTCTCCACCCATGCCCAGGCGGTCCATCCAGGCCGCGAGTGCACGTTCATTCTCGTTGCCGGCGCCGTACTGGGCACGCATCTTCTGGTGTGCTTCAGAGCGGTGCTGGTTGATCTTGACCTTGCATTGCAGCGTGGCCACCTGGAGTTCGAAGCCGACAATGCCGGCCAACATCCTGTGCTGGTAGTCCGTGCCCAGGGCAATCCACTGCGCGATGTAATCCGGGTCGTGGTCAGCGATCAGCTTCTTTAGCAGGTGGTCTTTCGCCAAGGGATCCTCCACCAACGTAGCCACCACGCTGCAATGGACTGCCAGGTAGTTCCAGGTCGGCACACGGGCCAGGTCTGGATAGACGCGTGGCGACATGTAGGCCTGCGGCCCCATGAAGACCACGACCGCCTTGGGACGTTCGCGCAGATAGCGCCAATGCGGGTTGGGTTTGGCGCAGTGGCCGAGCAGAAACAAGTCGTCCCCACGCTGCTCCAGGTGCAAGGGAACATGGCTCACAAAGGACATTCCGTCGTCATCGTTGCTGATCAGGCTGGCGAACGGATGGCCACGCATCAGGTCGACCGCCACCTGCTGTTCCTGGATGTTGAATTGGGGCGGCAAATACATGGTGCTCCGACTTTAGCCGAATCAATACTTGTGCCGGTACGCGGACGGCTCCTTGCGCCTTGTCACCGGTGTGCGGTATGCTGAATGCCACAGTCAGGCCTTGAAGGAAGTGCGCCATGCCACGATCCGTTGTCACGCAAATTGTCACCTGTTTGGTCGTATTCCTCGCCCTGCTGGGCGGCAGGGCCCATGCGATCGTTTCCACAACGGACGGCGCGCGGCTCGGCGGGTCGGGCCAGTCGTTTCTCGATGGTGTGGCCAAGTTGATCATCACCCGCAGCGACGGCACATTCGGCTGTTCAGGCAGCCTGCTTGCAGGGGGCACCCAGGTATTGACCGCCGGCCACTGCCTGTCAGGCGATACCGGCAGCAGCAGCAGCAGCGCCATCCAGGTGACGTTCAAGGGCGGCAGCGTGCTCGCCAGCAGCGCAAGTTATGTGGTGCATCCGCAGTGGGACGGGTCTTTGCTGGCAGGCACCGACCTGGCGGTGATCCAGCTTGCCAGCGCCGTGGCCAGCATCGACGGTTATGCGCTGTACAGCAGCAAAGCGGTGGATGACACGAGCAGCGTGGTACTGGCCGGCTACGGCCTCACCGGCAACGGCGCCACAGGTACCGTGGCAGGCACCTTTGGCACCTTGCACTACGGCTTCAACCAATACGACGGCAATGGGTACCGATTCGGTGGCGAGACGGTCAACAACACCTACCTGTACGACTTTGACGATGCCAGCCCGGCATTCAACAAGTTCGGCTCTCTTGGGCTGGGCAACACCGAAGCACTGATCGCCCCGGGCGACTCGGGCGGACCGGGTCTGCTGCTGGTGGGCAACCAGTGGTACGTCGCCGGAGTGCATTCCTTCGACAGCTGCAGCCGGAACAGTTGCCCCATCAACAGCTCCTTTGGCGAGGTGGGCGGTGACATCTCGGTGTTTGCGCAGGCAGCCTGGCTGCAGTCAGTTGTTGCCCCGGTGCCGGAGCCACACAGTTACGCCATGCTGTTGCTGGGATTGGGGTTGATCATGGCGTTGGCGAAACGACGACAACCATAATGTCTTACCAGGCCGCCACATACAGTGTGCGCGCTGCTATTCCCACTCGATCGTCGCTGGCGGCTTGCTGCTGATGTCGTAGGTGACGCGGTTGATGCCGCGCACCTCGTTGATGATGCGGCCAGATACCCGCTTGAGCAGCAGGTAGGGCAACTCGGCCCAGTCGGCTGTCATGAAATCGCTGGTCTGTACGGCGCGCAGCGATACTACATAGTCATAAGTACGGCCATCGCCCATGACACCGACACTTTTGACCGGCAGGAACACGGCAAAGGCCTGGCTGGTCAGGTCATACCAGCTCTTGCCGGTTTCCGGGTCGATGGTGGTGCGCAGCTCCTCGATGAAGATGGCGTCGGCGCGGCGCAGCAGGTCGGCGAACTCCTTTTTCACTTCACCCAGAATACGCACACCCAGCCCCGGCCCGGGGAACGGATGGCGGTACACCATGCCGTGCGGCAGGCCCAGCGCCACACCAAGCTCGCGCACTTCGTCCTTGAACAATTCACGCAGCGGCTCCAGCAGTTTCAGGCCGAGCTGCTCGGGCAGACCACCAACGTTATGGTGGCTCTTGATGGTCACTGACTTCTTGGCCCCGGCGCCGCCGGACTCGATCACATCGGGATAGATGGTGCCTTGGGCCAGCCAGGCGACATGGCGCGACTGGTCGGCCTTCAGCTTGGCCGCTTCGGCCTTGAACACCTCGACAAACTCACGCCCGATGATCTTGCGCTTGGTCTCCGGGTCGGCCACACCTGCAAGATGGCCCAGAAACTGGGCTGCTGCATCGACGCGCAGCACCTTGGCGTGCAACTTGCCGGCGAACATGTCCATCACCATGTCGCCCTCGTGTTGCCGGAGCAGGCCATGGTCGACAAAGACACAGGTCAGCTGGTCGCCGATGGCGCGGTGGATCAGCGCCGCAGCGACCGAGGAGTCCACACCGCCCGAGAGTCCCAGAATCACGTCTTCCGCGCCAACCTGGGCACGAATCTTCTGCACTGCCTCGGCAATGTAGTCACCCATGATCCAGTCCGCCCTGGCTCCACAGATTTCCAGTACAAAACGCTCCAGGATCGCCGCGCCGCGTTTGGTGTGGGTCACCTCCGGGTGGAACTGCAGGCCGTAGAAGCGCCGCTCCTCGTCGGCCATGGCGGCAATCGGGCAGCTGTCTGTGCTGGCCATCAGCTTGAAGCCGGGGGGCATCTCCGTCACCTTGTCACCATGGCTCATCCACACCTGCAACATGCCGTGTCCCTGGGCGGTGGCGTAATCCTGGATATCACGCAACAGGGTGGTGTGGCCATGCGCGCGAACATCGGCGTGCCCGAACTCGCGCTTCTCGCTGGGCGCAACCCGACCTCCGAGCTGCACCGCCATCGCGAACATGCCGTAACAAATGCCCAGCACTGGCACACCGAGCTCGAACACCGCAGGCGCCGCACGCAGGTCATGCGCTTCGTAGGTGCTTGCATGGCTGCCGGACAGGATGATGCCCTTGAGCAAACCGTCGCTGGCGTAGTGGCGCACCCAGTCGCTGCCGACATCACACGAAAAAACTTCGCAAAACACATGCGCCTCGCGGATGCGCCGCGCGATCAGCTGGGTGAGTTGCGAGCCGAAGTCCAGTATCAGTATTTTTTGGTGCATAAAAAAACGGGCCAAGAATGCCCTGGCCCGCATTTTCGCCCACACCCGGCCAATGGCCCGGTGTGCCGCGCTAGGTCAACGCAGGACAGCGCAGCACCTGGCCCGGGTAGATCTTGTCGGGATGGGTCAGCATGGGTTTGTTGGCCTCGAAGATCACCGGGTATTTGTTTGCATCGCCATAGACCAAGCGTGCAATTTTCGACAGGTTGTCACCGCTGACCACGGTGTGGTAGGTCGACTCGTCGGCTGGGGCCGGTGTCTGCAGCTCGTCCACCACCCCGGCAACGCCTTGCACGTTGCCGCAGCACAAAACCACCTTTTCACGTATTTCCTGGCTGTCGACCAGGCCGGCCACGGTGACCATCTGGTCGGCACCATTGAAGGTAATCACCAGGTCATCGGCCGGTAGCGACTGTGTGCGCAGGTAGGCCTTAATGGCATCCGACGCGGCAACGTTGGCAGCGGCGACCTTTTCTTCATTGCTCGGCTCGGCCACGGCTGCAGCGATCTCCGGCTTGGAGCCGAAAAGTTTCTGGCCGGCTTCCTTGATAAACGAGATCATGCCCATGGTGGAGTACCTTCAACAATTGTTGGGTGTTTATGAAACAGCTCCGATGGTAGAGCCTGCTGGCGTTCCCACAATGTAAAAGATGGTCCCGTCGGGTGTCAGTCGGCCCTGTAGTTAGGCGCTTCCTTGGTGATCTGCACGTCGTGCACGTGACTTTCGCGAATGCCTGCTGCCGTGATCTCGACAAATTCCGCCCGCTCCTGCATGTCCGCGATGCTGGCGCATCCACAATACCCCATGCTGGCGCGCACCCCGCCAGACATCTGGTACATGATCGAGACCATGGATCCCTTGTAAGGCACGCGGCCCTCAATGCCCTCCGGCACCAGCTTGTCGGCGTTGGGGTTGCCGGTGGTCGCTTCCTGAAAGTAGCGGTCGGCACTGCCCTGCTGCATGGCGCCGATCGATCCCATCCCGCGGTAACTCTTGTAACTGCGCCCCTGGTACAGAATGACTTCGCCGGGCGCCTCCTCAGTGCCGGCGAACATGCCGCCCATCATCACCGAACTGGCACCTGCTGCAATCGCCTTGGCGATGTCGCCGCTGTAACGCACGCCGCCATCGGCAATCAGCGGCACGCCGGAACCACGCAGGGCGGTCGCCACATTGTCGATGGCCATGATCTGTGGTACCCCCACACCCGCGACGATACGCGTGGTGCAGATCGACCCCGGGCCTATGCCCACCTTGACGGCATCCGCTCCCGCCTCGACCAATGCCAAAGCCGCCGCCCCGGTGGCGATATTGCCACCCACCACATCGATCTGCGGATAGTTTTTTTTCACCCAGCGCACCCGTTCGATCACGCCGTGGCTGTGTCCGTGCGCCGTATCCACCACGATGACATCGACACCCGCCCGCACCAGGGCCTCGACCCGCTCCTCGGTACCTGCGCCGACACCGACGGCTGCTCCGACCCGCAGTTTGCCCAACGCGTCACGCGCGGCATTCGGGAAGCTGGTCTGTTTGGTGATGTCCTTGACCGTGATCAGCCCCTTGAGCTCGAATGCATCATTCACCACCAGCAGTCGCTCGAGCTTGTACTTGTTCAGCAGCGCCTTGGCTTCGAGCAAGGTCGTGCCATCGGGCACCGTGACCAGCCTCTCGCGCGGCGTCATGATGTGGCTCACTGGTATGTCATATCGGGTCTCGAAGCGCAGGTCGCGCCCGGTCACGATGCCGACCACCTTGCCTCCGTCACAGACCGGAAAACCCGATACGCCAAGCTGATCCGATAGGTCGATGACCTGGCGTACGGTGTGCGTCGGCGTGATGGCCACCGGATCGCGCAGGACACCCGACTCGTAGCGTTTTACCCGCGCCACATGGGCCGCCTGGTCTTTGGCCGACAGGTTTTTGTGGACGATGCCGATACCACCTTCCTGGGCGATGGCAATCGCCAGCCGCGCCTCGGTGACGGTATCCATGGCGGCCGACACCAGGGGCAGGTTGAGTGGTATGTTGCGGGAAAAACGGGTGGCGAGGGAGGTGTCCTTGGGCAGGACCTGGGAGTACGCCGGCACCAGCAACACGTCGTCGAAGGTGAGCGCTTTGCCGAGCAGGCGCATATGAAAGCTCCAAATAGGCAATTGTACCCGTGTGGTCCCTTGCTGCCTCGCACAACGGCGGTACACTTCGCGAATGAAACGCTTCCGATCACTGCTGGCTGCCGTGTTCTGTCTGTGTGGCAGTGCTGCCTATGCCCAATGGCAATGGATCGACAAGGCCGGCCGCACTGTTTTCAGCGATCGGGCGCCGCCGCCCGACATCGCCCAGAAGAACATCCTGCGCCAGCCTGGCAATGCGGCTCGGGTTGCGGCGGCCTCGCAGGCACCGGCCGGGCCGGCATCTGCCGCCAGTGCCGCTTCGGCTGACGCACAAGCGGAATTGCCGGTGCCCAAACTCGGAACGGTCGACAAAGATTTGCAGGAGCGCAAGAAGCAGGCACAGGCCAGCGCGGCGGCAAAGGAAAAGGCCGACGCCGAACGTAATGCCAAGGCCAAGACTGACAACTGCGAGCGTGCCCGGGCCAGCAAGGCGCTGATGGACTCAGGGATCCGGGTCTCTGTCAGCAAGCCCAGTGGCGAGCGTGAAATCATGGACGACAGCGCCCGGGCCGCCGAAACAAAGCGCGCCCAGTTGGTCATCGACGCCAACTGCAGCTAGATCGTGCGCACAGGTCAATAACCGGGCTTGCTGCCCGGCCGCTTGCGCGCGAACAGCCCGCTGGTGCGAACACCCTGGCGCACGAACCGGGTCCGCCGCGCCACCTTGGGGTCCACCACGAGCGGGCGATACACCTCCACGCGGTCCAGGTCCTGTAACACCCGCTGCGCCGAAACCTTGCGCCCCCAGATGCCGCAATCGGGCACACCCGGCGCATCTGCGGCACACCAGCCACTGGCCTGCAATGCGTCAGCGACGGTCGCGCCAGCCGGCAGTTCCAGAATCGTTTCCCGCAGTTCGCGCGGTGCCAGGCACAACACCACGGTGATGCGCATCAGCCTGGTCATGCCTGTGCAGAATCAGCCATACACCTGTTCGGCACGCTTCACAAACGCATCCACCAGGCTGCCTGCAATGCGGTCGAACACCGGGCCAACCAAGCGACCCAGTGCTGCGTTGTCAAAGCCGTAATGCAGCAACAGCTCGACCCGACTGGCGCGTTGCTGCCCGTCCGCGAGCGGAATGAATTTCCAGCGACCTTCAAGTTGTGAAAATGGGCCGCTCAGCAGTTGCATGGCCACTTCACGCCCGGCGACATGCCGGTTCTGGGTCGTGAAAGTCTGGCGTACGCCACCAAACGCGATGCCCACCTCGGCCGTCATGCCATCAACCGAATCCGCCAGCACCAGCGCGTGGTCACACCAGGGAAGAAACGACGGGTAGGCGGCAACATCCGTCACCAGCGCATACATTTCTTCGGGGCTGTACCAGATCAGCACAGACTTGTTGACGGTTTTCATAGAATGGGGAGCTGCGCGGGATTGTAGACACGCCTTGATCACACGCCTTACAACCCCCACCTGAAGCCATGGCCAAAAAACCCGACGCACCAGCAACCAAGCCGACGCGCATCGCCGACAACAAGAAGGCGGCTTACAACTACTTTTTCGAGGAGCGCTTCGAGGCCGGCCTGGTATTGGAAGGCTGGGAGGTCAAGTCACTGCGCGAAGGCAAAGTCCAGCTGACCGATGGTTATGTGGTGATTCGCAATGGCGAGTTGTTCGTGATCGGCCTGCAGATCAACCCGCTCGGCACCGCCTCCACCCATGTCAGCCCGGACAAGGTCCGCACCCGCAAACTCTTGATGCACAAGGCCGAGATCGCCCGATTGACCGGCAAGGTGGAACAAAAAGGCTACACCCTGGTGCCGCTGAACCTGCACTGGAAGGCCGGCCGGGTGAAATGCGAAATCGCCCTGGCCAAGGGCAAGGCGGAACATGACAAGCGCGACACCATCAAGGACCGCGAAGGCAAGCGCGAAGTGGAGCGGGCCATGAAGAGCCGGCAGCGCTGAGCGCCTGCCAAGACCTCAGATCGCCTCGCGGTTCGCCTTCTTGCGCTCGTGCTCCTTCAGGTGGCGCTTGCGAAGCCGGATGCTTTTGGGCGTGATCTCGACCAGCTCGTCCTCTTCAATAAATTCCACCGCGTACTCCAGCGTGAGCTGGATCGGCGGCGTGATCTTGATCGCGTCCTCCTTGCCCGATACACGGAAGTTGGTGAGCTGCTTCATGCGTACGGCATTCACCACCAGGTCGTTGTCGCGGCTGTGGATGCCGACAATCATGCCCTCGTACACCGGGTCCCCGGGCTTCACGAACATGCGACCGCGGTCGTCGAGTTTGCCCAGGGCGTAGGTCACGATCTCACCGTCGTCCATGGAGATCAGTACCCCGCTCTTGCGGCTTTCGATGTCACCACGGTAAGCCTCGTAGCCATCAAAGATATTGCTGGCCAGGCCGGTGCCGCGGGTCAGATTCAGAAATTCGTTCTGGAAGCCGATCAATCCGCGCGCCGGGATGCGGTATTCGAGCCGCACGCGGCCGCGCCCATCGGGCTCCATGTTCAGCAAGTCGCCCTTGCGCAGGCCGAGGGCCTGCATCACGCCGCCCTGGTGGCTTTCCTCGATGTCGACCGTCAGCATTTCGATCGGTTCATGTTTCTCGCCGTCGACGAGGCGAAACACGACCCGCGGCTTGGACACGGCCAACTCATAACCCTCGCGGCGCATGTTCTCCAGCAAAATGGTCAGGTGCAACTCGCCACGTCCGCACACCTCGTAGATGCCGTCCTCGTCGGTGTCGGTGACGCGCAGCGCGACATTGGCCTGCAATTCGCGGTCGAGCCGGTCGCGCAACTGACGGCTGGTGACGAACTTGCCCTCGCGCCCGGCAAGTGGCGAGTTGTTGACGCAAAAGTTCATGGTCAGCGTCGGCTCGTCGATCTTGAGCATCGGTAGCGGGGCCGGATTCAAGGGGTCGGTGAGCGTGACGCCAATACCGACCTGCTCGATGCCACTGACCAGCACGATGTCGCCCGGGCCGGCCTCGCTGGCGGCAACACGCTCCAGCCCCTCGAACTTGAGGATCTGCTGGACCTTCGCCTTGCCGGATTTCCCGTCCAGCCCCTCCATCACCAGTACCTCCTGGTTGGTGCGGATCATCCCTTGACTGATACGCCCCACGCCGATACGCCCGACGTAGGTGGAATAGTCCAGCGAGCTGATCTGCAACTGCAGCGGTGCGGCAGGGTCGCCCTGATTGGCCGGCACATGGGTCAGCACAGTGTCGAACAGGGGCGCCAGGTCGGTGCCCCATTGCTCACCGGCCGCACCCTCCTCCATGGACGCCCAACCATTCAGGCCGGAGGCATAAACCACCGGGAAATCGAGTTGCTCCTCGGTGGCGCCAAGTTTGTCGAACAGGTCAAACGCCGCGTTGATGACATAGTCAGGACGGGAGCCGGGGCGATCGACCTTGTTCACCACCACGATCGGCTTCAGGCCCAGGGCCAACGCCTTCTTGGTGACGAACCGGGTCTGGGGCATTGGCCCTTCGACCGCATCGATCAACAACATGACGCCGTCGACCATGGAAAGCGCCCGCTCCACCTCTCCGCCGAAATCGGCGTGGCCCGGCGTATCGACGATGTTGATGTGGGTCTCTTTCCAGTCCACCGCGCAATTTTTCGCCAGGATGGTGATGCCACGCTCCTTTTCCAGGTCGTTGCTGTCCATCACCCGTTCCGCCACCTTTTCATTGGCCCGAAAGGTGCCGCTCTGGCGCAACAACATGTCGACCAGGGTTGTCTTGCCATGGTCCACGTGGGCGATGATGGCGATGTTGCGAATCTGTTTGTAACTCATGGTTCTCTTTCAAAAATCGGTTCTGTGGCAGTCGATGCCAGGGCCGCTGCGGGCGACATCTGCGCCACCTCGACGGCACTCAACAGACGGCCTGCCATCAATTCACCGGCGCGCACCTGCCCTGTGCCCAGCAGTGCCGGCGGCGCAATCCGGTAGACGGCGACGTGTGCTGCGTCGGGCCAGTGGCCCCTGCGCCGCACGCCACTGAGGAAACGCACCGCATCGGGCGTATCCAGTTGCACTACGGCATGGTCGGACAGCAGCGACTGCACCGGTCGCAAGCAGCCGCTGCGCAGCGCCTCGTCCATGGCGGCCAGCCGCTCCAGGCTGATGCATTCGTCAATGCCGAAATTGCCAGTCGCCACACGACGCAATTGCGTCAGATGTGCTCCGCAGCCAAGCGCTTCCCCAATGTCCTGCGCCAGCGTGCGGATGTAGGTGCCCTTGCTGCAGCAAACCTGAATGCGCATCGTGGCCACGCCAACGTCGTCGCGCAGCAATTCCAGCGTCAGCGCAGTGATGTGCACTTGACGCGTTGCACGCTCGATCTCGATGCCGGCGCGGGCATACTCATACAACGGCCTGCCATCCTTCTTCAAGGCGCTGTACATGGGTGGAAGTTGGGTGATCTCGCCAACGAACTGCGGGCGCACACCATCCAGGTCTGCCTGGCGCACCTGAACCGGCCGCGACTGCAGGATGGCTCCCTCGGCATCACCGGTGGTGGTGGTCTGCCCCAGCCGTGCCAGTGCCTGGTAGGTTTTGTCCGCATCCAGGTGCAACTGGCTGAACTTGGTGGCGGCACCAAAACACAGCGGCAAAACCCCGGTAGCCAGTGGATCGAGTGTTCCGGTATGGCCGGCCTTCTCGGCGCGCAACAGCCATTTGGCCTTTTGCAGCGCGTCGTTGCTCGACAGCCCCAGCGGTTTGTCGAGCAGCAGCACCCCGTGCAAGGGGCGCCGCTGCACCTTTACACGCAAGCCATCAACATCGAGTCTTTTGCCCATAAGCTGGCTGGGACGGCCAGTTACCAATCAAAAGACGTGTAATCCGGCCAGTCTGTTTAGTCCTTGTCCTTGGAGCGCGAGGCAACCGCCTGCGCAATCAACGCATTCATGTCGGCGGCACGCTCGGTTGTGCGGTCGAACACGAAATGCAGGGTCGGAACCGTGTGGATATGCAGTCTCTTGAACAACCCGGCGCGCAAGAAACCCGCCGCCTGGTTCAGGCCGGCCTGTGATTCGACCGGGTCGCCCTTGAGTAGGCTGAAGAAAACCTTGGCATGCGCGTAATCGGGCGTCACCTCGATGCCCTGCAGCGTCACCATGCCAACGCGCGGGTCCTTCAACTCGCGCGCGATCAAGTCCGCCAGATCGCGCTGGATCTGATCGGCGACCTGGAAGGCGCGGTTGGGGGTGGACGATTTGCGTTTGGGCATGGGGCCTGGGGCCTCGCGACGTGTTTACAAGGTACGTGCAACTTCCTTGATCTCGAAAAACTCCAACACATCGTTCTCCTGGATGTCGTTGTAGTTCTTGATGTTCAATCCGCACTCGAAACTTTCCTTGACCTCCCGCACATCGTCCTTGAAACGTTTGAGCGACTCCAGCTCACCGGTGAAGATCACAACGTTGTCACGCAGCAGGCGCAGGCGCGCGCTGCGCTTGACCAGGCCGCTGGTGACCATGCAACCGGCGATCGAACCGATCTTGCTGACCTTGAACACCTGCCGAATCTCCGCCGTGCCCAGAATTTCCTCGCGCTTGTCCGGAGTCAACATGCCCGACATGGCCGCCTTGAGCTCATCCACCGCGTCGTAAATGATGTTGTAGTAGCGGATCTCGACGCCATTGTTCTCGGCCAGCTTGCGGGCACCAGAGTCGGCGCGGGTGTTGAAGCCGATGATGAGCGCCTTGGATGCGATCGCCAGGTTGACGTCCGACTCGCTGATTCCACCTACCGCGGCGTAAACCAGTTGCACCTTGACCTCGTCGGTCGAAAGCTTGAGCAGGCTCTGCGCCAGCGCTTCCTGCGAGCCCTGCACGTCGGCCTTGACGATGATCGGTACCAGCTTGACTTCGCCGGCGCCGATGTCGGCAAACATGTTCTCCAGCTTCGCGGCCTGCTGGCGTGCCAGCTTGGTGTTGCGGAACTTGCCAGCCCGGTAGGTCGCGATTTCGCG
>JANOTG010000012.1:0-2312 GCA_031416215.1 Betaproteobacteria bacterium
CGAACAGATACCCGGGGCAACCAACAGCCAGAAGGATGCAAGACAGAAAGCCAGCAAATGCGAAACCTGAACTTTGAACTGAAACTGATGTGCCGGCGCAACCGCGACGGCAGCTACGCGACCCAACGCGATCGCGACCGAGAGGCAGGGGTGAATCCCATCTCGGCCGCATACCCCTTCATCTCCAGCGCCAGGTCCCGGATCACGTCCATCAATGGCGAGCGCCGCAGAATGCCGCTCGGGGTCTTCATCAGCATTCCGGACACACCGGCGCGATTGATCTTGGACAGCGCCTCGCGGTACAGGCCCGAGCAGTTCGCCCAGCGCTCCAGCACTGCGCCATCAAGCGCAGACAGCAAACCGGGTGGCGAATTGGCGACAGCGTAGTTCCATGCCTCCTTGGCGCTGTCGGACATGTACTCGGGCGGCGTGCACAGCGCCCCGGTTGGCTTCGGCTCGCGCGGGTTGGTCCTGCACTTTTGCAGGGTTCCCCGGATCTTCTTGACTGCGACCGGCAGGGGTTTACGACCAGGCATCATTGACAATCAATCCCTTGCAACACTTTTTTCTAATCGGAGACGCACATGATTGGCTACACAACCGTCGGAACAAACGACTTGCCTCGGGCGGTCGCGTTTTACGACGCACTATTTGCCGAGGTGGGTATCAAGCAGCTCTCCAAATATTCACGTGGGATCGCATGGGGGCAGAGCTTGGACAAACCCAGCTTTGCTGTCATGACGCCATTCGATGGCAAGCCTGCAACGGTCGGCAACGGCGTCATGATCGGCCTGTACCTGTCAAGCGCCGATCAGGTCAATGCGATCCACGCCAAGGCGCTTGCGCTGGGCGGTGCTGACGAGGGGGCACCGGGCCCGCGCGGCGAGCATTTCTACGGCGCCTACTTTCGCGACCTGGATGGCAACAAGCTGGCCGCTTTCTACGTGAGTTGAACAACAGCGGTCGTGGTCTCGCGCGCCATTTCCGCCGAAACAGTTTTCCAATTTGCACGCGCAAAAATCTGTGCTCGCGCACGCATCTTGCTTGCGGCGCCGTAGAGATTCATCCCCCCTCCCCCCGTCAGATGCGTCGGCTGCGTCGGGCTGTCTCACCAGCCGTCTTGCGGTTGTGACACGGCACGCACAGGGGTGACAGGTTGGACCAGTCCAACCGTGCTCCACCGTCCTTGAGCGGCACCGCGTGGTCTGCCACCACGGCCGCCACAACGCGCCCACGTGCCGCGCAGTGCGCGCACAGGGGGTGTTCCCGCAGGAACGCCGCACGCACGGCACGCCACGCCGCTGACTGGTAGAAGCCACGTTCGGTGTCGAACCCTCGACGCGCGCGACCGTAGTCACGATGCACGCCAGCACGGTGCGTGTCGCAGTACCCGGGCGTCGTCAGCACTGCCCCACAACCAGGGTGTCGGCAGGGCGTTGGCGCAGCACGTGGCATGGCATCAACGCCCTCAAAAGAAGATTGAAACAGTTCGCAGAAGTTGTTGATCTTCTGCTTGGCTTCCGTGGTGGACAGCGCGTTACTTCAAACACCATCAACCACGCCACCAGGAGAACCAAATGGCAAACACCAGCAGCAACAACTTCACAGTCGACGAACTCGGCTTCATCCAGCTCGCACTGACCAAGGTCCTCGCCGCAGCAGCACGCGGCGAGATCGACCTCAACCAACTGGCCCGCAAGGAACTCGCATCGCGAGGCCTCGACGACCAGGGTGTCTGGGTCGGGTTCCCCCGCGCCAAGCAGATCCACAAGGTCTGAGGAACACCACCATGGACGCCGCCACCCTCAACAAACTCTTCCAGCAAATCGCGCTGGAACATCTCTTCGTCGAAACCCTCGAGAGCCGCAACATGGACAGCCTCGATTTCCACGACGTCAGCGTGCGGGGCATCAAGAGCGCCCTGCAGGCCGCATTCGACGCGGGCAAGCAAGCCGCCAGCACCACCAACCCCAAGCAATAACCACCAAGGATCATCACCATGACAACCCAACTGACCCCGGCCCAGCACGTCATCCTGGCTCAGGCCATCCAAAACACCAGCGGTCAAATCGACTGGTTCCCCGACAACATCAAGGGCGGGGCTCGCAAGAAGGTCATCGACGCCATGTTCAACCGGGCGTTGATCATCAACGACGGCACCCACTGGATCGTCGCCGCCGAGGGCTACGACGCACTTGGCGTGCCACGTCCCGTCTTTGATGGCCACACCGGCGCGAGCCAAGTGCTCGCCGACGAGATCGGCACCGAGGACCCGACCGACGCGGAGATCGATGCGAGCAACGCCGTCGATC
>JANOTG010000013.1:0-5175 GCA_031416215.1 Betaproteobacteria bacterium
GCCGGGCTGCTGGCGCGTGCCCATGAGATCGAGAACATCGACAAGCAGCAACGTGCGCAGTCCCTGATTGCGGAGCAGGCGCGCTTGGCGCTGCAGCGCAGCGAAGTCGCGTTTGCCGACGCCTCGCGACAGTTGGTCGAATTGCGGCGTCAGGCGGCACAAACCCAGGCCCAGGCGCACGCGCTGCAGGTGCAGGCCCTGCGGTTGCGCCAGTTGTCGGAGCAGACGCGCCAGCGCAGTGATCAACTCATGGGCGAATTGTCGGAGCTGGACACGCAGCTTGACGGATTGCGCCAGCGCCAGTCGCAGGCCGAAGGCCGGTTCGAGGCCTTGGACATGCAACTGGCTGATACCCAGGAGCGCCATGCGATGCTCGACGAACGGGTCGCGGCGGCACAGCAGGCGGTGTCGGATTTTCGAGAGCGGCAGCGCCAGGCGGAACGCTTGGCGCAGGAGGCCGGGTTTGCCCTGCGCAGTCTGCAGGCGCGCTCGGCGGAGCTGGCACGATCAGCCAGCACAGCAGAGCAACAATCGGCAGCCTTGGTGGGGGAAACCTTGGGTGCCAACCAGGAGCTTGCCCGCCTGACTGATACCGCTGCACAGGCAGGGTTGCAAACTGCTTTGGCGCTCAAGCTGGAACGCGAGCAACATTTGGCGGCGCGGCGCAGCCAATACGACGAACTGACCGCCAAGCTGCGCGGCAGCGACGAACGCAGGCTGCAACTGGAGCGTGAACTCGATCCGCTGCGCCAGCGCATCACCGATCTGCAACTCAAGGAGCAGGCTGCCCGCCTGGGATGTGAGCAATACCAGCAGTTGCTGGCCGACGCCCAGGCTGACCTGGCAGCAACCGCCCATTCGATCGAACAGGGTGCCGTTCGCCTGCCCGGTCTGGCAGGTGCGATCGAGCGCATCAACACCGAGATACTGGCCCTGGGCGCAGTCAACCTTGCCGCCTTGGAGGAGTTGACGACGGCAACCGAGCGCAAGCAATTCCTCGATGCCCAGTCGGCTGACCTGAATGAGGCGATGACGACACTCGAAGATGCAATACGCAAGATCGATGCCGAGACGCGTCAGCTTCTTTCGTCCACCTTCGATACCGTCAACATCCATTTTGGCAAGATGTTCCCGGAGCTTTTTGGCGGTGGCAATGCCAAACTCGTGATTACCGGTGACGAGATCCTGGACTCGGGTGTGCAGGTGATAGCGCAGCCGCCGGGCAAGAAGAACCAGACCATCCACCTGTTGTCCGGGGGTGAAAAGGCGTTGACTGCGATTGCCCTGGTGTTTGCGATTTTTCAGCTCAATCCAGCGCCGTTTTGCCTGCTGGACGAGGTTGACGCGCCGCTGGATGATGCCAACACCGAGCGGTATGCCAAACTGGTGACCACGATGAGCCGGGAAACGCAGTTCCTGTTCATCAGCCACAACAAGATTGCCATGGAAATGGCCGAGCAACTGATTGGAGTGACCATGCAGGAGCAGGGTGTGTCGCGAATTGTTGCCGTCGATATGGATTCGGCGCTGACTCTGGCTGAGGCGGGTTGAAGTCGCATGGTGTGCCTGTGCAAGGTCATGCAGCACCACACGCGGGGTGGGGCGCGAGGCCATGTCGGTGAGTAACCTGCAAATTGGCCTGGCGATTGCCGGTGGCCTGGTGCTGGTCGCCGTGGTTGCCCACGGCGCCTGGACCTCGCGCAAGATGGCGCCACGCCAGGCCAGTTTGCCGTCAACCGACGACGATGCGGCGGATGCGCCCATCGAGCCGCGGCTGGAAGCACAGGCGTTTGGCGTCGATGCCTTCACGCCGCCACCGCCGGAGAAACGCGCGGCGCTCGATTCCCTGCTCGATATCATCGCGCCGGTCGGCCTCGACGGCGAAGTCTCCGGCGAAGCCGCACTGGCCGCCATGCCCGCGACCCGGCGCGCCGGCAGCAAGCCGTTCGCGGTGGAAGGGCTGAACAACCAGACCCGATTGTGGGAGACACCGGCGGCGGGACGGCGTTACGACGCATTCCAGGTCGGCGTCCAGTTGGCCAACCGCACGGGCGCGCTGAACGAGATCGAGTTCTCCGAGTTTGTGGTCAAGGCCCAGGCATTTTGTGACGCCATCAATGGAACGCCGGATTTCCCCGACATGCTGGAAGAGGTGGCGCGGGCACGGGAACTTGACCAGTTCGCCAGTGCCCATGATGCCCAGCTCGAATTCACGCTGCGTGCGCGCAGTGCCGCCTGGAGCCCGGGTTACGTACAGCAACACGCGGCGCGACTGGGCTTTGTGCCCGGCAACCTGCCCGGGCGTATGGTGCTGTCGGCCAGTGTCGCCGGTCTGCCGCCGGTCTTGGGGCTGTCCTTTGATTCCCAGGCTGCGTTGGCAGAAGACCCGGCCCAGGCCGCAGTGCGTGAGGTGTCGCTGGCGCTGGACGTGCCCCAGGTGGAGCGCAGCGAGCGACCATTCCAGCGTATGCGCGAGGTGGCCATCGGCTTGGCGGCGGCGATGGATGGCACGATCACCGACGACAACGGCCTGATGCTGCCGCCTGATGCGCTGGATGTGATCGGCTCGGAGCTCGAAAAGCTGTACGACGCGCTGGAGCAGCGGGATATGGCTGTCGGCTCGCCGCTGGCGCGCCGACTGTTTTCCTGAGGCGCTGGAGCGCTGGCCCGCACATGGGTGAACCACCATTGCCGCCCCTGCAGCAGTCCGAGCGCATGGCCTGGCTGCGCAGCGAGTTGCACCGGCTGGCGCACCACTACTATGTGCTGGACGCACCGTTGGTGGCCGATGCCGAATACGACCTGTTGTTCGCGGAACTGCAGGCGTTGGAGTCGCAGTTTCCGAAGTCGGTGACGCCGGATTCGCCGACGCAACGTGTCGGCGGCAAGCCGCTGGATCAGTTTGCGAGCGTGCGCCATCGCGTACCGATGCTCAGTATTCGCACCGAGACCGATACGGAGGCCAGTGGAGCATTCAGCTTCGATGCCCGGGTACGGCGCGAACTGGGACTGGCAGCGGATGCTGCGGCTCTGGAGTATGCGGCCGAACCCAAGTTCGACGGCCTGGCCATGAGCCTGCGTTACGAGGCCGGCATCCTCGTGCTGGCTGCCACCCGAGGTGACGGCGAGTACGGGGAAGACGTCACGGGCAATATCCGCACCGTTGGGCAGATTCCCTTGCGCCTGCCGCCAGACGCGCCGGCCGTGCTCGAAGTGCGTGGCGAGGTGTACATGCGCCGCGACGACTTCGAGCAATTGAATGTAGCGCAGCTGCAGCGCATCGCGGCTGGCAGCAAGACCGACAAAACCTTCGTCAACCCGCGCAACGCTGCTGCCGGTGCGGTGCGCCAACTCGACCCGGCGGTTGCGGCGCGCCGTCCCCTGAGCTTTTTTGCCTACGGCGTGGGTGATCTGACTCCCGCGGCGGCAACGCAGGGCATTTTCGACAGCCACCGCAGCATGCTGATGCAACTGGCCCGTTGGGGTTTCCCGGTGTGTGATCTGGTCGAGTTGGTACACGGGCCGGCGGCGCTGGCAGACTACCACGCACGCATCGGCGAGCGACGCGCCACGTTGCCCTACGACATCGATGGCGTGGTCTACAAGGTGAACAACCTGGCGCTGCAACAGCAACTGGGGTTTGTGACCCGCGAGCCGCGCTGGGCGGTGGCGCACAAGTACCCGGCACAGGAGCAGATGACGACGGTGCTGGAGATCGACGTGCAGGTGGGCCGCACCGGAAAACTCACGCCGGTGGCCAAGCTGGCGCCGGTGTTTGTCGGCGGCGTCACCGTCACCAATGCCACGCTGCACAACGAAGATGAGGCCCGGCGCAAGGACGTGCGACCTGGCGACACGGTGTTGGTGCGCCGCGCTGGTGACGTGATTCCCGAAGTGGTGGCGGTGTTGCTGGAGCGGCGGGTTGGCGATCCACCCGTGTTCACCATGCCGCGTACATGCCCGGTGTGTGGCTCGGCTGCGCTGCGCGAGGAGGGCGAAGCCGACTACCGGTGTACTGGTGGTCTGGTCTGCAGCGCGCAACGCAAGCAGGCCATTCTGCATTTTGCACAGCGCCGCGCCGTGGAGGTGGATGGGCTGGGTGAGAAGCTGGTGGAACAGATGGTCGATGCGGCGCTGGTGCGTACCCTGCCGGACCTGTATCGGCTGGGTCTGGTCGCATTGGCAGGCCTGGATCGTATGGCGGACAGGTCTGCGCAGAATCTGTTGCAGGCGCTGGAGGCGTCCAAAAAGACGACCTTGCCCCGTTTTTTGTTTGGTCTGGGCGTGCGCCATGTCGGTGAAGCCACAGCCAAGGCGCTGGCGCGCCACTTCGGCTCGCTCGATGCCATCATGGACGCGCCAATCGAGCAGTTGCAACGGGTGCCGGACGTCGGGCCGGTGGTGGCCAAGAGCCTGCGTGCATTCTTCGACGAAGCGCACAACCGTACCGTGGTGGAGCAATTGCGTGCCTGTGGCCTGCGCTGGGAAGAGGGCGCGCCGGCGCCGCTCGCATCCCAGCCACTGGCCGGCAAGACGCTGGTGCTCACCGGTACCATGCCAGGGCTGGAACGTGAACAAGCCCGGGAAATGATTGAAGCCGCTGGCGGAAAGGTGGCAGCTTCGGTAAGCAAGAAGACCAGTTTTGTGGTTGCCGGCGAGCAGGCCGGCAGCAAACTCGAGCGGGCGCGCGAACTCGGCGTCCCGGTGATCGATCAACACGCCTTGCAGCAAATGCTGCAGGGAGCGGCGCCAGCGGCGCTGCCAACCGACAACGAATCATGACCATACGTGACATTCTGAAAATGGGCGATCCGCGCCTGCTGCGGCACGCCCAGCCGGTGATCGCTTTCGACACCGACGAGATACACCTGCTGGTGACCGACATGCTGGACACCATGCACGCGGCCAATGGAGCCGGACTGGCCGCACCGCAGATCGGTGTCGACCTGCAACTGGTGATATTTGGTACCGTTCTGTTCAATCCGCGATATCCGGACGCCGCGCCGATCGCCCGCACCGTGTTGATCTACCCGGTGATCACGCCCCTGCCAGGGCCCGACGGCACACTATTGCTGGAGGAGGACTGGGAGGGCTGCCTGTCCGTGCCCGGGTTGCGCGGCGTCGTTCCCCGGTATACGCGGCTGCGTTACCAGGGATTCGATCAGTTTGGTGCGC
>JANOTG010000014.1:0-1634 GCA_031416215.1 Betaproteobacteria bacterium
GCCGCCGCCGCCGACCCCGATGACCTTGATCTGGGTGCCGAGGTTGAACGCGTGTTCTTCGATCATTTCTATGCTCATGTCTTTCTCCTGTATTGCTTTGCCGATGTGGTCGTCTGTGTCATGTGTGTTGTGTGTCCCAATGCCATGCCGCCCTTATTCAGGCGGCCCGGCGCAGGGCCATCGGGCGTGCGGGCTGCCGCGGGCGAGCCAGGTCTTCCAGCGACCGGAAAACGGGTTTGTGCAGTGTCTTTTCGTCATCAGAAGTTCCCCACGAACCAGTCCTTGACCTGGCCAAAAGCAGTCTTCATCGAGCCGTTCTTCTGCGCCACCTTGAAGCCGCGCAAGCGGGCGATGCGGGCTTCTTCCAACAAGCCCATCACCGTCGCCGCCCGGGGCTGCGCCACCATGTCGGACAGGGCGCCCGCATATTTGGGAATACCCCGGCGCACGGGCTTGAGGAAAATGTCCTCGCCCAGCTCGACCATGCCCGGCATCACGCAGCTGCCGCCGGTCAGCACGATGCCGCTGGAGAGCACCTCCTCGTAACCTGATTCGCGGATGACCTGGTGGACCAGGGCAAAGATCTCCTCCACACGTGGCTCGATCACGCCCGCCAGCGCCTGGCGGCTGAGCAGGCGCGGACCGCGGTCACCCAGGCCGGGTACCTCGACCTGGGTTTCAGCGTCGGTCAACAACTGCTTGGCGTAGCCGTTTTCGACCTTGATGTCCTCGGCGTCCTTGGTGGGCGTGCGCAGCGCCATCGCGATGTCGCTGGTGATCAGGTCGCCGGCGATGGGTATCACCGAGGTGTGGCGGATGGCGCCATTGGTGAAGATCGCCACATCGGTGGTGCCCGCGCCGATGTCGACCAGGGCGACACCGAGTTCGCGTTCGTCGTCGGTCAACACCGCCAGGCTCGATGCCAGCGGGTTGAGCATCAGCTGCTCCACCTCCAGCCCGCAGCGCCGCACACACTTGATGATGTTCTCGGCCGCGCTCTGGGCCCCGGTCACGATGTGCACCTTGGCCTCGAGCCGGATCCCGCTCATGCCTATGGGTTCCTTGACGTCCTGTCCGTCAATGATGAATTCCTGCGGCTCCACCAGCAGCAGTCTCTGGTCGGTCGAGATGTTGATCGCCTTGGCGGTCTCCACCACACGCGCCACGTCGGCCTGTGTCACTTCGCGATCCTTTACCGCCACCATGCCGCTGGAGTTGATGCCGCGGATGTGGCTGCCGGTGATGCCGGTGTAGACGCGCGTGATCTTGCAGTCGGCCATCAGTTCGGCTTCCTTCAGCGCAAGCTGGATACTTTGCACGGTGGCGTCGATATTCACCACCACGCCGCGTTTGAGCCCATTGCTGGGTGCCACGCCCAGGCCGGCGAGTTTGAGTTCGCCACCGGGCAGCACCTCAGCCACCACCACCATCACTTTGGCGGTGCCGATGTCCAGTCCTACGACCAGGTCTTTGTATTCTTTTGCCATATGTCCACCTGTTAACTAGACCGGTGGCGCCGCATACGCCAGCCCGGTGTCATTTTTTTGCCTCCAAGTGGACCAGCGTGCTCACACCGCGTATGCGCACTGCATATCCGTCGGCATGGCGCAGGTCGGCCGATTCGACGGCATCCA
>JANOTG010000015.1:0-2430 GCA_031416215.1 Betaproteobacteria bacterium
GTCGGCGTCGTCGAACACCAGCTGCGGTGATTTGCCGCCGAGCTCGAGGGTTACCCGCTTGAGGTCAGCCGCCGCAGTGGCTGCAATGCGTTTGCCGCTGGCGTCCGAGCCGGTGAACGAGATCTTGGCCACATGGAGATGTTCCACCAGGGGTGCGCCGACTTCGCCACCCAGCCCGGTGACCACATTGACCACGCCCGCAGGCAGGCCGGCAGCTTCGAGTTGCGCTGCGAATTCAAGGGTCGACGCCGAGGCATGTTCGGATGGCTTGAGCACCACCGTGTTGCCGGCCGCCAGTGCCGGTGCCAGCTTCCACACCGCCAGCATCAAGGGTGAGTTCCACGGCGTGATCGCCACCACAACGCCAAGCGGCTCGTGGCGCGTGTAGTTGAAGACCCCGGGCACGTCGTTCGGTATGACGGCGCCTTCGATCTTGTCGGCCAGACCGGCGTAATAGTGGAAGTACTTTGGCAGGGTGCGCAACTGGGGCAATACATCGACCAGCCGCTTGCCGTTGTCGCGCGCCTCGATCACCGCCAGCGCCTCGATATGGCTCTCCAGGTAGGTGGCGACACGCCGCAACAACTCGCCGCGCGCGCTCGCCGTCATGCTGCGCCAGGCCACTGATTCGAAGGCTGCGCGTGCAGCTGTCACGGCGCGCTCGGCGTCGGCCGCGCGGCCGCGCGGAATCATCGCCCATGCCTCGCCATTGGCCGGGTTGAGCGACTCCAGCCATTCGCCACCGGCGGCGTCACACCAGACGCCACCAATCAGTTGGCGGTAGGTGCGCAGCAGCGGCGTCGCAGTGCCCGGCAGGTGCGCTGGCAATCGGACTCCAGTCGGATCCGGCGTGTCGGTGAAGGGTGATTGGGGCATGGGCTGGGGCTTCGCAGAAGAGGGTGGCACTGCAGTCAGGTGACCACGAAAACCGTGCATTCCGGTCGCTCTTTTGCACCTCGGTGCAGTTATCACACGGCGAACATTATGTTACTATTATGCATCTTTTGCCGAAGCTGCAGCGCGCCGGACCGGACCGGTTTACTGACCCGTTTTTGCTGCGAAGCCCGCTGATTGCTTCATCAAGCCTGAAGGATGTCATGTGACCGATGGCGATGTGTTTGAGCTGGGCAACGTCGAGTTGCAATCTGGCGCGACCCTGCGTAATGCCCGTCTGGTCTACAAGACATACGGCGAACTCAACACGAAGGCCGACAACGTGATTCTGGTGCCGACCTTTTATGGCGGGCGCCACGCGGACTATGAAGGCATGATAGGCCGTGGTCGTGCGCTGGATCCTGAGAACTACTTCATTGTCGTGGTCAACATGTTCTGCAATGGGTTGTCCTCGTCGCCGTCCAATGCCGCGTCACCGTGCAACGGGCCCAAGTTTCCGACCGTCACGCATTGGGACAATGTGCAGTGTCAGCACCGTCTGCTGACGCAGCACCTGGGGGTGCGACAACTGGCTCTGGCAACCGGGTTCTCGATGGGTGGGCAGCAGGCCAGCCACTGGGCTGCCATTTTTCCGGACATGGTGCAAAGGCTGGCGCCCTGGTGTGCGTCGGCCAGGACCGCACCGCACAACTGGGTGTTTCTCGAAGGTGTCAAGGCGGCTTTGCTGGCCGACTCCGATTTCAATGGCGGCTGGTACCGTCACGCGCCGCAGCGTGGTATCCGGGCCTTTGCGCGGGTCTGGGCAGGCTGGGGTCCGTCGCAGGCTTTTTACCGCAACGCCCTGTACCGCGAGTTGGGTCACTCGTCGTCGGACGACCACGTGACCGCGTTCTGGGAGGCCAATTTTCTGCAGTTCGATGCCAACGACCTGCTCGGCATGCTGGCCACCTGGCAGCACTCGGATATCAGCGACAACCCGATCTACAGGGGTGACTACCCAGCCGCCTTGCACGCCATCACGGCCAAAACCATGTTGCTGCCGGGCGCCACGGATTTGTACTTTCCGGTGGCCGACAACGCGTGGCAGTTGCAGCACATGCGCAACGCAGAGCTGCAGCCGATTCCGTCCGACTGGGGCCACATCGCCGGCGCCCCCGGGCTGCATGCGCCGGACATGGCGTTTCTGGACAACGCGTTGCGGGAGTTGCTGGCACGTTGAGCGTCTCGCCCAGGACCTTGGTTGAAACACGCAGGAGAATTCGATGAACATTGCCGATGTGGCCCCGATCGACCGCGGACAGGTGATTCGCAAGGGCGACCTGAAGTATGCGTTTGCCGCGGTAGACAGTTTTACCGCCGAGGTGGAGCACGGCGAGATATTCGAGATCGAGACCGAGCTGAACATCGGCGGCCACCTGATCCATTCGCTGGACGAGAAACTGTGTGAGCACGATGTGACGCTGCCGTTTGTGAATCCGGCCACCGGCCCGATCAAGGTCAAGGGCGCCAAGCCGGGCGACATGATCGTCGTGCGCG
>JANOTG010000016.1:0-5183 GCA_031416215.1 Betaproteobacteria bacterium
AGCCGGATCGTTTGCAGGCCATGCGCACCGACTGGGAGGCCTGGAATGCCAGCATGCCGGCCATTCCCGACGACGCCACGGTGAGCCTGGGTTACTCGGTCAAGGACATGCCGCAGCGTTGACTTGTTTTCGGCCGGTCAGGCCGCCTGCAGTGGCGCCTTCGTCACCAGCGCCGGTTTGCCGGCAACAGCGCCAACCGCGGCACCGGATGCGATGTCGCCGGCCAGTTGGCCACCCTCTTCCACTACCAGCGTGCCATACCGCACGGTGCCGGTCACCTTGCCAGTGGAATGAATCACCAGCTTCTGGCGAACTGTCAAGGTCCCTTCGAACAATCCACGCACCTCGGCAATGTCGATCTGCGCGGCGCCCTTGAAGGCCCCGGATGGCGCAATAAGCATCAGGCGCGAGTCCATGGTCGCCTCGACCATGCCCTCCACCACCAGGGTGTCGCAGTCGGTGATCTCGACGCCCTTGAGCTTGATGTTGGGGCCGACCGTGAGTTTGCTGCCGCCTTCCGTTTGACTTGCCACTGCGGGCGACGGCTCGTCGGCCGTCGTCACGCCCGACGAGCTAGCCGGAGCTCCGGCCGGGTACAGAGGATGCACTGGCGTCACGCCGTTTGCAAGCACGCGGCCCGCCGCCGGGGCTTGTGCGGGTCGCGAGGCAGCCACTTCGCTGTCGCGCTTGGTGAAAAAAGGGGACTGGATGGCCATGAGAAATTCCTTGAAGAATGGTTGTGTGCTGAGAGCGGCAACAGCTTCGCCATCCTAGACACAGCAGCCGCCCCTGTCTGCATGCCAAATGCAAGAGGCGTAACGAAAACACAGGGTGGGCGCCGCTGCCAGCCGTTCAACCGCCGCCGCGTTGCATGTACAGATCGAACCGTTTCATGAACTGGTAGCGCTGCGCGTCGTCAAGACCGGTGAAGCGAAAACTCACCAGCAAGCGAGGAATCCGCGCCAGTCCGATGGCACGTGGCTCTGCGGCTCTCCATGACAGCTCCAGGGTCGCATCGCCGATCTGCGCCGTCAACGACTGCAGGGCGATCTGGTAGGGATGCACACCCATGGCGCTGGGCAACCAGCCCAGCCACTCGCGTTCGGTGCAGCCCATTTCACGATCGAAAGCCGCCGCATAAAACGCCTGCATGCAGGGCTCTACCCGCCAGCGATCGGTGGCCAGATGGCCAGTACATCACCCTCAGCCAGCGTGGTGCTGCGGCGATCCGCCGGCGCCACATACTTGCCGTTCACCAGCACCAGATGCACCATCTTCTCGGGCAAGGCCATGGGCGTGATGATCTGCATGATGGTGGCATCGGGCGCGATGTCCAGATCGACCATGTTGGTGTACTTGTTCTCCGGCGGCAGGTAGTCTGTCAACGAGGCAAACAGCTTGAGGGTGATCTTCATCGTGTGCTTCAGCGGCGGCGCGCGTCCTGGGCGCCACTCCAGTCACCCTGCCCCTGGGCGCTCGCCAGGTAGGCATCCATCAGCCGCGTCGGATCGGCTTTCAGCGTGTCCTTCCAGGCGCCCAGATGGATTTGCCCTTCCACCAGGCCGCGCATCACGCCCACATGGTCGGTCCAGCCAACGCTGTTGCAACCCACCAGTACATCGCCCTTGAACTGCAGGCTCAGATGGCGGCCGGCCGCCTGGTCGGTCAACTCCACATGCTCGCCATCAGGCACGCCCTGCCATTCACCAAAGCTGGTGGAGATCAGGCCCAAGGTATCGAGTACGTTGATCTGGGTCACGCCCTTGAGAGCGGCCCGCCGCCCCACCATGTTGAGCGCGGCCACCCTCGCCTGCTCGGCCGCGTTCGGCTGGATGGCACTGACGATGGTCTTGCCACTGACCTTGTCGAAGGCCTCGGCGCAGTCACCCGCTGCATAAATGCCCGGCACATTGGTCTGCAGGTGTTCGTCGGTCAACACACCCAGCAAACACTTGACTCCCGATTTCTCCAGGAAACCGATGGCCGGCCGTACACCGGTGGCGCTGATCACCAGGTCCACATCCATGGCCTGGCCATTCGAAAGCTTGACCTTCAATGCCGCACCATTCACACCCTTCTCGATGGCGTCGACACGGGTGCCGGTAAACACCTGCACCCCCTTGGCGGCGCACCAGTCCTTGATCATGGCGCCGGCCGTGGGCCCCATCATGCGTGGCACCATGCGGTCGCCCATTTCCACCACACTGAGCTTCACACCACGCGCCGCCAGAGCCTCCATGATGATGCAGCCTATGAATCCTGCCCCCATCTGCAATACGCGCGCCCCTTTGGAGGCCAGCTTCATGATGGCGCGGGCATCCTCCATAGTCCAGCAGGGATGGATACCCGGCAAATCCATGCCGCTGATGGGCGGACGCATCGGATGCGAGCCGGTGGCGATCAAGAGCCGGTCGAACTTCAGTGTGGAGCCGTTGTCCAGTGTGACGGTCTTGGCTGCGGCATCGACCGCCGTGGCACGACCGTTTACCTGCTTTATGCGCAGGTCAGAGTAATGCGTCAGGCTCCTGCGCAGATAGGTGCCAGTCTCACCGACGTTGCCCATGAGCAGGTACGGAATCGCCATGCGCGAATACGGTGGCTCCTGCTCGTCCCCTACCATCGTGATGGTGTCGGCCGGCGCGTGTTTGCGAATGGTCTCGGCGGCTATCACACCGGCCGGGCCGGCGCCAAGAATGACGTGGTGGGTCATGTCGGGTTCTCCAGTTGAAATGTGGCGCTGTGTGCGCGCGCTAAGGGTCGGGAAAAAAAACAGTGCGGCACAAACCAGAAGCGGCCCTCTCGAGCCGCTTCTCTGGTACCAGTCGGCAGGCCTTACAGCCCCAGGCGCTCCTTGGTTGCGGCCGTCGGCCGGCCCTGCGGATCCCAGCCACGCGCCTCGTAATACTTGGGCAGCATCTCGGACAGCATGTTGACCTTGCCCTTGGCCGGGCCAGTCTTGCAGGCTTCGGTCAGCAGGCGTTTCGGCAGGCTGTCGTCCTTTTCGGTGAAGCCGGCGCGGTTGTTGAATTCGCGCTCCATGTTCCAGATGCGCTCACCGATCTTGGCCAGTTCTTCGGTGGTGAACTCGTCACCGCAGGCGGCGGACATCTGCGGCGCCAGGTCGTGCAGGCCCCAGGCGAAGGTGGTGAAGATACACAGGCCGGACGAATCGAAAGCCGCTGTGGCGTCCTGAAACGCCTTCACCAGATCTGCCTTGCCGGCGTGCTCCAGCGGATCGGTTTTCACCGGAATCCCCAACACCTCGGAGGCGATGGTGTAACCCCGCAGGTGGCAGCCACCACGGTTGCTGGTGGCATAGGCCAGGCCGATGCCCTGTATCGCCCGGCCGTCATAGGCCGGGAATTCCTGGCCCTTGGAGCTCATGCTCAGATCCGGGTGGCCATATTTGGCGGTCAGACGCTTCGAACCTTGGCCGATCTCCTTGCCAAAGCCGCGCCCGTTGATGGTTTCCTCGGTCAGGAAGGCCAATGCCTGGGCCGAGCCAAACTTGGCCTCGCAACCGACCATCTCCTTGGTCAGAACGCCCATGTCGTAGAGTTCCATGACGGCACCCACGGTGGTGCCGAAGCTAATCGGGTCGATGCCTTCTTCGTTGCACAACATGTTGGCATATTGCAGCGCCTCCAGGTCGTTCACGCCGTTGGCAGCACCGAGCGCCCAGGCAGCTTCGTACTCCAGGCCACCATTGGCGCCCCGGTACTGCGGCTTGTTGACGATGGTGAAATGGTTTTCGTCCATCTTGCTGATGCGACCGCAGGCGATGGTGCAGCCAAAACACGCCTGGTTCGTCACCAGGTGTTTCTTGCCGTCGCTCTTGCGTGGTGTCGCCATGGCTTCGGCGGAAATATCCTTGGCACCCTCGAACTGGTTGTCGCGGTGGTTGCGTGTGGGCAAGGCACCGGTCTCGTTGATCACGTTCATCAGCACCTGCGTGCCATAGGCTGGCAGGCCCTGACCGGTGACACCGTTCTCGGCCAGCACCTTCTTGGCCGCGTTGACCGCCTTCATGAAACCTTTCGGGTCCTTGATGTTGCCCACGCCCTTGGTGCCACGCACGGCAATTGCCTTGAGGTTCTTGCTGCCCATGACGGTACCGACGCCGGAGCGGCCCGCCGCGCGGTGCAGGTCGTTCACCACGCTGGCAAACAATACGCCGTTCTCGCCCGCCTTGCCGATGCTCGATACCCGTGTCAGCGGATCTTGCAGCGACTTCTTCAGCGACTCCTCGGTCTCCCAGACACTCTTGCCCCACAGGTGCGCCGCATCACGCAGCTCGACCTGGTCGTCGTTGATGTACAGGTAAACCGGCTTGGCGCTCTTGCCCTCGAAGATCAGCATGTCCCACCCGGCCATCTTGAACTCGGCGCCCCAATAACCACCCGAATTCGAGCAGGCCACGGCCCCCGTCAGCGGGCTCTTGGTGATCACGGTGTAACGGCCACCGGTGCTGGCCATGGTGCCGGTCAACGGCCCGGTGGCCCAGATGATCTTGTTGCCGGGTGACAGCGGGTCCACCGTGGCATCGACCTCTTCCACCAGGTACTTGGTGCCCAGGCCGCGTGAGCCGATGTAGGCACGCGCCCAGTCCATGTTGGTCGGCTCGACCTTGATGGCGCCGGTGGTCAGATTGACGCGAAGGATTTTTCCAGTCCAAGACATATCGAACTCCTTAAGCTGCCGAAGGTTGGTTGCCGAGTTTGTCGGCCCACTGGGCCATCTTGCCCAGGCCGGTCCAGTTGGCATCGATGAAGGTGATGGCGCCGGTCGGGCAGGCGTCGGCACAGGCCGGTTCGCCACCGCAGAGGTCGCACTTCTGCACCTTGCCTGTTTCCTCGACGTAATTGATGGTGCCAAACGGGCAGGCGATGGTGCAGACCTTGCAGCCGACACAGGTGGCCTCGTTGACCTCCATGGCGCCGGTGGTCTTGTTCATCGTGATGGCCTCGACCGGGCAGGCATGCAGGCACCAGGCCTCGTCGCACTGCGTGCAGGTATAGGGCACTTTCTTGCCGGTATGGTGAAAGTCAAACACCTTGATGCGCGACTTGGCCGTGGCAAACGTGCCGTAGTTCTCGAACGAACAAGCCATCTCGCACTGCAAGCACCCGGTACATTTATCCGGGTTGATGTGCAACACCTTTTGCATCTGTGTCTCCTGTGGG
>JANOTG010000017.1:0-20817 GCA_031416215.1 Betaproteobacteria bacterium
TGGCTCCCACGGTTTGGGGGTGGGTGGCCACGAGCACGGTGACACCCCCTACCAGGTCACGGGCGTTCTGGCGGCGTGTGGCTGTGTGCTCGACCGGCTGGTGCTGACGGCGACCGAGTCGGTCTGGAAGGTGCACGAGAAGGCCACGGCACTGGACGAAGAGGACCAGAAGGCGCTGGAGGCCGAGCGCGAGGTCACGCTGGTGTTGATCAGCTACAAGAGCCCCCTTGCGGCGGTCAGCTTCCCGCGTTTCGTCAACACCACCACCGAGATGCAGGCGGCGGCGCCGGCGGTGGAGGTCACCCGTCTGCTGCGCATGGTGGGCGTGGGCACCAACGTGCTGCGCGGTTTTGGAGCCGTCTTGCTGTTGACTGCGGCCCTCAGTGTGTTCATCGCCCTGTGGAGCGCCGTGCGCGAGCGCCGTGGCGACCTGGCCATGTTGCGCATGCTGGGTGCACCACCTGCCAAGGTGGCCGGCCTTGTCTTGTGTGAAGCATTGCTGCTGGCAGCGCTGGCAGTGTTTCTGGGCATGCTGTTGGGCCATGCGCTGACCGGTTTGGCGGGTAGCTGGATGCAGGCGGAGCGGTCTTTGCCGCTGACCGGCTGGATCTGGTTGCCTGCCGAATGGTGGGTGCCGGTGCTGGGATTCGGGGTGGCCACTCTGGCAGCCTTGTTGCCCGCAATGGGCGCCTACCGTCTGGATGTGACTACCTTGCTCAACAGCCGGTAGCTGATGTGTCAATATTCTGGAGAATGTTCATGAAAGCTGTGTTTGCCATCATCGCGTCTTTGTCTCTGGTGCTTGCGGCGCCAGTTGCCATGGCCGCGGGCGCCCACAACGCCGCGCAATCCAAGGAGGACATTGCCCGGCATCGGGCGATTGCCGCGGCGCACGATGGTGCGGCCAAGTGCCTGGAGGCGGGCAAGAAGGAAGATGTGTGCCAAAAGGAATTGCAGGCTGCGTGCAAGGGTTTGGCAATTGGCAAATACTGCGGCATGAAACATGCGCATTGAGCCAGGTACCTTGGTCGCCCAAGGGAACTTGGCGTCGACCGTCTTGTCCTACCCCCGATACCACCTGGAGCCAACCATGAAAACCACTGTCCTCGCCGTCACGCTGGCCTGTGTCGCATGGGGCGCATCGGCCCAGCTGGGCTCTCCCATACCCTCTGCAGGTACCAGCACCAAGGCAGGCTCCGGCTCCAAAGCGGGCGCGGCACCGGCGGGCGGACAGCAACCCGTCGCGACCTTGGCGGCAGGTAGCGGTGCCGGCGTACACGGTGCCAACAGCCCTTTCGCGCCACTGCCGCAACGCGCCGACGTGGTGCCGTGGTCGGTGTTGACCGATGTAAAAACCAAGGCCGAGAAAAACAAGGTGCTGCCGGTTTTTGCCGTGAGCCAGATGGCGCTGAACCAGAAGACGCAACGTATCCAGGGTTTCATGATGCCGCTGGAGCCGGGTGAGAAACAAAAACACTTCCTGCTGACCTCGGTCCCCTTGACCTGCGGTTTCTGCACCCCCGGCGGCCCCGAAAGCATGGTCGAGGTCAAGACCAAAGTGCCGGTCACGTATTCCATGGAGCCGGTGGTGGTAGAGGGCAAATTCATGGTGCTGCTGGATGACCCCTACGGACTGTATTACCGCGTGACCGACGCGGTCAGCGTCAAGTAGGCGCAGGTGGCGCGGCCGCAAGGCCGCTTCGCACCAGCCGCCGCGCGGATGCAGGTGACCGCGGCCAGTGGGTCAGAGTCCAGACTCGCGGCGCCGGGGACCGGGTGCGATACTGCCCCGGCCCGCCCACCATGACCCCTGTTGTATTGACTGCCTTGTTGCCGGTTGTCGCGCTGATCAGCGTCGGCTGGCTGTTGGCGCGGGTCGGGTGGGTTGGTGCCGGCCTGACCAAACCGTTATCGACTCTGGCCTTCATGGTGCTCACGCCGGTGCTGCTGTTTCGCACCATGAGCCGGGTCGATATCGCCCAGCTGGATGCCACACCGGCGCTGGCCTACATCGGTGCGCTGGGGCTGACGTTTGGCGGCATGTTGTGGTGGCGCGGCCTGAACCGCACGGCAGCGGTGTTGGCGCTGGCGGTGACCTACAGCAACGCCGTGATGATCGGTATCCCGCTGATCGGTCTGGCCTTTGGCGAACTCGGCCTGGTGACCCTGCTGACCCTGATACCGATCCATTCCCTGGTGTTGCTGACCACTGCCACGGTGGCGCTGGAGATTGCAGTCGCCCGGGAACAGGCCGCCGCCGCACCGGCGTCGGCACGCCGCATACTGCAGGTCGGCTTGCGTGCAGCGGGCCGCGCGCTGCTGCATCCGGTACCACTGCCCATCATCGCCGGCTTGCTGTTTGCGCAAACCGGACTGGTGTTTCCGGCCTGGCTGGATCAGGGCATGCGCTGGGTTGGCAACGCGTTTGGCCCGTTGGCCCTGTTGCTGGTCGGGTTTGCCCTCGCCGCCTCCTCGGTCGGCAAGCAACTGCGTCAGGCACTGGTGCTGTGCGGCATCAAGAACCTGGTGATGCCCTTGTTGTGCATCGTGTTGGGTACCCTGCTGGGCATGCGGGGTGTGCCGTTTGCCGTGCTGGTGGTCACCGCGGCGTTGCCGATCGGCGCCAATGTGTTCCTGTTTTCGCAGCGTTACGGTGTGGCGCAGGAATTGGTGACGGCCAGTGTGGCGTTGTCCACCGTGTTGTCGCTTGTCAGCGTGACACTGGCATTCTGGTGGACGGGGTAGATGGCCCGCATCGGTTTTTGCGGGCTCTCCTGCCATGCAGCACCTGAAAACCTCAGGGCGCCAGCCGTTCCCGCACCCATTCGCCTGACGCCTCAAGCCGGTAGCGCAGCCGGTCGTGCAAACGGCTTTTGCGCCCTTGCCAGAACTGCCAGTTGTCGGGTTTGAGCCGATAACCACCCCAATGGGGCGGGCGGGGAGGTCGCAGCAGGAATTGCGCGGCATAACGAGCGGCATTGGTGACCAGAACACCACGGTCCGGGATCACCTGCGACTGCGGCGAGGCCCAGGCTCCGATACGCGAGTCCAGTGGCCGGGCGTGGAAGTAGGCATCACTCTCTGCCGGGTCGATTTTTTCGACCAGGCCCTCGATGCGGACCAGACGCTCGAGCTCGACCCAGTGGAACTGCAGCGCCGCGTACGGGTTGCCAGCCAGCTCCTGGCCTTTGCGGCTGTCGTAGTTGGTGTACCAAACGATGCCGCGTGCATCGAGACCCTTGATCAGCACGACCCGGGTGCTGGGCCGCAGATCACTGCCTACCGTGGCCAGGGTCATGGCGTTGGGTTCCGGCAACTTGCCCTGAATGGCTTCGTCCAGCCACTGCTGAAACTGGAGCAGCGGGTCGGTGTGGGATGCGTCTTCACTCAGTTCGGCGCGCTCGTAACTCTTGCGCAAATTGGCGATATCGTTCATCCGCCGAGTATAGAAAGCACTGTGGTTTGGCGGGCTCGCCGGGCGCGAAAGGCCTGTCAGCCGGCGTGGCTGAGCAGCTTTTGCAGTGCCGCGTCATGGATGCCGTGTTGCCGCAGGCAGCGCAGCGTCTGGTCGGCATAGTCCAGCGTGGTTCCATAACGTCCACACGACTGGGCAAATATCTCGCGGTAACGGCTGGCGCTAAGCTCGCCAGTGAAGTTGGGGCTCTTGCGCGACAGCGTGAAGGCCAGAGCTTGCACCGCGCCGGCGGCGGTCTGGCAGGGCAGCCACTTCGGGTCGTAGACGCCAGTCACCATCTCGCGGTCCCACAACTGGTGCAGCACCGATTCGGCCTGTCGGCGCGGCACCCGTAACACCGCACCGTGGCAACTGCCACCGGACAGCAGTGCAAACACCAGGCCGGGGCAATCGATGGTTCCGCGGTTCACACGGCTCCACATTTTCAGTGCCCGGTGCCACCCGTGCACCCGCGCCAGGTGTTGTTCTGCGACGTCAAAGTCCGGACGCCAGATCAGCGATGCGTAGGCAAACACCCACAGGTCGCGCCGCCCGCCCCATTGCGCCAATGCGCTTTCCAGCATCGGGGTCGGGTCACGCAATGGCACAGGATGTGGCTGGTGCAATGGGTGGGTAGTTGTCACTGTGGCAGGTAATGGTAGTGGCAGGCGGGTTTCGGGCCGCGCTGACAGTCCAACGCAGCGCCCGTCAAGTACGTTTACACGGGCAGCAAAACATGGTGCAAGCGCCCGCAAGTTGCAGTGTCCGCCATGACGCGCCGACAGGCGACGGGCCTGCTTTGGTAACCATTCGGTAACCAGACCGCGCGCAGTGGGGACCGGTTGGCAGTACCATCCAGGGTGTAATTTAGTTACCAAAAAACATGAAACTCCTTGAAGCCGTGCAACAGGTGACGCAGCGCATACGTCAGCGCAGCGAGCCCACGCGCCGCGCCTATGTGCAGCGACTGCAGGCAATGGCGCAGCGCAAGCCAGGCGCCGAGCGCATGGGCTGTGCCAACGTCGCGCATGCATATGCCGGGATGCCCGACAACGACAAGGCGCGCGCCATGCCGCGTCGCGCCGACATTCCTGTGGTGACGCAACGCGCACCCAACATCGCCATCGTGAACTCGTTCAACGACATGTTGTCGGCGCATGCACCGTTTCAGCGTTATCCGGAGCTGATCAAGGCCGAGGCGCGACGGCTCGGTGCCACGGCGCAGGTGGCCGGTGGTGTGCCCGCCATGTGTGACGGCGTGACACAGGGAACGCCGGCGATGGAGCTCAGCCTTTATTCGCGCGATGTGATCGCCATGGCCACCGCGGTATCGCTGAGCCACGACATGTTCGACGCCGCCTTGTTGCTGGGTGTGTGTGACAAGATCGTGCCCGGTCTGCTGATCGGCGCGCTGCATTTCGGGCATTTGCCCACCGTGTTTGTGCCGGCCGGCCCGATGACCTCGGGCTTGCCGAACCAGGCCAAGGCCAAAGTGCGCGAACTGGCAGCCCAGGGTCTGGTTGGGCGTGACGAGCTGCTGCAAGCCGAGTCGCAGGCCTACCACGGCCTGGGCACCTGCACCTTTTATGGCACAGCCAACAGCAACCAGATGCTGCTCGAAGCCATGGGCCTGCATGTGCCGGGCACGGCCTTCGTCAACCCGGGCGCCAGCTTGCGCGACGAACTGACGCTGGAGGCGGTGCGTACCGTGCTGGGACGGGGCAGCGTCGCAGACGGCGCGTCCCCAGCTGCGGTGCCGCAAGCCGGATGCGTGCCGATCGGCCTGGTGGTGGACGAACGCTGCATCGTCAACGCCATGGTCGCCCTGCTGGCCACGGGTGGCTCGACGAACCATCTGATCCATTGGGTCGCCGTGGCACGTGCGGCCGGCATCGTGATCGATTGGGACGACTTCTCCGCCCTGTCGGACGTTGTTCCGCTGTTGGCGCGTATCTACCCGAACGGCAGCGCCGACGTGAACCAGTTCCAGCAGGCCGGCGGCCCGGGTTTTGTCATCCGCGAATTGCTCGATGCCGGGCTGATGCACGCCGACGTGTTGACCGTGCGCAGCGGCGGCTTGCGCGAGTTCACGCGCTCTCCGGTTGCTTCGTCTGGCGGCCTGGCCTGGCGCGAGGTAGGCGCTTCTGGGGACGATTCGGTATTGCGCCCGGCCGCTGCGGCGTTCAGTGCAACCGGCGGCCTGAAGCTGCTGCAAGGCAATCTCGGACGCAGCGTGATCAAGGTGTCGGCGGTGCCGGACGATCGCCACGTGGTCCAGGCGGTGGCACGGGTGTTTGATTCACAGGAGGCCGTTCACCTGGCGTTTGCCGCCGGCGAGCTGGACCGCGACGTGGTGTGTGTGGTCCGCTGGCAGGGCCCGCGTGCCAACGGCATGCCCGAGCTGCACAAGCTCACGCCACCGCTGGCCGTGTTGCAGGGCAAGGGCTTTCAGGTGGCACTGGTGACCGACGGCCGCATGAGTGGTGCATCTGGCAAGGTGCCAGCGGCGATCCACGTGTCGCCCGAAGCCGCCGCCGGTGGCCCGCTGGCCAAGGTGCGGGACGGGGATGTGATCCGCCTGGACGCGGTGGCCGGAACGCTGCAGGTGCTTTTGCCTGATGCAGAATGGTCCGCGCGCGCTGTTGCCCCCATGCCGCTCGGGCTGACCCATGGAAACGGCCTCGACCTCGGCCGCGAGTTGTTTGCTGGCATGCGACGCAACGCCCTGACTGCAGAAGAAGGAGCCTGTTCATGGTTGTGAACCCGGCGATATCCGCCCGTGACGTGATGCAGCACGCGCCGGTGATCCCGGTGATCGTGTTGCACGATATCGCCCATGCCGTGCCGATGGCGCGCGCCCTGGTGGCCGGCGGAGTGCACATGCTGGAGGTCACCCTGCGCACGCCGCAGGCCCTGGCCTGCATGGAGGCCATCGCAAAGGCTGTGCCCGATGCCGTGGTCGGCGCCGGCACGGTGCGCAGTGCCGCTGACGCGCAGTCGGCCGCGCGTGCTGGTGCGCGTTTTGCCGTCAGCCCCGGCTACACCAGTGCCGTCGGACAGGCTTGCCGGGATATCGGTCTGCCCTTGTTGCCAGGGGTGGCAACCGGCAGCGAAATCATGTTGTGCCAGGAGGAAGGACTGACCGAATTGAAGTTCTTCCCGGCACTGCAAGCGGGTGGCATGGCCATGCTCAAAGCCTGGAGCGGCCCGTTTTTCGATGTGACTTTCTGCCCGACGGGAGGCATCTCGACCAGCAATGCCGCCGAGTTTCTCGCCTTGCCCAATGTGGCCTGCGTCGGCGGCTCGTGGCTGGTGCCGGCCGATGCGTTGGCACAGGGCGACTGGGCGCGCATCACCGAGCTGGCGGCACAGAGTTGCCGCCTGCGTCAGCCCTGAGCGGCCCGACCGCAGGGCCAGGGCGCGGTTGGCGGGGTGCCATGCCAACAGGCGGGGTCGCCGCGGTGGCCCAGTCGATCCGGGTTAGGATAGGCGCAATCGTCGGCCCGGGTTGCCAACCTGCCGGGCTTGCGCCAATCCGATCCCCCACCGGTTGACCCCTATGCGCCCCGATCCGATTCGCCTTGAACTGATCAAGAACGCGCTGGGCGCCATCGTCGATGAAATGGTGTTGACGGTGGTGCGTATCGCCTACTCGTCGATCATGAAGGACACGATGGACCTGTCCAGTGCGTTCTGCGATCGCCGCGGACGGATGATTGCGCAGGGTCTGAGTGTGCCTCTGCATCTGGGCTCGTTCCCGGACGCCATGGAAGCGGTTATCCGTACGTTTGGAGACACGCTCGAGTCGGGCGATGTGGTGATTCTGAACGACCCGTACCACGGCGGCATGCACCTGCCGGACATATTCATGTTCAAGCCGGTTTTTGTGGACGGCCAGCACCTGGGTTACGCGGTAATCGTGGCGCACCACAATGATGTGGGTGGACGGGTGCCTGGGTCGAGCGCCGCCGATTCCACCGAGATCTACCAGGAGGGCATCCGCATTCCGCCCATTCGGTTGTACCGCAAGGGGCAATTGAACGAAGCTGTACTGCAGATGCTGCTGCTCAACGTGCGCGTGCCGGATACGGTGGCCGGCGATATCGACGCGCAACTGGCGGCCTGCCGCATCGCAGAGCGCGGACTGGGCGAGCTCACGCAGCGTTACGGGGTTGAGGGACTGCACGAGGCATTTGAGCAGTTGCTTGACTACAGCGAACGGATCGCCCGCAAGACAATCGCGGAGCTGCCCGATGGCACGTACACCTTTGTCGACCACCTGGACGACGACGGCATCGATGCCGATCAGCCGGTACGCATACAGCTCGCGCTGACGGTGCGCGGTGACCAGTTGAAAGCAGATTTCACCGGCAGTTCGCCGCAAGTTGCGGGTGCCATCAACGCCACGGCCTCGTTCACCCGCTCGGCGGTGTATTTTGCGATCCGCTCCATCATCCCGGGTGATGTGCCCAACAATGCCGGATTTTTCCGGGCGATCGATGTTGTGGCGCCGCTGGGATCGGTCTTGAATCCCAGGCCACCCGGTGCCTGTGCGGCGCGCGGGGTGACCGGTTTTCGGGTCATAGACACCATGTTCGGCGCATTGGCGCAGATCGTTCCCGGGCGGGTTCGCGCAGCCGGGGAGGGGGGCACGACGAGTTACAGCCTGGCCAGTCGGGACCCGGCGGGCAAGCTCAGCCTGTTTCGGGAAGCGGTGATGGGGGCCTGGGGCGCAGGGCAGTCGTGGGATGGCGTGGATGGTGTGGCCAACCCGGCCGCGAACATCAGCAACGCACCGATCGAGTTGATCGAGCATATGGCGCCGGTGCTGGTGCTGCGTTACGCTCTCGCGAGCGACACCGGCGGCGCCGGAAAGATGCGCGGCGGGCTGGCGGTAGAGCGGCAGTTCCGCGTGCTTGCCGACCAGGCCTCACTACAGTTGCGCTCGGACCGGCGCACACACCGACCCTACGGCATCGCGGCAGGCCACCCCGGCGCTGGCTCCCAAACCTGGATTTCTTCTGCCAACGGCTGGCGCCAGATGCCTACCAAGTTCATTCAGGCGCTGGCGCAAGGGCAGGAGGTGCGGCATGTCACGGCCGGTGGTGGCGGGTTCGGCGACCCGCGTCAACGTGCCTTGCAGGATGTGTTGCATGACGTGCGCAACGGCAAGGTCTCGGTTGACAACGCCGCGCACTTGTACGGCGTGGTCATTTGCGCGGCGCCGTGGCGCGTCGATGAAAAGGCAACGGCCGCGCTTCGCGCAGCTCCCGCATTGGGCATGGCAGCAGTATGACCGCGGGGCCTGATCGGCGCGCACAGCGGCTGAAGGTGGCGGCCGATATTGGCGGCACCTTCACCGACCTGGTATTTCAATGGGCCGACGGCTCACTGGACAAACGCAAGGTCCAGACCACGCCAGACGATTTCGCCCGCGCCATCGTCGAAGGCGTAGCCGGATTTCTGCAAGAGAACGGCCTGCACGGCGTGGCGGTCGAAGAAGTCCTGCACGCCACGACCATTGCCACCAATGCCATCCTGGAGCGGCGCGGCGCGAAGACAGCTCTTGTCACGACCGAGGGTTTTCGTGATGTGCTGGAGCTGCGACGCATCCGCATTCCGTATTCCTACGATCAGTCGTGGAGCAAGCCTGCGCCCATGGTGGAGCGCGAGTTTCGATTCGAGGCCAGGGAACGCGTTGGCGCGGACGGTTCCGTCCTGACGCCACTGGTCCCCGATTCCCTGGACGCCGTGTTGGCCGCAATTCGCTCCGACGGCATCGAGTCGGTGGCCGTGTGCCTGCTGCACTCCTATGCCACCCCGGCACACGAGCAGGCGATCGCAGCGATCCTTCGCCGAGAGGCTCCAGCGTTGTCGCTGTCGCTCTCGCACGAGGTGCTGCCCGAGGTGCGCGAGTTCGAGCGCACCAGCACCACCGTGGTGAATGCCTATGTGGCGCCACTTATGGCGCGTTACCTCGCGACCTTGAGGACACGCCTGGCAGACATTGGCTCGCGCGCCCCGATTCTGGTGATGCAGTCCGCCGGCGGTCTGATCAGCGCTGGCGCAGCAGCGGAAAACGCCGTGTGCGTGATCGAGTCCGGCCCGGCCGCTGGTGTTGTTGCTGCCGCACGCATCGCTGAAGCAGCCGGCTACGCCAACGTGGTCACGCTCGACATGGGCGGCACGACGACCAAGGCGTCGATCATCGAGCAGCACGAGATCCTGCGCGCCAGCGAGTACGAGGTCGGTTCGGAGATTTCGGCCTCGAGCCGGCTGGTGCGGGGCAATGGTTACCTGTTGCGGATTCCGGTCATCGATATCTCCGAGGTCGGAGCCGGTGGTGGCAGCATTGCCCGCATCGACGATGCCGGCGCGTTGCGCGTCGGCCCGCGCAGTGCCGGCTCGGTGCCCGGGCCGGCTGCGTATGGAAGGGGCAACGAGCTGCCGACGGTCACCGATGCCAATCTGGTGCTCGGCTATCTGGGAGGCGGGTCGCTGGCTGGTGGCAGCCTGTTCATCGATGTAGACCTGGCCGAACAAGCCGTCAGCGAGCACGTTGGGGCACCTGCAGGCCTGACGTTGCTTGAGGCAGCTTGGGGCATCCACCTGATTGCCAATTCCAACATGGTGCGGGCAATCCGGACGGTGTCGGTGGAACGCGGACGCGATCCGGCGGACTTCGCCCTGATGGCGTTTGGCGGCGCCGGGCCGCTGCACGCCGCGGCGGTGGCGCACGAACTTGGCATCCGCAAGGTGATCGTGCCACCGTCTCCCGGTGTGTTCAGTGCCTTCGGACTGCTGCGTGCGCAGGTCGAGCAGCATGCAGCGCGGTCCGTGTTGTGCAGCACCGAAGGGCGCAATGCCGCGCGCATCGCGCTGGCCTACCAGCAGCTGTCCGATGACATCCGCCGAAGGCTGGTCAAAGAGGGCATCGAGCCGCATGCGATCCGCTTGAGCGCGCGCGCGGACATCCGCTACCGAGGGCAATCGGCAGAGATCTCCGTGCCGTTTTCCCACGAGCGCGTGGACGCGGCAAGTCTGGCCGCCTTGACGACCGCCTTCGAAACCGAATACGAACGCACATTCGGGCATCGAGGGTCCACACCTGCCTTTGAGTTTGTCACCGCGCGACTGACCGGCTCGGTTGAACGGGTGCACCCAGGCACAACGCAATGGGTCAAGACGCCGCTCGCGCAAGGGCCGCAGTCATCCCGGCCGGCTTACTTCGGACCGAACCACGGGCTGGTCGAGTCCCGGATCGTTTCCCGTTCGGACCTGGCCGGTGACCCTCTGCCCGGCCCCCTGTTGATCCTCGAATACGACACGACGGTTGTTGTGCCGCCCGGTGATTCCGCCAGCCTGGACCGGTCGGGCAATATCGTGATCGACGTACCTCCGCGGTTGCGCGCAGCTCGGTTGCGCGCCGATCAATCCTAGCTGGGCCCCTCCGGCGCATCCCGCTGCCGCTGCTGCGTGAACTGCTCCCCGATTGTGGCGATGATCGCGGCCAGCGGCTGGCTCCAGACTGCCGGGCCAATGCCCCGCACCGTGTTGGCCAGGCGGCGCTGAAGCACCTCGTGCACATGGTGGCGCAGGCGCTGTACGACCACAGCGGCGGCGTCGCGATGCCGTACGACCCGGCTTGCATGGTCGTCGATGGACTGCGAGAGTTCGGCCAGGCCGTCGCCCGACAGGGCGCATGCCAGCAGCACGGGCGGCGTCCAGGGCGCCTGCGTCGCACCGCGCTGTACCACGGCGCGCAGCTCGGCGGCGGTGCGGCGCGCGTCCGGCAGATCTGACTTGTTCACGACGTAGATGTCCGCCATCTCGAGAAGTCCGGCTTTCATCGCCTGGATCGAATCACCGGCATGCGGTGACAGCACCATCACCACGGTGTCCACGACCGCGGCCAGGGTGTGTTGCGCTTGCCCGACACCCACGGTTTCCAACAAGACCTCGGCGAAACCGGCATCTTCAAACACGCGTAGCAGTGGCTCCACGTTGGCACACAGGCCGTCATGGGCCGACCTGCTGGCAAGTGAGCGGATGAAGATCGCATCGTTGCCACTCACGCCATCCATGCGGATGCGGTCGCCCAGCAAGGAGCCGTGGCTCAGTGGGCTGCTGGGATCGATGGCCAGTATGCCCAGTGGCGCGCGCGCGACGGCACGACGCGCTGCCAGCACCCCGATCAGGCTGCTCTTGCCCGCGCCGGGCGCGCCGGTTACGCCTATGCGGGCAATGGGCGTCGCTTGGCCGTCCATGCCCAGCAGGCCTGTTTCGTCGCGGGCAATTCGGCTCAGTTGGCGGCTCAGTGCAGCCCGTCGTTCGCTGTCCAGGGGGGTAGGACTCACGCCGGCCTTCGCGCAAATTCAGGGTTGGCCTCGCCCAGCAGCGGCGGCGTGGTGTATCTGGTCTGGTCTGCGCCATCGATGCGGATCGGATTGGCCACCAGGCGCAGGATGCCGTCGGGGGTCGTGACGCTGGCCACCATGCTGCGCTCGGCAACCAGGGCGCCATCGAGCGCGCAATCCAGTGTTTCAACCCCGGCAACCACGATGCCCTGCGCGACCAGCGCTTGCACCCACGCCTGCGTCGAGCGCTCCAGCATGCGTTGGGCCACCGCAGCCACCACCGCCGCGCGGTTCGTTGACCGCGCTGCCATCGTCGCGAAGCGGCTGTCGCTGGCCCAGTCAGCTTGTCCCAGGACCGCACAGAACTTTTGCCAGAATCCGTCGTGCGAGATGAACAGCGCCAAATGCCCGTCGCGGGTGGCAAAAATCTGCGCCGGAACAATATACGGGTGTGCCCCGGCGTGCTGCCGCACGGGACGTTCGCCGGCATTCAGGTAGGCAGCGGCGAGGTAGTTCATCTGCGACAGCATGGTGTCGTGCAACGACACGTCGATCTGTCCGCCCTTGCCTTCGACAATCTTCGCCAGCAGGCCGATGGCGCCCATCAGCCCCGCCGAGTTGTCTACCACCGAGTAGCCGGTTTTGGTGGGTGATGTGCCGGGGTCGCCGGTCATGGCCATGATCCCGGTGAGCGCCTGGATCACATAGTCGTAGGCCGGGCGGTCGGCATGCGGGCCGTCGAGCCCGAAGCCCGTCAGCGCAAGGCAGACGATGCGCTCGTTCCACTGGCGCATGGCCGCATAGGTCAGGCCCAGCTTCTTGATCGCTGCCGGTCGCAGGTTGGTGATCAGGGCGTGGGACTCGCTGGCCAGCCGGCCGAATGCGATGCGATCCTGCGCGTCCGCGAGGTCCAGGCACAGGCTGCGCTTGTTGCGGTTCAGGCTGGCGAAATAGACGTTGTGCCGGCCGACCATGTGCGGACCCACGGTGCGCGCAATGTCGCCGCTCGCCGGCTCGATCTTGACGACTTCGGCGCCCAGGTCAGCCAGGACCATGCCGCAATAGGGGCCGGCCAGCATGTGGCACACCTCCAGTACCCGGATACCCGCAAGTGGAAGTCCCATGTCAGATCGCCTGGTTCAAGCCAGTGCTTGGTCGACGGCGGCAACGACATCGTCCAACCGCTGGTCGGAGGTGAACACCCCGACTGCGCCGGCCTGGCGCAGCAGTGCATGGTCTTCGGGCGGAATCGTTCCGCCGACGAACACCTTGATGGACCCGCCCTGCAGCCGCTTGAGGCAGTCGATCGTCTGTACGATCAATTCCTTGTGGCTGCCCGACAAGATACTCAGGCCAACGGCGTCCACGTCCTCCTCGACCGCCACCCGGGCGATGTACTCAGGAGACTTGCGCAAACCGGTATAGATCACATCGGCGCCTGCATCGCGCAACGCCAGCGCGATGATCTTGGCGCCGATGTCATGGCCGTCCAGCCCCGGTTTGGCGATCAGGATGCGTTTGCCTTTCAGACCCATGTCAATTCCTTGTTTCCGGTCACTTCACAGTCGAACCGGTTCCTGAAATTCACCCCATTGCGACTTGAGTGCTGCGACCATCTCGCCGACGGTCGCGTAGGCCTGACAGCAGCGCACGAGATACGGCATCAGATTGTCGCCTTCGCTGCCGGCCGCATGGACCAGCTCGGCCAGACAGCGGTCCACCATCCGCTGGTCGCGCCGCGCCATCACCGCTGCATACTTGTCCAGCACCTTGCGGCTGCCCTCGGGATCCAGCTTGAACGTGTCGCCCACCCGTTCCTGCTGTTCGCCGCGCTGGAAGAAGTTCTGTCCAACCACCACGGTTTCGCCACTGTCGACATCGCGCTTGCGCTGGTGGGCGCGCTCCGCGATGCGCGCTTGCAGGTAGCCGTCCTCGATCGCCGCAACCACTCCGCCGTAGTCGTCGATCTCGGTCATCACCTTGCGCACCGCTTCTTCCATGCGATCCGTCAGCCATTCGACATAGTAGCTGCCGCCCAGCGGATCGACGCTGCGCGCAATGCCGGTTTCGTAGGCCACGATCTGTTGCGTGCGCAAGGCGATCTCCGCGCTTTGCTCGGTCGGGATCTGAAACGCCTCGTCGAATGCGCAGGTGAATATGGATTGCGCGCCGCCCAGCACCGCCGACATGGTCTCTGTGCCGACGCGCACGATGTTGTTATACGGTTGCGCTGCTGTCAGCGAGGAGCCGCCACAAACCACACCAAAGCGGAACTTGAGTGCGTCCTCGTCCTGCACGCCGTAGCGTTCGCGCAGCAGCTTCGCCCACAAGCGCCGGGCGGCGCGAAACTTGCACACCTCTTCGAAAAAGTCCGCATGCACGTAGAAGAAGAACGACAGGCGTTTGGCAAACTTCGTGATGTCGCCACCGCGGCGCAGCAATTCGTCGACATAGGCCAGGCCATTCGCCAGCGTATACGCGACTTCTTCGACCGCCGTGGCGCCGGCATCGCGCACATGGGCACCGGCTACGCTGATGGGGTTGAAGCGAGGCGTTTCTTCATTGGCGTACAGGATCGAATCGGCTATCAGCCGCATCGAAGGTTTGACCGGAAATATCCAGGTGCCGCGCGCCACGTACTCCTTGAGGATGTCGTTCTGGATTGTTCCGGTCAGCGACTTGCGCGCGATGCCGCGTTTGTCCGCCACCGCCAGGTACATCGCGTATACGATGGCTGCGGTGCCATTGATGGTGAAAGAGGTCGAAATCGCATCCAGCGGCATGCCGTCGAACAAAATCTCGGCCTCTGCCAGATTGGACAGAGACACACCGACCTTGCCGATTTCCGGCCGGGCCATGGGATCAACCGGATCCAGCCCGCATTGGGTCGGAAGGTCCAGCGCCACCGACAGCCCGGTCTGCCCCTGATCCAGCAGAAATCGGTACCGCTGGTTGGAGTCCTCCGCCGTGCCAAAGCCGGAATACTGGCGGATGGTCCACAGCCGGCCGCGAAAGCCGTCGGCGAAAATGCCGCGGGTGAACGGGTATTGGCCCGGTTCGCCGATCTCCGAGCGCGCGCTGTGTGCCGCTGTTGCTACTGCGGGTGCCTCGATGCCGGAGGGCGTGCGCAGACGCTGGCGCGCCGCGCGCGCAGCAGAATCAGGATGCCGGTCATTGTCAGACGACCCCATGTCATTCACCCTGCTTTCTGTGCATGAACCGGTCATGCGCGACCCAATGATCGGGGTGCGCCCAGCACTTGGCGAAGTGGTTCAGTTCTGTCCGTTCGGCCGCAAGGCGATCGTGTCTGCACAGGGCCAGCGCCTTGAAGGCGCGTTGTACCTGTGGCGCGACAACGCGCAGTGGTGCGATGAAGGCCTCGACCGCGGCTTCCAGCGTTTGAGGGGCGACCGCAATCGTATCGACCAGCCCGATCTCGTGCGCGCGCACCGCATCCAGCATCTCGGTGCGCGACAGCAGCCGCAGCGCCATGCGTTTGCCGACCAACTCGAACAGATCCACGCCTCCACCCCAGGCGGTCGATATGGCGAGCCGACCCTGGATAAAACCGATGCGCACCCCTGCGGCGGCAATGCGAAAGTCGCAACTCACAGCGAGTTCCGCGCCGCCGCCGAGCGCATCGCCGTTGAGCGCCGCCACCACCGGCACAGGAAACGAGCGGACCGCGTCGAGCGCAGCGCGCGCCAACAACGCCATGTCACGCCCATCCTGTTCCGATCGCAGTTGGTCGAAGTCGGCGAGGTCACCGCCGGCCGCGAAAGACTGCTCGCCGGAGCCGCGCAGCACTGCGGCTACCAGGTCGTGATTGCTCGCTTGGGCTTCGAAAGTCGCCTTGAGCTCGCCCAGCAGGGAGCGACTGAGCGCGTTGCGTTTTTGAGGGCGGTTCAGGGTGACGTAGAGCACCCGCTCCTGTGTCTCGGTCAGCAGTTGCATGTTGCTCAAACACTGCAGGCCGGTTGCGCGACTGTCCGCTCCAGCAGATCGATGGGGCGTCGCCTTCCAGGCGAGCCTGTTGTCGGATAAAGTGTCACTGGGGTGTTGACCCATACCTCAGCCCCCTGTCGCAAGTCAGGCCGGCAGGTGTGAGGTGAAGGTCGCATAGCTGGATCGGATTTTCCCGTGAACAAAATGATGTTAACAGGCAGTGCGTCGGTGAGCGAGGCGGGTGGCTCGCGTGGCGACAACGCGCCGTGTTGGTGCTTGGGCTGGGTTGCCGTGCAATGACTACCACCCAAAGGCTGGCCGGTTTTTCCAGCGCGTTGTCGTTTGACGCTGTTGCCCCCGATGTACTCGCCAATGCGCAGTTGGCGATCATGGACTCGATTGCGACGCTCTATGCCGGGCTTCATGAGCCCTCTGTGGTCCTCGCGCGTGATGCCGCATTGCGTGAAGGCGCCGCGGGACCGGCCACCGTCATCGGCACCGGCAGGACGACCAGCGCCACGGCGGCGGCACTGGCCAACGGCGCCGCGGCACACGCACTGGACTACGACAGCATCAGCCTGACGGTGAGCGGATTTGTCGCGTCGCCGGTATTGTTCGCCCTGCTTGCGCTGGTCGAAGGCGAATCGGCCCCCGTCACCGGCCGGCAGTTGCTGCAGGCCTTCGTCGCGGGATGGGAAACCGAAGCGGCGATTGCGCGTGGCCTGGGTGTGTACCACTACGCCAAGGGGTGGCATTCAACCGCGACCTTGGGCCATTTCGGTGCCGCTGCCGCAGCATGCCGTCTGCTGGACCTGGATCAGGATGCCACGCGTTCGGCACTGGGTGTCGTCGCGTCCGAGGCTTCGGGGCTGCGTACCATGATCGGCAACATGACCAATCCCTTTCATGTCGGAAAGGCGGCGCGCAACGGCGTGTTTGCCGCGCAACTCGCCCGCGCCGGCTTCCGTGCCGAGGCCAGCGTGATCGAGCACACCAGTGGCTTTGCCATGGCTTTCAACGGACATGGCGGCTTCGACCTGGAACGGATGACGGCTGATCTGGGCCAGCGCTGGGATCTGGTGGATCCCGGATTGGTGATCAAGGTCTATCCGTGCTGTGGACTGGTGCATTCGGCGATCGATGCCACGCTGGACCTGAAGGCCGAGTTCGGGATAGAGGCGCAGGCGGTGCTGCGTGTCGATGTGGCGGTGCACGCGCTGGTTCCGCCGACGATGAAGTTCCATACCCCGGCCAGCGGGTACGAAGCGAAGTTTTCAACCGGATTCTGCATTGCCACCGCGCTGCTGGAGGGATCGGTTCGCCTGGAGCACTTCGGCGACGCACGGACTGCCGATGCGCGCATGGTCCAACTGATGCGGTGTGTGCACATGGTGGTGCATCCAGACCTGCACGACGCTGCCACCTTTCTTGAGCGGGAGTTCTCCGAGGTGACGATCGCCTTGCGCGACGGCCGCTCGTTGACGCGACGGGTGAACCGGATCGCGAACCGTGGCAGCCGCGGTCGGCCGGCGGATGTGGAGCTGATACGCGCCAAGGCCGCCGACTGTCTTGCCGCATCGGACCGGGCTGACAGTGCGTCCCGGGCGCTGGGCCTGCTCGAAGAACTCCCGGACATCCCGGATGTCCGGGACATCATGGTGCATCTCGCATGAACGAACACGGGCGGCGCTTGCGCCAACTGCTGGGCGGCGCAGAGCCGGTACTGGCACCGGGAGTATTCAGCCCGATCATCGGGCGCCTCGTGGCCGATGCCGGATTTCAGGCCGCCTACTTTTCGGGTGCCGGGGTCGCCGGGGGCATGTTTGGCCGGCCCGATGTCGGCCTCGTGACGCTGTCCGAACTGGTCGATGCGGCCCGGCGCACGGTGGAGTGTTGCGCCTTGCCGCTGATTTGCGACGCCGATACAGGGTTTGGCGGCATATTGAATGTGCGCCGAACAGTGCGCGACCTGGAGGCGGCTGGCGTGGCGGCACTGCACATCGAAGACCAGACATTTCCGCGCCGCTGCGGGTTCCTGGGCGGCCACACGCTGGTGCCGGTGCACGAGATGGTGGACCGTCTGAAGGCGGCGCTGGACGCACGCCGGGATGCCGAGACCGTGATCATTGCGCGCACGGAGATGTTTGGCGCGCACAGCATCGAGGAAACCGTCGAACGCGCGGCGCGTTATGGCGAAGCGGGGGCCGATCTGATCTTCTGCAACGGTGTCACTACTGTCGAGCAGACTGAGCAGCTGGCGCGGCATGTGCCCTGGCCGCAGCTCTACAACGTGTCCTCCAGCGGAATGACGCCGCACCTGGACCGTGAGCGCCTGCAGGCGTTGGGCTACAAGATCATCATTTACCCGGCGCAGGCGCTGTTCCTGGCGATCAGGTCGATACAGCAGATGTTGGCTGAACTGCAGTCCACGGGCAGCGTCGAGCCCTGGCTTGCGAGGATGATCGACTTTGGGGAGTGGAAACGTGTCAGCGGGGTGCTCGAAGCCGACGCGACCGAGCGGCGATATGTGCGAGACTGATGGCGCATCGCCAATTGACATGGATTGGACAGGAGACAGGATATGCTGACTGAACACAGGCTCAAGCAGTTGTTGCGCGAACACTTCGATGCCGAAGCGGCGCGCGATGTGGCATGGATCAAGAACACGGTGTCTGCCGACTGCGAGTATGAGGTGATCGGCCCCTACTACCCGGACGACCCGGTGAAGAAGGCCAAGACAGCGGAGGGTCGTGAAGCTGTGGGCCAGTTGTGGGAGAACTACTTCCGCAAGTTCTCCTCCTACCAGATCGAATGCGGCGAGGCAGACATGCTCGCGTGGCCGGAGCAGGGTCTGGTTTTCGGCAAGGTCAGCATCACCGCGACCCCGGCCGAGGACTTCGAGGGGTTTCCGGGTGGCAAGCCGTTTTGTTACCGTACCGGAGCCCTGTGTTGGTTCGACGACAGCGGTGCCATGACCAAGGAGATGGTGTTCGGCAGTCTCGGCCAGGTGCTGATGGACCTGCGGCGCATGCGCGAGTTCCTTGGTGAGTCGCAAACCAGCCCAGCTTGATGGCGGCGACCGTTGTGGCACAGAACGCGCCCATCGTGCGGCGCCTCGGCGGCAAGGTCGCCGTGGTGACGGGGGCCGCGCGCGGCATCGGGCGTGCGGCGGCCGTGCGCCTTGCCACCGAGGGTGCAGCGGTGGCGCTGATCGATCTCGCTCCCGACGCATGTGCGGATACATACAGTGCCATCAGCGCCGCTGGCGGCACGGCTCGGGGCTTCTTCGCCGATGTCCGCGACCGCCAGGCGGTGCAAAGGGCGGTTGCGGCGATCGTCGCCGAGTTCGGCGTGATCGACATCCTGGTGAACAACGCTGCCATCGGCAGGCCTGCTTTCTTTCTGGACATCACCGACGAGAACTGGAACGAGATCATCGGCACCAACCTCGGTGGGTTCTTCATTGTCGGACAGGAGCTGGCCCGGCACATGGTGCAGCACGAGTCCGGACGCATTGTCAATGTCGCGTCGCTGGCGGCGCACACGGCAAACGATGCCCAGGCCGCCTATGCCGCGGCCAAGGGTGGCGTTGTTGCGTTGACCCGCGTCATGGCCTTCGAGCTGGCGCGGCACGGCATTGCGGTGAACGCCGTCTCGCCTGGTCCCATCGATACCGAGCTGGCCAGGACCATGCTGACCACGAAGGCGCGCCTGGCGCGTGAACAACGCATTCCGCAAGGCCGCTTCGGCAGCCCGGACGAAGTAGCCGCAGCGATCGCGTTTCTTGCCTCACCGGACGCGGCCTACATCAATGGCGAAGTGCTGGTGGTCGACGGCGGACTGCTCATCGCCGGAGTCCGGGCGGATTGATTGCAAACTGGAGAGACAATTCTTATGAACGACACGCACCAAGACGATCCGCGACTGGACCCGGCCATCGTGCCCAGTCGCACGGCCGTCATCCTGATCGACCTGCAGAACGACATCGTCCGCAATCCGAATGGGCCGTTTTATGGCGCCATCGCCGAGCAGGTCAAGAGCAAGCGGGTTGTGGAGAATGTCGTGCGTCTGACAGAAGGCGCCCGTGGGGCTGGCGCACTGATCTTCTACATCACGGTGGTGCGCCGCAAGGACTATGCGGACGTTGTCAATCAGATCAATGCATTCGTGGCCGCTGGCAAGGCACCGCCACCCAAGCAGCAGGTGTCGCTGGTCGAGGGCACGCGTGGTGCACAGCTGGTGGATGAACTGACTCCGATGCCGGGCGACTATGTGCTGGTGAAGAAACGCCGCAGTGCGTTTTTTCAGACCGAGCTCGACTTTCACCTGCGTGCCCGTAACATCACGACCTTGGCCATTGGCGGCGTTGCGACCGATCTCGGCGTGGAGAATACCGTGCGCGAGGCGTGGGACCGAGACTACAACGTGGTTGTTCTCGAGGACATCAGTGTGGCGGTGCCGAGTGCGGCACACGACTACGCGATCACCAGTGTCTTTCCGCGCATGGCGCGCATCATGACAACCGATCAAATCCTGGCCGAACTGGAACAGCACCGCGGCCGCTGATCGTGGCGCCGGGTCCCAGCGGCTCAGCCATACTTCCAGAAAGCGTAGGTGGTCAACACGATGGCCCAGCTGAGCACGGCATGGCGAACGGCCCGGGCCGGGATGCGGCGAATGAACCGCACGGTGCCGTAACCTCCGACACTTGAGCCGATGAACAGCGGCAACACGTACCACCAGGCGACATGGCCCGAGGGCAGCATCACAATCATGCCAGCCGCGCTGAGCGCCACGACCATCAGATTTTTCTGCGCATTGGCGTGATGGATGGAGGTCTGGCCGGCGATGGCCAGGGCTGCCAACAGCACGATGCCGACGCCGGCACCGAAGTAGCCGCCATACACCATCAATACGAACTCGAACAACAGAAGACCGCGCCGCGACGGTGTGTGGCCAGGCGCGCGCAGCGCATCCAGGCGTGCCTTGACCCATTCGCCCAAGGCAAAGAACAGCGTTGCCGTGTGCAGCAACCAGGGCACGGCTTGCTGGAACCGCGCT
>JANOTG010000018.1:0-2331 GCA_031416215.1 Betaproteobacteria bacterium
CCGGGTCAGAGCAAAGTCATGCCGGTCAACCCAAGGGAAGCACTGAATAAGTGCGCGCCGTGCGCGGCGTCGCTCAGGCAATGCGGAACAAGTCGATCGGCTGATCGCGGCCCTTGACCTTCACCGGCCCGAGGCTGCGGGCGCTGGCCGTGTCCTCCCCGGCGGCTTCCAGCACCTCGCGCGAGCACAGAATCTGGGCACCGAATTCCTTGTTCAGCTGCTCGATGCGCGAGGCAATGATCACCACGTTGCCGGTGACAGAGTATTGCTGGCGCAGCGCCGAGCCGATGTTGCCGGATACCACCTCGCCGGCGTGCAGACCGACTCCAATCGTGATCGCCGGGATGCGCCCGGCATCGGCCAGCGCACCGACGCCGGCCACCAGATCGCGGGCGGCGGCCAATGCATTGGCGCAGTCGCGGTCGCTCGTCAGAGGCGCGCCGAAGGTGGCCATGAAGCCGTCGCCGAGGAACTGGTTGATGACGCCGTGGTGGCGGTTGACAACGTCGATGGCCTGCGTGAAGACGACGTTCTGGAAAGCGACGATTTCCTCCGGGGACTTGTGTTCGACCAGTGGCGTGAAGTTGCGGATGTCCATGAACATCACGCAGACGAAGCTGCGGGTGCTGGCGATGTGCGGTCCCACTTGAAGCAGGTGCTCGACGATGGCGGGTGACACCTGCTGACCGAACGCGTTCAGCACGCGCTGGCGCTCCTGCAGCGTCCGGTAGGTGTTGCCGACCCGCAGTTTCAGCTGGTGCGCAACAAAACCTGCAGCGAGCCCGGCCAACAGGAGCATGGCCCCCTTGCCCAGGTAGTAGGGTGGCTGCGCGAACGGCGTTCCAGCCGCGGCGCCTTCGCCGCTGCCAACATAGGCTACCGAAAGAGCCAGGTACTCTGCGGCCGCGACCAATCCGGTGAATACCGACAACCTGAAGTCCAGCCGCAGCGTGGAGAGCACGATGAATACCGGGTAGAGCAGACTCGCCGGGCCGTGCAGCACATAGACCGGACTAACTTCGCGCGCCAGGAGGATGATCAATATGCTGGGCACACTGGTCTCGACCAAGGCGTTCAGGTAACGCAGCGCGTTCGGTACAACTTTTCCCTGCTCCAGCCGACGGCCGATCACGTGGCGTACCACCAGTTCATAACAAAGCAGCACGGCAAACATGGCGCCGGCGTGGTACATCACCCGGGGCCGGCTGAAAATCTGTCGGTATTCGTCGCGGTACAGCTCAAACACCAGGCCGAAAAAGACGATCAGAAGCCCGATCAGGCCGGCCAGGATGGCCATGCGCGTGCGCTCGCTGTGGATGATCTCGCGGGCGAGATGCTCCTCGAATGTGGCGGCGGCGTCAGGCACCACCCACTATACGTCGCGCAGTGCATGAGCCCAAACCCTACCCGACCACCAGGTCAATCAGCGCCCCAACTGGTTTGTCAGGGCGTAATGCCATTGTCGTTGGGCGTGGAGTTGCCGAGCAGTTGGCTCAGCCCATGATGCACGGCATGTGCATCTGCCACTGACAGTCGGCCGATCTCTCCCCGCACCAGGCGGTGGTCGAGGGTGAACAACTTGAAACGCACCTTGGACGGCGCAGGTAAACCAGCGGCGGCAAGGTCTTCCAGCGTGCAGTCCAGCGGCCAGGGTGGATTGGCCTGCGAGGTGATCATGGCCATCACCGAATGCCCCGCCGGTGTGTTGAATGCCGGCGCGTCGGACAGCACCAGTGCCGGTCGGTTTTTGGTGGTGGTACGGTCGGTAAACGGAAAAGGCACCCGCACGACCGTGAAACGCTCAAAGTCCACGATAGGCCTCTTCGTCGGCCGTGCCAGCCCATTCGCCCAAGGTGCCTTCGACGGCGTGCAGGTACTCCAGGTCGACGGGTTGGATGCGGCGCACGGTGGTTTTGCCGTCAGCGCCCACTTCCCAGGCGATCAGGTCACCCGGCGTTACCTTCAATGCGGCGCGAACATCCTGCGGAATAGTGGTTTGACCTTTTGCGGTAACCTTGGCAATAGCAATCATGGCTGTTCCTTTTGTAATGCGGCCCTTACTTTCTTACTTTCTTACTTTACTTCTATTCTCCATGCCGGTCCATAAAGAAGGGTGGTTGCAGAAGGCTACGCGGCATTGGATGAAGAAAACATTGCTAAAAAAAGCTTGCCCACTATACTGATTTTTTAATCAGTAGTCATTGCTTGCGACCCACACCAAGCGCGGTGCGTTGTTGTGCTGCCTTGCTTATCCCATGTGGACCCCCCTGCCGGCCTACGCCGAGCTGCATTGCCTCTCTGCCTTCAGCTTCCAGCGCGGTGCTTCGCTGC
>JANOTG010000019.1:0-13974 GCA_031416215.1 Betaproteobacteria bacterium
GGCTCGAGCGTGATGCCGTCGATCAGAACCACCGGGTCGAGCACGTTGCCCTCGGACTTGCTCATCTTGTGGCCATGCGCGTCCCGCACCAGGCCGTGGATGTACACGTGCTTGAACGGCACGCGGCCGGTGAAATGGGTCGTCATCATGATCTTCCTGGCGACCCAGAAGAAGATGATGTCGTACCCGGTCACCAGCACGCTGGACGGCAGGTAGAGGTTGTAGTCGTCCAAGCCAGGCCGCCGCGCCGCCGGGCCGCCCCAAGGCGTGGCAGCCCCCTCGGGGGGCAGCGAGGACACGAAAGTGCCGAGCGTGGGGGCTCTGTCCAGCCAGCCCATGGTGGAAAAAGGCACCAGGGCCGACGAGTACCAGGTGTCGAGTACATCGTCGTCGCGGCGCAGCGGCCCGGTGTAGCCGGCGGCGGTGGCCTGGGTGCGCGCGTCGTCCTCGTTCAATGCAACAAACAATTCGTCGCCGCTGCCGTACCACGCCGGAATCTGGTGCCCCCACCACAGCTGGCGGCTGATGCACCAGTCCTGGATGTTGTGCATCCACTGGTTGTAGGTATTGACCCAGTTCTCGGGCACAAACCGCACCGCACCAGATTCGACCGCGTCGATGGCCTTTTGCGCGATCGATTTGCCCGTGGCGTCACCGGTGCCGACCTTCGTCATCGCCACGAACCATTGGTCGGTGAGCATCGGCTCCACCACCTGGCCGGTGCGGGCGCATATCGGCAACATCATCTTGTGCGGCTTGCTTTGCAGCAGCAGCTCTTGCGTTTGCAGGTCGCGCAATACGGCTTTGCGGGCGTCGAAGCGGTCCATGCCCTGGTACGGGGCTGGGCCATTGCCATTGACCTTGGCGTCGAGGGTGAAGATGGTAATCAGCGGCAGTTCGTGCCGCATGGCACAGGCGTAGTCGTTGAAATCGTGCGCACCGGTGATCTTGACGCAGCCCGAGCCGAAGGCGCGGTCGACAAAGTCGTCGGCGATGATGGGGATACGCCGGTTGCACAGCGGCAAATCGACCAGCTTGCCGACCAGGTGTATATATCGCTCGTCCTCGGGGTGCACCGCCAGTGCGCCATCGGCCATCATGGTCTCGGGCCGGGTGGTGGCGATCGTCATGCCTTTTTGCAGCGTGCCGTCGATCATCTGCGGACCGTCAGCGAACGGGTAACAGATGTAGTGCATCTGGCCGTCGGCCTCGGTGCTCTCCACCTCCAGGTCGCTCACAGCGCTTTGCAGCACCGGGTCCCAGTTCACCAGGCGCTTGCCGCGGTAGATCAGGCCCTGCTCGTACAGCCTGACAAAGGTGTCGGTGACCACGGCGGACAACTTCGGGTCCATGGTGAAGTATTCATGGCCCCAGTCCACACTGTCGCCCATGCGCCGCATCTGGCTGGTGATGGTGTTGCCGCTTTTTTCTTTCCACTCCCAGACCCGGGCGACGAAATTCTTGCGTGCCTCGGTCGGGGTCGGTCCCATGGCGTGGCGGCTGATGCCCTGCGCCTGCAACTGGCGTTCGACGACGATCTGCGTCGCGATGCCGGCGTGGTCGGTGCCGGGCACCCACAGGGTGTTGAAGCCACGCATGCGGTGGTAACGCGTCAGCGAGTCCATGATGGTCTGGTTGAACGCATGCCCCATATGCAACGTGCCGGTCACGTTGGGCGGCGGCAACTGGATGGAGAACGATGGGGCGCCAGCATCCGGCACGCCGCTGCCGCGCACACCGGCGCCGGCGTATCCGCGACGCTCCCACTCCGGTCCCCAATGGGCTTCGATGGCCGCGGGTTCGAAGGATTTGGAGAGGCTGTCGAGGCCGGGTTGCTGCAGGGGTTCGGTCATGGACCGATTTTAGGGGACGCTCGAGCGCGGCGTCGGGTCACGCGCCGCCAGCAAACACTCCTGCAACACGCGTGCGTCGCCGATCTGGTTCGCCAGCAGCAGGATCAGCCGGGCGTTGAGCAGTTCCGACTGCTCGCGGTTCAGGCCAGCGTGGGCGTCCAGCAGATGTTCGTAGAAGCTGTCGGCATCTTGCAGGTGCAGGGTGGTTTTCATGTGTCGCCTTCTGCGTTGAGTCCGAGTGCTTGCTCAATGGCACCAATCAGCGAGCCATCGACGGCTTCACCGGTCGCGGCCAGATAGGCATCCGGCCGCACCAGGGCCCATGCATGGCCGAAAACGTGGCAGGCGCCCTGTACGTGCCCGTGCCGGTCGCGTACGGCTTCGCGCACCTGGGCATGGCCGTCCGCGCCCAGCACCTGCACGGCACGTACCGGGGTGCCTGAGGTCAGGCCGGCCAGGCGCTGGCAAGATTGCAACGTCAGGTCGCCAAACACCAGCAGCAGCAATTGGCCGTCGGCCCAGGCCAGCAGGTCGTTGACGCAACCGGTGCTGCCATCGGCCCAATGGAGCCGGACGTTCTGCACCGATATGCCACCAGAGCGTGCACACACCGGCGACCGGCTGTAGCTGTTGGCCACTGCCATGCGCCCGGTATTGACCAGTTGGCGGGCAAAGGGGTACTGGCGCGCCAGCCCGATCACGGCGCTGCGGAACACACGCTCAGCGCCGTCCGCCGGGCGCAGGAAACGCGCGGTGCGGTTCGTCACTAGCACGTTGTGTTGTGCCGCTTCCAGCCGCTCGGTGTTGTAGCTGTCCAGCAAGGCCGGGGCGGCGCGGCCCTGCTGCACGGCCGCCAGCTTCCAGGCCAGGTTGTCGGCATCGGCAACGCCGGTGTTGCCGCCGCGTGCTCCGAACGGGCTGACGATCTTTGCCGTGTCGCCCATGAAAAATACACTGCCGATACGCAGCTGGTCCAGGCATTGGCTACGGTAGGCATAAGGCCCGACCCAGACGATCTCGCACTGCACATCGGCGCCAAACTGGCGTTGCAGGCGTGCGCGCACCTGCGACTCGCTGCTCACATGCGCCGGGTCGGCATCGGGCTCCATCTGGTAGTCGATGCGCCACACATCGTCGGCCATCAGATGCTGCCATACGGCACGGTTGTCATTGAAGGGAGCCTCGATCCAGGTGTGCCGCTCGATCGGTGGCCGGTGCTTGAAGCGCACGTCGGCGATGCACCAGCGGTCGTCGCCGCGTTTGGCCTGCAGGCGGGCGGCGCACCAGGCATGGAACGGCGTGTGCGAGCCGCTGGCATCGATCACATGGTTGGCCTCGATGGTGTAGCTGCCCTGCGGGGTGTAGATGTCCAGCGTGGAAAATCCGTCGCACTGCTGGAAGCCGACCACCCGGGATTGCCAGCGCAGGTCGACAACATGCTTGACCTGATTGAGCTCATGGATACGCTCGACCAGGAAACCCTCGATATAAAACTGCTGGATGTTGATGAACGGCGGCTGCGCCGACAGCTGAAAGTTGCTCTGCTGGCGCAGGTCGAACGAATACACCTCGTCGTGTCCGGCAAATGTGCGGCCCACACTCCACTGGACACCTTTGGCCGCAATGCGCTCATAGATGCCCAGGCGCTGAAAAATCTCCAGCGACTTCTGGGTGTAACAAATGCCGCGCGACGACGCCCCCTTGACGCCCACCGAGTTGTCCTCGTCGAGCAGTACGGCCACCACGCCTTGCCGGGCCAGGGCGCAGGCCAGCGTCAGCCCGGTGATGCCGCCACCCACGATGACAATGGCGTGGCGCAGCGTTTTTGCCGAGGCGAGTTCTGGCGGCGCGACAAACGGGTAGGTCGGCAATGTATAGCCACCCTGGGCAAACTCGTAGCCGTTGGTATGGGCGGTGTCCCGATAGGCGCGGTGGGCGGTTGTGGCGGCCATGTCAATGACTCAACCTGGGGCTGCGCGGGCGGCGACTTCCGGGCGGTCGTTGGTCTGCGGCTTCAGCGTCGCCGGCGCCGCGCCGCGGGCGCGATCGGCGCGCCACTGCTTCTTGCGCGCCGTCCACTCATCGAGCCGGGCATGGGCGGTGGTGCTCTCCTGCAGCATCTGGAACTCGTCGGCCACCTGGGCCGACAGCTCCAGGCGCACGCCGTTGGGGTCGAAGAAATAGATACTTATAAAAATATGATGGTCGGTGACGCCGATCACCTCGATGCCGTGCGCTTCGATGCGTGTTTTCATCACATCGAGCTCGGCCAGGCTGCCCAGCCGGAAGGCAATGTGGTTCACCCAGGCCGGCGTGTTGGGTGAGGGCAGGGCGGCCTCGTCGTCCCCGAGGTCGAAGAATGCGATGAACGAGCCGTCCTGCAGCCGGAAGAAGAAGTGCGTATAGGGGCAGTATTCCCCCGTGCTGGGCACATAGTCACTCTGGATGATGTGGTACATCGGCAGGCCCAGGATGTCCTCGTAGAAGTGCCGCGTTTCCTCGGCGTCGCGGGCCCGGTAGGCGTAGTGGTGCAGTTGCTGGATGGGGGCTGGCGGCGGCAGCGTCGGCAACGTGTCTTGGGGCATGGATGTCTCCAAAGTGGGGTGTCGCGTCGCGACGAATGCCGCTATCGTAATCCTGGCGCCTGGATTTCGGTGTGTTGCGCAGGCGATGGGCCATGCGGAGGCTTCTGTGGCCTTGGCCGCCTGGTTGAGAACGGTTATCAATTGGCGACAAACCATAGCCACAGACCATGCAAGACATTGAATGTGCCAATTGGACTCCATGGCCGACGCAAGGTACCCTTGAAGTGTCTGTGGTTGCGCACGCAGCCAAGGCGCTTTGTCATTTACCAAACCCTAGGAGATTTCCATGGCAGCACTCAAAGGCTCCAAGACGGAAGACAACCTGAAAGCCGCCTTCGCAGGCGAGTCCCAGGCCAACCGCCGTTACCTGTATTTCGCGAACAAGGCCGACATTGAAGGCCAGAACGACGTGGCGGCGCTGTTCCGCTCCACGGCCGAAGGCGAAACCGGCCACGCGCACGGCCACCTCGAGTGGCTCGAGCAGTGCGGCGACCCGGCCACCGGCCTGCCCATCGGTCCGACCCGTGACAACCTCAAGGCGGCTGTGGCCGGCGAGACCCATGAGTACACCGACATGTACCCCGGCATGGCCAAGACGGCCCGTGCCGAAGGCCATGACGAGATCGCCGACTGGTTCGAGACCCTGGCCAAGGCCGAGCGCAGCCACGCCAACCGTTATGCCAAGGCGCTGACCGAACTCGTGGATTGATGCATTCCCGGCCACCCTCGGGTGGCCGGTTCAAGCAAGCCGCTTGTCTGGCGCAGGACGCTTGCTTCAACCAACGGAATACGACACCATGGCACGCGAAGGCAACCTCGAAGCCCCGACCCGTCACCCAATCGACTGGAAGGGTGACGACTACTACAACGAAGAGTCCACCTTCAAGGAGATGGAGCGCATCTTCGACATCTGCCATGGCTGCCGCCGTTGTGTCAGCCTGTGCGGTTCGTTTCCCACGTTGTTTGATCTGGTCGACGAGAGCAAGACCATGGAGGTCGACGGCGTCGACAAAAAAGACTACTGGAAGGTGGTGGACCAGTGTTACCTGTGTGACCTGTGTTACATGACCAAGTGCCCTTATGTGCCGCCGCACGAGTGGAACCTGGACTTCCCGCACACCATGCTGCGTGCCAAGGCGATCAAATTCAAAAAAGGCGAGGTTGGTTTTGGCGAAAAGCTGCTGGCTTCGACCGACCTGCACGGCCAGCTGGCCGGTATTCCGATCGTGGTGCAAACCGTCAACGCAGTCAACAAGACGGCGGTGGCACGCGGCTTGATGGAAAACACCCTGGGGGTGGACAAGGACGCCTGGTTGCCTGACCTGGCAACGCGCAAATTTCGCTCCAGCGCGCCGAAAAGCAAGGAGCATCCGGTACGTGATGGCGACAAGACACCGGGCAAGGTGGCGATCTATTCCACCTGCTACGTCAACTACAACGAGCCCGGTATCGGCATGGACCTGCTGAAACTGCTCGACCACAATGCCGTGCCCTATGTTCTGGTGGAAAAGGAGAAATGCTGTGGCATGCCCAAGCTGGAATTGGGCGACCTGGAGTCGGTGAACACCAGCAAGGAGGCCAATATTCCGGTGTTGGCGCGTTACGCCAAAGACGGCTACGCCATCCTCAGCGCCGTGCCCAGTTGCACACTGATGTTCAAGCAGGAACTGCCACTGATGTACCCTGCAGAGGCGGATGTGCAGCTGGTCAAGGAGGCGATGTGGGACCCGTTCGAGTATTTCATGGCGCGCAAACGCGACGGCCTGCTCAAGACGGAGTTTCCAGTCGCTTTAGGCAAGATCAGTTACCAGATACCCTGTCATGGCCGGGTGCAGAACATCGGCAAGAAGACCGAGGAGATGCTCAAGATGGTGCCTGGTACCAGCGTGCACACCCATGAGCGCTGCTCGGGACATGCCGGAACCTTTGGCGTCAAGAAGGCGACCCACCAGCAGGCCATGAAGATCGGAAAACCCCTGTTCAAGGCGATGGCAAACCACAAGGATGGCGGGCTGCCGGACTTGATCAGCTCCGACTGCCCCCTGGGTGGCCACCATATCGCGCAGGGTTTTGACGTGAACCAGCTCGGCGCCGTGCCGCAAAAACACCCCTTGACCCTGATTCGTGAAGCCTACGGAATCACATGATGACATCTCCCACCATGCAACTCACCGGCCATATCACCCCCGACAACCTGATGGGGCTGGAGGCCTACAGCAAGTTCCGCAAGACGCACAAGGTTGAGGTGCTGGCGCACCGCAAGCTGCGCTCGGTGTTCCTGGGCGAGCACATCAACCTGCAGTTCGAGAGCGAGACGACGATTCGTTACCAGATCCAGGAAATGCTGCGCATCGAGAAGATTTTCGAGGAGGAAGGCATCCTGCAGGAGATTGATGCCTATGCGCCGCTGATGCCCGACGGCGGCAACTGGAAGGCCACGATGCTGATCGAGTATCCGGACGTGAACGAGCGCCGGCGCGAACTGGCACGGCTGATCGGTGTCGAAGACCGGATGTTTGTCGAGGTGGAAGGGCAGCCGCGGGTGTATGCGATTGCCGACGAGGATTTGGACCGCGAGAACGACGAGAAGACCTCCGCCGTGCACTTTGTGCGTTTCGAGCTCACGCCGGCCATGTGCGCCGCCGTCAAGGCCGGCGCCGGCGTCAAGATTGGCTGCGACCATACCAACTACCCGGCCCATATGGCGATTGCCCCGGAGACCCTTGCGTCGCTGGCGGGCGACCTGCGCTGAGCGCCGGATTGGCCGCGGCGCCATGCTGTTCCTGATTTCACCCGCCAAGTCGCTCGACTACGAATCGCCGCTGCCCGATGTGGCGCCGACCGAGCCGCTGTTTGTGGGCCAATCGGTGAAGCTGATAGCGGCATTGCGCAAATACAAGCCGGCGCAGATCGCCGGGCTGATGGACCTGAGCCCGGATCTTGCACGCCTGAACGCAGCCCGATACAAAACCTGGCGCCGGGTCGTCCCGGAGTCGGCCCGCCCGGCGGTGTTGGCGTTTGATGGCGACGTTTATGGTGGCCTGCAGGCCAAAACCCTGAAGCCGGAGCAATGGGCCTGGGCGCAGGAGCACCTGTGCATCCTGAGTGGCCTGTACGGCGTGTTGCGCCCACTGGATCGGATGCAGCCGTACCGACTGGAGATGGGCACCCGCCTGGCCACCGAACGCGGCAGCAATCTGGTCCAGTTCTGGGGCAGCCGTATTGCCGACTATCTGAACCAGCGGCTATCGGCGGATTCCGACCCCGTGGTGGTGAACCTGGCATCGCAGGAGTACTTCAAGGCGGTCGATACCCGGGTGCTCTCGGCTCCGGTGGTGGATTGTGTATTCGAGGAGTTGCGCGACGGCAACCACAAGATCATCAGCTTCATGGCCAAACGCGCACGTGGGCTGATGGCGCGGTATGCCGTCACGCACAAGGTGACGCGCAGCAGACAGCTGGAGGCGTTCTCGGCCGAGGGTTATCGGTATGATGCGGCGGCGTCCCAGCCGCTGCGCCTGGTGTTTCGCCGCGACGGAAGCCCAGCCCAAACCACCACCTGACCACGCATGAAAATCAAGGCCAACGGCATCGACATCGAAGTGGAAGACACCGGCACCGGCGCAGACGACAAACGCCCGGTGGTGCTGCTGATCATGGGGCTGGGCATGCAGCTCGTGGCCTGGCCGCCGGCGCTGGTGCGCTCGCTGGGTGATGCCGGCTACCGTGTGATACGCCACGACAACCGCGATATCGGTTTGTCGCAGCATTTCGACCATCTTGGCACGCCGAATCTGTTGTGGGCGATCCTGAGGTTCAAAATGGGGCTGGCTGTGCGCGCGCCATATGGTTTGCCCGACATGGCGGCCGACTCGCTGGGTGTGCTGGACGCGCTGCAGGTCGTCAAGGCCCATGTGGTGGGTGTGAGCATGGGGGGCATGATCGCGCAGCGTGTGGCGCTGGCGGCGCCGCACCGCGTTCTGAGCCTGACCAGCATCATGAGCACCAGTGGCGCCCGCGGCCTGCCCGAAGCCTCGGCCAAGGTGCGGCGCGTGTTGTTCGGGCGCCCGGCCAGCCCGGCGCAGGACGACATCCTGGCGCACTATGTCAAGCTGTACCAGACGATTGGCAGCCCTGGTTTTCCCATCCCCGAAAACGAAATGCGCGAACGTATCCTGTTTGCCATCCGCCGCAGCTTCCATCCGGTGGGCACCCTGCGCCAGATGCTTGCGATTGCGTCGGACTCGGCCCGTGCGGCAGAACTGGCCCGGCTGCGCGCGCCCACCCTGGTGTTGCACGGTCACGATGACCCATTGGTACCCTACCCCTGTGGGGAAGACACCGCCAGGCGCATCCCGGGGGCCACCATGGTGGGCATCCAGGGCATGGGGCACGACCTGGCTCCCGGCGTGATCGAGCGCCTGATGCCGCAGATGCACCCGTTCCTGGCTGCCCACAGCGCCGCCTGACGACCATGAACACGCCCGAGCAGTCCGCGCTGGGCAAGCCGTCGGCCTATACCGACCACTACGACGCCACGCTGCTGTTCCCGATCCCGCGTGCCGAGAAGCGGCGCGAAATCGGTGTGGGTGCGCAGCCGGTTTTTTTCGGTGCCGACCTGTGGACCGCGTTCGAGCTGAGCTGGCTCAACCCGCGCGGCAAGCCACAGGTGGCGATCGCCCATTTCACCGTGCCCTGCGAAACGCCGAACATCATCGAGAGCAAGTCGTTCAAGCTCTATCTGGGCAGTTTCACCAATACCGCCTTTGCCGATGCGGCTCAGGTGCGCGAGCGCCTGCGCCTGGACCTGAACGAAGCACTGTGGCGTGGCGCATCGGCCATGGGTGTCGGCCTGGCAGTCCGGATCCTGCTGCCCGACCAGTTCGACCGTGAGCCAGTGCACGAGCTCGATGGCTTGTCGCTGGACCGGCTGGACATTGAATGCACGCGTTACACGCCGGCACCGGAGCTGTTGCGCTGCGCTGTGGGCGAGGCGCCGGTCAGCGAGGTGCTCACCAGCAACCTGCTCAAGAGCAACTGCCTGGTGACCGGCCAGCCCGATTGGGGTGGCGTGCAGATCAGCTACACCGGGGCGCAGATCGATCAGGAGGGCCTGCTGCAGTACCTGGTGAGTTTTCGCAACCACCATGAGTTTCACGAGCAGTGTGTGGAGCGCATCTTCATGGACCTCTGGACGCGCTGCCAGCCCGCACGGCTCGCCGTGTACGCGCGCTACACCCGCCGCGGCGGGCTGGACATCAACCCTTTTCGCACCAGTTACCCGCAGGCGCTGCCGCAAAACGTGCGAACGGCAAGGCAATGACCTTGTTGTCTGCCGCTCCCTGAGTTGGCTTGGCCGCACCAAACGACACGTGGCCCGGTGCCAGATAACGCGGCACGCGGCACGGTGGTCCGAAATGAATGTTGAAATTCTGAATCCAGATCGCCATGCCCCGCGTATTCCAGTGTGCAGCACATGCTGTTCATCCACTGGAGTACCAACATGCAATTCAAACCCGGGCGTATTGCCCAAGCCTGCCTGCTCATGATCGCAGCCGGCGGCGCCCTGGCGTCGAGTCACCGTGAAGCACCATTCATCACCACCAGCCCCAAGGTGGATGGCACCGACTTCTACATGTTTCGCAGCTACGAGGGCGTGGCTGGCAATGGCTCTGGCGGCCGTTCCGACTTTGTCACGCTGATTGCCAACTACCAGCCACTGCAGGCTCCGTACGGCGGTCCGAATTATTTCTCGCTCGACCCCAACGCCTTGTATGAGATGCATGTCGACAACAACGGCGATGCGCGCGAAGACATCACCTTCCAGTTCCGCTTCACCAACCAGCTCAACGCGTTCGCCTTGCCCATCGGCGGCTCCAGCGTGGCGATTCCGTTGATCCAGAAAGGTGCGGTCAGCGGCTTGAACGACGCCAACCTGAACGTCAACGAGCGTTATTCCGTGACCATCGTGCGGGGTGACCGGCGCAAGGGCGCGGCCGCGGCTGTCACCAAGACCGGCGGCTCCGCAACCTTCGAAAAGCCGGTGGACAACATCGGCGTCAAGACCATCGCCAACTACGCCACCTATGCCGGCCAACACATCCACACGGTCACGATCCCGGGTTGCCCGGTCGGCAAGGACCAGGGCAAGGTGTTCGTTGGTCAGCGCCAGGAAGGATTTGCGGTCAACCTCGGCACGGTGTTTGACCTGGTCAACGCACCCGCCGCGTTCTTGCTCGATCCGAACAACAAGGACGCCGCGGGCATGGGTGGCCAGCACGTGATCCAGAAGGCCAACGTCACCACGCTGGCGATCGAGGTGCATAAAGACTGCCTGACCGCCGGTGGGGAGCCCGTCATCGGTGGCTGGACCACGGCCAGCCTGCGCCAGGGACGGCTGATCAACGGCAAGCCCGGCTCCGGCAACGACAAGGCCGAAAAATCCGGTGGCGCCTGGGCGCAGGTGTCGCGCCTGGGCAACCCGCTGGTGAACGAGTTGGTGATCGGTTTGCCCGACAAGGACAAGTTCAACGCCTCCAGCCCGAAAGACGACACGCAGTTTCTCAACTACGTCATCAACCCGACCCTGCCGGCTCTGCTGGGTGTGGTGCTGAGCGCGAACGTGGCGCCGACGAATCTGCCGCGCACCGATCTGGCCACCACCTTCCTCACCGGCATCACCGGAGTCAATAAGCCAGCCGTCAACCCGACGCCGTCTGAAATGCTGCGCCTGAACACGGCGATCGCCCCGGTACCATTCGCCAGCCAGAACCGCCTGGGTGTGGCGGGCAATGCGCTCGCTGGGGGTACTGACAACGCCGGTTTTCCGAACGGCCGCCGGCCCAAGGATGACGTGGTCGACATCGCCCTGGTGGCGATGCTGGGTGGCCTGTGTGTCATCAACGGCAATGGCAATGTGCTGGGGCTGAACAGCATTCCCGGCGTGCCAGGCGTGACCTCCCAGTGCAATGCGGGCAGCGTGCCGCTGGGCGCCGACTCGGCCAAGATCCATGATGCGGTGGACCAGGCCACGGTGCCGTTCCTGGCCACCTTTCCCTATCTCAACACGCCCAATCCGGGCAGCAACTGAGCAGGAGCAGGACCATGCAAACTACAGCCTACAAACGATGGTTGCTCGCCGGCCTGACGGTGCTCGCGCTGGCCGGTTGCGGGGGTGGGGGCTCTGGCGCGGCGGCAGACGCGTCACCCGTGCTGCAAGGCAGTGCGGCGGTGCTGGACTTCATCAACAACCTGATTGCAGGCACCAACGAGACCGATGAGCCGATCGATCTGGACGCGGTGACTCTGGCGCTCGATGATGCGGCGGAACCAGCGGCGTTCTAAGGTGTGCGGCCGGATTGTCGGGCTGTTGCTGGCCCTGCAATCCGGCGCCTGGGCCGTCACCACGCTGGCGCCTGGCAACGACGACCAGGTGCTGGAGGTGTTGCCGGCGGTGACCCGCAATCGGCCGGTACAACCGGGCGCCAAGGCGCCTGCTCCCGCGGCCGCAAATCCGGTGCTGGTGGCGCAGCAGGCGCGTGACGCCATTTCCGTCGCCAGACAGACTGGCGACAGTCGTTATTGGGGCCGTGCCCAAAGCGCGCTGGCACCATGGTGGGACCGGGCCGATGCGCCGCCCGACCTGGCCGTGTTGCAGGCGACCGTGCAGCAGGGTCGGCATGAATTCGATGCGGCGCGCAAGCTGCTCGGCAGCACCTTGCAGCGCAGCCCGGGCCACGCCCAGGGCTGGCTGAACCTGGCGGCGCTGGAGCGGTTGTCGGGTCGTTATGCCGAGTCGCTGCGCGCCTGTGCCGCAGTGGCACGCGCCGGCCAGTCGCTCTACGCGCAGGCCTGCCAGCTGGAGACGCGTTCTCTGCAGGGCGACACCAAGGCCGCCGGGCAGGGCTTGCGTGCCTTGCTCGCCGCCACCACCGAGCCGGGGCAGCGCAGCTGGTTGTTGTCGTTGCTGGCAGAACACCAGGAGCGTGTCGGGGACGACGCGGCAGCGGCTACCGCCTACCAGGACAGTTTGCGCCAGGAGGCAGACCTGTATACCGCGATCGCCTACAGCGACCTGTTGTTGCGCACCGGCCGGCCAGCGCCGGCGCTGGCTGTGCTGGCCGCCTTGCCAGCGACCGATGCCGTGTTGTTGCGCCGCGCCGCTGCCTGGAGGCGCAGTGGCGACGGCCGCTGGACCACGGTGCGCGCCGAGCTGCGCGAACGCGCTGCCGAATTGAAGCGCCGGGGTGACGACCCCAATTTACATGGCCGCGAGCTGGCCCTGGCGGCCTGGTGGCTGGACGACGATGCGCAGTCTGCGCTGCAGTTGGCGCGCGCCAATTTGTTGCTGCAGCGCGAGCCGCTGGACTGGTGGCTGGCGATCAGTGCTGCACGCCAGGCCCGTGATGCAACTGCAGTGGCGCAGATCGAAGCCGAGCTGCGCGCTGCCGGGCTGCATGACACGCGCCTGGCAATGGCCGCCGCTGCGAAACCACGGGCCGTGCCGTGAAGCATCCGATCACGCTGTGGCTGCGTCGCCTGGCGGCAGCCGGCTTGTGTGGCCTCATGTGGGTTGGTGTTGCACAGGCGCACAAGGGCAGCGACGCCTACCTTGATGTGCAGGAGATCTCCGCTGCGGTCGTGTCTGGCGCTGCACCCGATATGACCGCCCAACGCAGCGTGCGTTTCGCACTGTCCGTGGCCATCAAGGACCTGGACCAACTGCTGCCGCTGGACGCCAACGCCGATGGCCGGGTGACCTGGGGCGAAACCCGCGCCGTGATGCCGCAGGTGGTGCAGGCAGTAGACGCCGCCGCCGCACTGGACAGCATCGCCCCGGCATGTGCCTTGCGCTGGCAGTTTGACAACATCGAGCAGCGCGGTGACGGCGCCTATGTGCGTCTGGTTGCGGCCGCACAGTGCCCGACCACGGAGCGCCTCGCGCTGCGTTACACGCTGTTTCGGGAGCAGGACGCCAACCACCGCCTGCTGGTGGCCGGGCGGCTGGCAGGCAGTGACCTGCTGAGCACCAGTTCGCCGTTGCGCGCCGACGCATTGCCGTTGCTCGCAGCGACGGGCGCCGACCCCGCCGCGTCAGCGCGCGCGGGCGGCTCCGATGCAATACCCACAAAAACGGCAGACAGCCGCTGGTCTGCCATGCGTGATTATTTTCTGCTTGGCATGCACCATCTGCTGGAGGGATATGACCACATGGCGTTCCTGCTGGCCCTGGTGTTGCCGTTGCGCTTGGTGTTGTTCACCGGTGGCCCTCGCGCTTCGTCCACCAGGCAGGCGCAGCGGCTCGAACCTGGCAGTGCGGCATGGTGGGCCCTGCTGCGCACCGTGACGGCATTCACGGTGGGACATTCGGTCACACTCGTGCTGGCAACATTGGGCTGGACCGAGGCCTCGCCTGCATGGGTGGAGCCGGTGATCGCGTTGTCGATCGCGGTGACCGCGCTGCTCAATCTGCGACCGGTGGCGTGGCTACGCACCGACGTGTTGGCCTTGTTGTTTGGCATGGTGCACGGTTTCGG
>JANOTG010000020.1:0-1802 GCA_031416215.1 Betaproteobacteria bacterium
GCGGCGCCATGAACCTTGGGAGCGGCCCGGCGGTTCATCGGGAAGCCTCCGTGCAGGGCACTGCGGCGCCATGAACCTTGGGAGCGGCCCGGCGGTTCATTTGTACCGCTCCGACTTCATGTAGCTCTTGCCGCGCTTGAACATGTCCTGGCGGTACAGCGGAAAGGTCTGCATGAAGGTCTTGAACTTGATCCAGCGGCCGTTCAGTCCCTTGGGCTCGAACAACACGAACAGCGCCAGCACCAGCCCGAAGACAAAGGTCTCGAGGCCGAACTGCTTGGCAATCTGGTCTGGCAACAGCGGCTTGATGCGCGAGATGAAGGTCGGCAACATGCTGATCAGCAACGCGCCCAGCAAGGCGCCACGTACCGAACCCAGACCGCCGATGGTGACCATCAGCACCAGCTCCAGCGACAGGATGAGGCCGAACCCTTCGGGTGTGAGGAATCGCACATGGTGCGCCAGCAGGGCTCCGGCCAGACCGGTGACCATGGCAGAAACCACGAAGGCCAGCACCTTGGTGCCAGCCACCCAGATGCCCAGGCTGTAGGCGGCGGCCTCCGAGTCGCGCACACCCATGAAGGCGCGCCCGGTCTGTGCCCGCAGCAGGTTGATGAGACCCAGCAGCACCAGAACCAGCACGCCCAGGCACAGGTAGTAGAACGGTTTGAGGGCCGACAGGTCGTAACCCATGACGATGGGGTTGCCAACGCTCAGGCCGCTGAAGCCGCCGGTGACACTCTTCCAGTGGCCGATCACGTGTTCGGTCAGGATGGCGAAGGCCAGCGTGACCATGGCCAGGTAGAGACCGGATACGCGTATCGCTGGCAAACCGATCACGAGGCCGATGGCACCGGTGAAACAGGCCGCCAGCATCATGGACACCGGCAGCGGTACGCCCTGCGACAAAAGCCAGGTGTGGGTGTAGGCGCCAATGGCCACAAAGGCCGAGTGGCCCAGCGAGACCTGCCCGGTGTAACCCACCAGCACCATCAGGCCGAGGCTGGCGATACACATGATGAAGATGTAGGCAATCTCCCCCACATAATATTTGGGCAGCAGCCAGGGTATGGCCAGCAGCATCACGATCAGCAACGCGTAGGCGATGCGGCCGCTGCCATAACGCAGCAGGGCCTGGCCGTCGCGGTAGCTGGTGTCGTAGTGGAAACGCATGGGTCTGCAGCTTGGTTCAGACGCGTCGGCCGTGGGCTTCGCCCAGCAGGCCACGTGGCCACAGTATCAGGACTCCGATCAGCACCAGATAGGCCATGGCATCCTTGAAGCCGGTGGGCAGGTAGACGCCGGAGAACTGCTCGATGACGCCGAGCAGCAAACCGCCCAGGATGGCGCCCGGAATGCTGCCAAAGCCCCCGAGCACGACGGCGGCCAGCGCCTTGAGCACGACGATCCACAGACCAATGTCCACCAGTGCGATGGGGGCCAGCAGCAGGCCGCAGATGGCGGCCATGGCGCCCGATATCGCCCATACCAGCGACGTGACACGTTTGACGCGTATGCCGCTCAGGTAGGCGGCGAGCTGGTTTTGCGACGCCGCCTGGATCGCCACACCCAGGGCCGTTTTCTTCAGGAACCAGAACAAGGCCAGCGTGATGAGCAGGGCGGCGGCGATGATGACCAGGCTGAGGTCACTCACAACCACACCGCCGAGCTGCGTTTTCTGCCCGGTCCAGGGTGTCGGGTAGGTGCGGGACTCCGGCCCGAATGCCATGCTCACGCCACCGCGCAACATGAAGGCGATGGCAATGGTCAGCATGACACCGGCAAACTGCGGTTGCCCGACG
>JANOTG010000021.1:0-8943 GCA_031416215.1 Betaproteobacteria bacterium
GGCTCAGCCCGGACGGGTGTGGGGGCCGATCTCGCGTTGCAGGCGGTCAAATCCGCGCCAGGCGATCAGGCCGAGCAGTGCCGAGAGTACAAACAGCCAAGGGCCCAGGCCAGGATTGGCCGGTAGCCAGCTGCGCGCTTCCCAACCCAGGTACAGGGCCATGCCGAGAAATGGCGCAAACGCGCCACGCACCCCGGTCAGCGTGACATGGATGCCCATGTAGGCCGACAGTTGCTCGCGCGGCGCGAAGTCGTTGTGCCCGAGTTGCCAGGCCAGAGAACCGCCGCCATTGGTAATGCCGGTGATGATGCGTCCGGCCACCAGCCACGGCAGCGACAGTTGCCAGGCGCCGACAGACATCACCAGGATGCCCAGCGCCCACAACATGTTCTGATGGGCCCGGAACTCGGCCACGTGCACCCGGTCCAGATATCGCGCCCACAGCGGGATCGTTGCCAGTTGCAGCAGGAAGGGAATCAGCATCACGACGCCAATGCTGGCGAAGTAGCTGGCACCGATCTGTTTGGACACCAGGTAAATCAGCGGTGGCTCGAGCATCATCGCCGCCGCGCCGGAAATGAACTGGTGCAGCTGGTAACGCGCGTATTGCGGGTCGGTGCGCAGGATCGACAGGAAAGCGCTGCGCTCGGTCGGGTCGCGCTGACCGCGGCGCTCCAGCACCTGGTGGCGCTTTTCCCCCAGCACGGTCACGCCGCGGAACGTCCACACCCCCAGCGCGCCAAACAGGGCTCCGGCTGCGTACAGCCAGCGAAACCCCTCCGGGTGCCTGTCCAGCACCAGACCGGCCACGCTGGTGGTCAGCACCACCATCATGCTCGACACCACCTGCAGCCGCGCAGTGGCCCGGGCGCGCACATGGCGTGGGTAGTTCAGGCTCCAGGCCACACTGCGCACGGTCAACACACCGGCGATCAGCACGCGGCTCAGCACGACGCTGGCCAACAACACCCAGGTACCAAGCCCGGATCGTGGCGCCAAAGCGATCGCCACCACACACAGCACCACCAGGCTCTGCAGGACGGTGAGCATGGGGACTTTCGGGCGACCGGCGGCGATACGGTTCCAGAAAAAGCTCGACAGATTGCCAAACATCGGCGCCGCCGAGATCACCGCGATCACCCAAGGCGCCACGTTGAACGTCTTGGCCGCCACCACCGCCACAAAGCCGCCCTCCATCAAGCTCAGCGCGATCGGCAGGTTGAGCTCGGCGAGCAGCTCGCGGCGGTAACTTCTCTGTACCGTCGGCTCGAGCCCGGGAATCCCGAAGAATGTGGAGATCAGCGACATCGATCCTCCATTGTCGGCGCGTCACCCCGGGGCCATACCGGCGTTTCGCCTGCCGAACCAAGGCCAGCGGTTTGCCCGGGCTACTGGCAATTGCAACGACGACCATCGGATGCAGGGGGAATAGGGCGAACGGGCTATTGCGTCAAGGGCGGGAAGCTGCGATAAACAGGTTTCTATTGGTGGTTGTGATTGGGAGAAGTCAAAATCGTGAAATCCAGAAACCTGATGTTGGCGGCACTGCTTGCCACCGGTCTGTCGGGCGCGCATGCGGTGGTGCCGGTCAGTTTTTCCAGCTTCACGACCGAGTTCAACGAATACACCGTCACCTACCGAAACGATACCGGGTTGGGGAGCTTTGCCAGCACGTTCAGCACTTCCGACGGTGACGGCAACAAGGTGTACGGTTTCACCTGGAAACTATCGTCCGCGGTCCAGGTGGCCAGCCCCAACGGGGCTTTTGCGCAAAACGTTTTTGCGCTTCCCGAATTCACGATCACTGCCAACCCCGGCTGGACTTTGGCCGGGCCGCTCTCCAGCGTTTTTGGCAACCTGTCGTTCGTCGAGTTTGGAGCGGGAGCGACAACCAACGTCACCGCGTCGGGAAAGTTGTCGTTCAACGGTAATGTGGCGGCCACACTGGCTGACGCCCCGATCTCGAAGACACGCACCAGCAGCGTTGAGTTGGAAACCCTGCGATTTGGCTACTTTGGCGACAGCGCCAGTTATCCCCGGGAGAGTTTCCTCAGCGTCAAGGTGAGTGATGCCTTCCTGACGCTCACGGCTGAAGGAGGTAGCAGCTCGGCCGTCTTCGCCGAGACCAACAGCAAACTGGAGTTCAGCGTTGCCGTCATTCCCTCTCCGATACCCGAGCCGCAGTCCTGGGCCATGTTGCTGGCAGGCCTGGGGCTGATGGGGCTGGTGGCATGCCGGCGTCAGGCGACTCGTCCCGGCGGCTGAAAGGCCTGCAGCAACACAATCAGCGCACCGCTGCCGCCAGCCGCCGGGCGCGCTTGCACAAAGGCGAGCACTTCTTTTTTCTGCACCAGCCAGGCATACACCTTGTTCTTCAAGACCGGCGCCTTGCCCGGTGAGCCCAGACCTTTGCCATGGATGACGCGCACGCAGCGCACACCCTGCGCGCTGGCTTCGCGCAGGAAAGCCGACAAGGCCGCGCGCGCTGCATCGCTGCGCAACCCGTGCAGGTCAAGCTGGCGCTGGATGCTCCAGTGGCCCTTGCGCAGCTTGGCCGTCACATCGGCGCCGATTCCCGGGCGGCGAAAACTCAGCTGGTCGTCGATATCGAGCAGGGTGGACACGTCGAACTCGTCCGACAGCGTCTCCGCAAGCGCCGCCTGCTCGTCACGCAGATGCTGGCGTGGTACCGGCTCAGGCGGGCTGTGGGGCAGGTGGCTGCGTCCGTCGGGCGCCAGTGCGGTGACGCTGCCGGCCGCGCGCTGGAACAGGCTGCGTTCGTCCTGCATCCTGGCCAATTGCTGCTGGCGCAGGCTGGCCGATCGCGCGGCCTCCTGTTGGCGCAACAGCAGGGTGGCTTTGACCTGTCCGAGCTCTGCCAGGCTGCGCACCGGTGGTGGGGCGGCTTTCACAACAATCCCTTCTCCGCCATCGACAGGGACTGTCCGGCCGCGACGATGACATGGTCCAGCACCCGCACATCGACCAGTGCCAGTGCCGCTTTCAGGGTCTGGGTCAGGGCTTCGTCGGCGCGCGAGGGTTGTACCGAGCCACTGGGATGGTTATGCGCCAATACCACTGCGGCACATTGGTGGTGCAGCGCACGCAGCACCACTTCGCGCGGATAGACGCTGGTTTGGGTCAGTGTGCCGCGAAACAGCTCTTCCATTGCCAGCAGGCGGTTTTGCACATCCAGGAACAACACGGCAAAGACTTCGTGCGAGCGGGCAGCGAGCTGCAACTGCAGGTATTGGCGTACCGCCTGTGGCGATGCGAATACCTCGCGCTGGCGCAGCTGTTGTGCCAGCGTGCGCCGTGCCAGTTCGAGTACCGCCATCAATTCGGCGCGCTTGGCCGGGCCCAGGCCTTTGACACGTGTCAGATCCTGCGCACTGGCATTGAGCAAACCCGACAGCCCATCAAAACCGGGCGCACCAGCGTCATTGGGTGCAAGGTGCAACAATTCGTGCGCCATTTGCAGCACATTTTTCCCACGCACCCCGGTCCGCAGCAGCAAGGCCAGCAACTCGGCGTCACTCAGCGCCGAGGGGCCGCGCGCCAGCAGTTTTTCGCGCGGCAGCATGTCCGGGGGCAGGTCTTTGAGTGGCATGTCAGGTCGCGTGTGGTGCTGTTGCTGCTGCGCCGTCGGGCAGCCGGGCCGGTTCCCACGGCCGAACGCAGTCCGGGCCGGCCTGCATCGATGGCCTTTCTACAATGGGGCCAGTTTATAGTGACTTTTACATGCCTGACTCTGTACCGGTTGTCGAGCCCGGCTCGTTCCTGACCCTGCATTACCGCCTCGGTGGGCCGAGTGGTGACATCATCAACACCTTTGGCGACAAACCGGCCACCTTGTCGCTGGGCAGCGGACAGCTGTCGCCGGCGGTCGCGCAATGCCTGCTCGGGCTGCCCGAGGGCAGCCGGAAAACCTTCGAATTGCCCGCTGGAGTTGCCTTTGGCGAGCGTCAGACAGAGATGCAGCAGTGGGTGGCGCGCAGCCTGCTGGACCGGCTGGGGGACCGCGCGGAGACCTACCGTGTGGGGGATGTGGTGCAGTTCCCCACCCCGGATGGCCAGGGCAGTTATGCTGGTGCCGTGGTGGGTCTTGATGCACAGGATGCCCGGGGCGCCGTGTTATTCGATTTCAACCATCCGCTGGCCGGCCAGCCGGTGGTGTTTGAGGTTTTTGTGATTGGTGTCTTATGAATCTGACGGTGTCGCCCCAGGAAATCGTGATGGCCGAGCCGCGCGGTTTCTGCGCCGGTGTCGACCGTGCGATCGAGATCGTCGAACGTGCGCTGACGAAGTTCGGTGCCCCGATTTACGTGCGCCACGAGATCGTGCACAACACCTATGTGGTCAACGACCTGAAATCCAAGGGCGCTGTGTTCATCGAGGAACTGGCCGACGTGCCGCCCGGGGCCACGCTGGTCTTTTCCGCGCACGGTGTCAGCCGCGCGATCCAGCAAGAGGCGCGCGAGCGCGGATTCCAGATTTTTGACGCCACCTGCCCCCTGGTCACCAAGGTCCATGTCGAGGTGGCCAAGCTGCACAAGGAGGGCTTCGAATTCATCATGATCGGCCACAAGGGACACCCTGAGGTGGAGGGCACCATGGGCCAGTTGCCCGGCGGTATCCACCTGGTGGAGGACGTGGCGGACGTGGCGCTGGTGCAACCTTCGCAGACCGAAAGACTGGCGGTGGTGACCCAGACCACGCTGAGCATGGACGATGCCGCCGAGATCGCCCGCGCGGTCAAGGCGCGTTTCCCGCTGGTACGCGAGCCCAAGAAGCAGGACATCTGTTACGCCACGCAGAATCGCCAGGACGCCGTGAAGATGCTCAGCCCGCAGGTGGACCTGGTGATCGTGGTCGGCAGCCCGACCAGTTCCAACAGCAACCGGCTGCGTGAGGTGGCGCAGAAACTCGGCACGGCAAGCTACATGGTGGATAGTGCCGACGAATTGCAGCCGGCCTGGTTCGAAGGGCGCCAGCGGGTTGGTCTCACTGCCGGTGCCTCAGCGCCGGAGGTGCTGGTGCGCCAGGTCGTCGACCGTATCAAGGCCCTGGGGGCGGTTTCGGTTCGCTCCCTGCCGGGCATCGAGGAGACGGTCAAGTTTCCGCTGCCCAAGGGCCTGCGCATCCCGTGACGGGCAAGGAGCCCGGCCCACGCTCCTAAAATGTTGCCATGTTAGACATCAATCTCCTGCGCAAAGACCTCGATTCGGCCATTGCCCGGCTCGAGACGCGCAAAAGTCCGCAGCCGTTTCTCGACGTCGACAGGTTTCGCGCCCTGGAGGCGGAGCGCAAGACGATCCAGACCCGTACCGAAGAGTTGCAGGCACGTCGCAACAGCCTGTCCAAACAGATCGGCCAGCTCAAGGGCAGGGGCGCCTCTGCCCAGACCGAGGTGGACGGGGTCATGGCCGAAGTGGCGGGTCTCAAGGCCGAACTCGAGTCCTCGGCCGCCCGGCTGGAGCACATCCAGGCGGATTTACAGCTGTTGCTGTTGGCAGTGCCCAATCTGCCGCATGCCAGTGTGGCGGTCGGTACAGACGAAACCGCCAACCTGGTGTTGCGGACCTGGGGCACGCCACGGGTTGTGGAGTTTGAGGTGCGTGACCATGTGGACGTGGGGGTGCCGCTGGGGCTGGATTTCGACATGGGCATCAAGCTCACCGGAGCGCGCTTCACCGTGATGCAGGGCCAGATGGCGCGGCTGCACCGCGCACTGGCGCAGTTCATGCTCGATGTACAGACCCAGGAGCATGGTTACCGCGAGTGTTACACGCCGTATATCGTGAACGCTGAGACGTTGCGCGGAACGGGCCAGTTGCCCAAATTCGAGGCCGACCTGTTTGCCGCCAAGAAGGGCGGGCAGGAGGGTGAAGAGGGCGTTGACAACACCGCGCTGTACCTGATTCCGACCAGCGAGGTCACACTGACCAATTTTGTGCGTGACGTGGTGCTGGCCGAGCAGGATTTGCCGCTGCGCCTGACCGCACACACGCCGTGTTTCCGTTCGGAGGCCGGCAGCCACGGACGCGACACGCGCGGCATGATCCGCCAGCACCAGTTTGACAAGGTCGAGCTGGTGCAGATCGTGCATCCGCAGCACAGCTACGAGGCTCTGGACGACATGACCAGGCACGCCGAAGCCATATTGCAAAAACTCGGCCTGCCCTACCGTGTGGTGGCCTTGTGCACGGGCGACATCGGCCCCAGCGCCGCCAAGACGCATGATCTGGAAGTCTGGCTGCCGGCGCAAAATACCTACCGCGAGATCAGTTCGGTGTCCAACTGCGAGGCCTTTCAGGCACGCCGCCTGCAGGCGCGTTTCAAGAATTCCCAGGGCAAGAACGAGTTTGTCCATACCCTGAACGGCTCCGGGCTGGCGGTCGGGAGAACCCTGGTGGCGGTGCTGGAGAATTACCAGAACGCCGATGGCTCGGTGACGGTGCCCGATGTGTTGCGGCCCTACATGGGCGGTCTGGAGCGTTTGCAGCAACAGGCCTGAAGCGCCCTCCGTCGCAGGGCAGGCGCGAACCATGCGGGGATTGACTTGCCCGGGTTGCTGGCATGACACTGCAGCCCAGCAGGGCAAAGGGAGGGCGCGGGCATGGACAGCTTGTTGGTCAGGGAGTGCCGGGGCGACAGCGCACGGCAAGTGCGTGTGGCCTTGGCAGCGCAATTGGGGGACGACGCGACCGGGTTCCGGCGCCTGGCCAGCGGCGACCTGATCGACGCTGACGCCGAGGCTGCCGCGAGGCGCTGGCAGTCCGGCGTCGGGTTGGTGGCGGACGGTGTGATCGGCCCGCACTGCCAATGCGTGCTGGGCCTGCGCGAGCCGACAGTAATGCAGGTGCCACTGGAGCTGGAGCTGGTGCGTCGGCTGTTCCCGGCCACCAAACCCGCCAATATCAACCGTTATCTGCCCTATGTGGCGGCAGCCCTGGGCGCCGTCGGGCTGACGGACCGCCTGATGGTATGCGCGGCGCTGGGCACGATCCGGGCCGAGAGTGAGGGCTTCTTGCCGATTGCGGAGTACCCGTCCCGCTTCAACACCCGACCCGGCCAGTCACCGTTTGGGATATACGAGGGCAGCAAGGTGCTGGGCAATACCGAGCCCGGTGATGGCGCATGCTTCAAGGGGCGTGGCTTTGTGCAGCTCACCGGGCGTTTCAATTACCAGCGTTATTCGCAGGCCCTCGGTATCGACCTGTTGCACCAGGCGGACCTGGCGAATGCGCCCGAGGTGGCATCCATGCTGCTGGCGCGTTTTCTCGCCGACCGGGCGGTACCGCTGCGCCGTGCCCTGGAAGCGGGTCAATTTGCCCAGGCGCGCAAGATGGTGAATGGCGGCGCGCATGGCCTGGACCGCTTTCGCGATGTGTTCCGCCTTGCGGATGCCATCTGGCCAGTCGCCGCAGCGCGCAGGCCGCGACGCCGCAGCCTGGCACTGGCGGTGACCGTTGCACCGTCATCCCGGCGTCGGCTGACGGTGCGCAAGGATCCGGCAGACCTGCGCGACCGGACGTACACGCCACCACCACTGGGCCTGCAGGACGTGTTCCCGGCCAACGACGATATACAGCGGCTGCTGCCGGCCTACGGCCGTGCGGGCATGTTGCTGAACCAGGGACAGGAGGGCGCCTGCACCGGGTTTGGCCTGGCAGGTGTGGTGAACTACCTGCGTTGGCGCAAGGCCGGCTTCCCACAACGCATGGAATCTGTCAGCCCGCGCATGTTGTACAGCTTTGCGCGCCGTTATGACGAATATGACGGCGAGGACTATGAGGGTTCGAGCTGCCGCGGTGCGCTCAAGGGCTGGTTCAACCATGGCGTGTGCCTGGAAAGCGACTGGCCGTACAGCGCAGCTTCTATGCAACCGCGATATGGTTATGCCAAACGGGCCAGTGCGCATACCCTGGGCGTGTATTACCGCATCGAACGCAAGTCCGTCACCGACATGCAGGCGGCGATCCAGCAGGTAGGTGCCGTTTATGTGTCCGCTTTCACCCATGGCGGCTGGGACCAGGTCGCGCGGTCGAAGAAGTTGCCCAAGAGCCACCGCGACATTGCAGTAATCGATTTCGATGGCCGCCCGTCCGGGCTGGACGGACATGCGTTTGCGCTGGTCGGGTTCAACAGCCAGGGCTTCGTGCTGCAGAATTCCTGGGGCCGTGACTGGGGCAGTGGCGGCTTCGCTGTCCTGACGTACGCTGATTGGCTGGCCAACAGCATGGATGCCTGGGTCGTGGCGATGGGCGTGCCGGGTGTGGTGGCGGCGCGTGTGGGTGATGCCGCACCGGTGTCTCGAAGCGCGGCTGCGGGTGCCGAACACGCCGCATGGTGGAGCCTGGCGCGGGCCTACCAGCACAGCGTGGTGCTTGGCAACGACGGTCGCATGAAGCGTTACCTGACCGAAGATGAACTCAGTCGCACCTTGCTGCACCAGGCGGCGGGGTTGCCAGACCAGTGGTTCCGCAGCCGGTCGGCCGGCGCGGCGCGGCGCGTCGTGATCTATGCCCACGGGGGTTTGAACAGCGAGGACGCGGCCATGCAAAGGGCGCGCGCCATGGGCCGGTATTTTGTCGGCAACGGCTGTTATCCCCTGTTCATGGTCTGGAAGACCGGTTTGCTGGAGTCGCTGTCGGGCATCATTGGCGACGCATTTCGCAAACAGCCCGCACTCGCCGGTGGCGCTGCAGAGTGGTTCGCCGAGCGTTCCGACCTGTTGATCGAAAAGTCCATTGGCCGCCTGCTGGCGCGACCGATCTGGAGCGAGATGAAGGAAAACGCCGGGCTGGCATTTGCCGGTGGCCGTGGCGGTGACTTGCTGGTCACCGCCCTGCTCAGGCTGGCCGACACGTGGGGTGATGCGCTGGAGCTGCATCTGGTTGGTCACTCTGCCGGCGCCGTCATGCTCGGGCACATGGTCAG
>JANOTG010000022.1:0-2011 GCA_031416215.1 Betaproteobacteria bacterium
CCGACGCCCTGAAGTACCGGGCGAGTTACCAGAATGAAATTCGCGCGACCGCTGGCTCCGCACAGCCAGGCGTCCCCTGCTAAAAAAACGACGGCATCTCGATCAAGCTCAGCGCCCTGCATCCGCGTTATGAGGATGCACAAAAGACCCGCGTCATGGCCGAGCTGGTGCCACGTGTGTGGGGCCTGTGTGCGCAGGCGGCGGCGGCCAACATCAACCTGACCATCGATGCCGAAGAGGTGGACCGGCTGGAGTTGTCGCTGGAAGTGTTTGAGGTGCTGGCGGCCCAGGTTGCAAAAACAACGCCGCAGTGGAACGGCTTCGGCCTGGCGATGCAGGCCTACCAGAGCCGTGCGCTGGAGCTGATCGAGCACCTCGCCGGCATCGCGCGCAAGTACAAGATTCGCCTGATGTGTCGCTTGGTCAAGGGCGCCTACTGGGATGCCGAGATCAAGCGTGCGCAGGAGCTGGGTCTGCCGTGTTACCCGGTTTTCACCCACAAGCACCACACCGACGTGTCCTACCTGGCGTGTGCCCGCGCCTTGCTGGAGGCGCCGGATGCCATTTACCCGCAGTTCGCCACCCACAACGCGGCCACCATCGCCGCCATTTTGCAGATGGCGGCCAAGACGGGCGCCCAGTTCGAGTTGCAGCGTCTGCATGGCATGGGCGAAGGTGTGTACCGTGAGGTGTTGAAGAACCCGTTGATTGCCTGCCGCGTCTATGCCCCGGTGGGTGCCCATAAAGATCTGTTGGCCTATCTGGTGCGACGCCTTTTGGAAAACGGCGCCAACTCGTCGTTCGTGCATCAGTTGGCAGATGAATCGGTGGGCATGGAGGAGTTGCTGATCTCGCCCCTGCGGCTTGAGCCCGAGGCATCGCTGCCGCTGCCGCCGGCCTTGTTTGGCAAGTTGCGCAAGAACAGTGTCGGCCTGGACCTGACCGTCGCATCGATGCGTGGGCCGCTGTTGGCAGCCCACGCAACGGTGCAGGTACCCTCCGTTGCGGTTTTCGACACCGCCCATACCGGCACCGTGCTGCGCAACAGCCTGGCGGCATTTCGCCTCTGGAGCCAGACCGATGTCGGCGTGCGCTCGGCCAGCCTGCGCCGCGCTGCCGATGCACTGGAGCAGCAGATGCCGCGCTTTTGTGCGCTGCTGGTCAAGGAGGCTTTCAAGACCTGGGGTGATGCGGTGAGTGAAGTGCGCGAGGCGGTGGATTTCCTGCGTTACTACGCGAACGAGGCCGAGCGCATCATGGCCCCGCAGTCCATGCCCGGGCCCACCGGCGAGAGCAACGAGCTGCGGCTGATCGCACGCGGCCCCTGGGTCTGCATCAGCCCTTGGAACTTCCCCCTGGCAATTTTCGTCGGCCAGGTCGCGGCCGCCCTGGCTACCGGCAACAGCGTGCTGGCCAAGCCGGCCGAGCAGACACCGGGAGTCGCGCACGATGCGGTGCGACTGTTGCACGCCGCAGGTGTACCCGCTGACGCGCTGCAACTGTTGCACGGCCCGGGCGAGACGGTCGGTGCCGCGCTGGTGGCGGCTGCGGGTGTGGCGGGCGTGGTGTTTACCGGCTCGACGCAGGTCGCCAAGACCATCAACCGTGCTCTGGCGGCCAAGGACGGTGCCATCGTTCCCCTGATCGCCGAGACCGGCGGCATCAACGCCATGCTGGTGGACAGCACGGCATTGCCGGAGCAGGTCAGTGATGCGGTGGTGCAAAGCGCCTTTCGCAGTGCCGGCCAGCGTTGTTCGGCATTGCGGCTGTTGTGTGTACATGCCGAGATCGCCGACCATGTGATCGAAATGATCCGTGGTGCGGCGAAGGAACTGGTCAGTGGCGATCCGGCAGACCTGGCGACCGACGTCGGGCCAGTCATCGACTCGGAGGCACTACATGGCATTCGCCGCCACTGCGAGCGGCTCAATGCCGAGGCCAGACCGCTGCTGGCGGCCGATGCCGGCACTTTGGCCACGCCCAATCTGGTTGCGCCGCAGGCCTACGAGGT
>JANOTG010000023.1:0-12656 GCA_031416215.1 Betaproteobacteria bacterium
TTCAGGTGTTTTTTCTGCTCGCGCGTGAGGTTGGGGTTGTGGCCGGCGACATGGTTGTGTGCGGCGAACAAGAAGCCACCCGTGCCACAGGCCGGGTCGCAAATCGTCTCGCCGGCTTTGGGCGCAATGCAGTCGACCATGGCCTGGATCAGCGGGCGCGGCGTGAAGTATTGGCCGGCACCACTCTTGGTGTCCTGCGCGTTTTTCTCCAGCAGGCCCTCGTAGGCATCGCCTTTCACGTCGGCGCCCATGGCCGACCAGTTTTCGCCATCGATCAGATCCACCACCAAGCGGCGCAGCTTGGCCGGGTCCTGAAACTTGTTCTGCGCCTTGGCGAAGATCAGGCCGATGGTGCCCTTCTCCTTGCCCAATTCATCCAGCAGGTAGCGGTAGTGATCGAACAGTTCGTCGCCATCCTTGGCCAACAGCGACGGCCAGTCGAAGCCCTTGGCAATGGGGCTGGGCTGGCTCCACGGCGGCTGGCTGCGCTCGTCGGCCATCTTCAGGAACAGCAGGTAGGTGAGCTGCTCCACATAGTCGCCATAACTCATGCCGTCGTCGCGCAACACGTTGCAGTAGTTCCAGAGTTTCTGGACGATGGTGGCGGAGTTCATGGGGTTTCCAGGTCAATCATGGAGGAAGGCATCCAGATGCACTATGCGACAGTCGTTTACTTTCGCGAATTCGACCGTCAGCGCCAAGAGGTCCTTGTCGCCCGACACCAACATCTGCGCTTTGCCCGCCACTGCCAGATGCAGAAACGGCGCGTCCAGCGGATCGCGGCACACGGGCACCCGTGGCGGAGGCTGCGGGATGCGGACGGTAGCGACGTAGGGCAGGTAGTCGGCCAGCAGCTCTTCCTGGTCAGCCGCGGACAGGCCGAACTTCGGGTAGGCAAGCACACGGATAAGTTCCTGAGCCGTTGCCGAACTTGCCAGGGGCACGAAGGCCCCCTGCTGCCACAAGGCGCGCAAGCGCCCGGCGGCGCCACCACCAAATACCAATGCAGACAACACCACATTGGTGTCCAGCACCACGCGCCTGGGCGCTGTCATGGCCTGGACGGCGGGTTCTTGACGGTCGCTTTCTTGGCAAGCGCTGCCCCCCCTGTGGCCTTCGCCCTGGCCTTGGCTTTGCCCACCCCGCTGTACGCGGCCTCTGGCTCGGCGGCCACTGCGGGCGACACGGCCGTGGCGCGCACCCAGGAAACCGCATCGGCGATATCGGCCTGGCCCAGGTTCAGCTCGGCCAGTTTGGCCCGCATCGCGTCGCCTCGCTGGATACGCACCGGCGTGAGGATGATCTGCCCGGCCCGCGCCTCCACATCGAAATATTCGGTGGCGTCCACGGCCTGGGTCACGCTCTTGGGCAGTGTCAATTGGTTTTTGGCGGTCAACTTGGTGAGCATGGCAAACTTCCTGAAGTAAGGATTCCTTACTTTACCCTCATAGCGCTGGGCTGTCCACCGTGGTCGGCAAAATGGGCCGAATTGCAGCGATGAGTGATCGCCTGCGATGGAAACTGAAGACGCCTTTATGGGGTTGGGTACACGACCAGATTCCCCTCCACCCGCACCACCCCCGCCTGCTCCAGCATTGCGACCATCGCATCGATCTGCTCGGCCGTGCGGCCCTGTCCCAGCACCGCGCCGAAGTGCCGCAAAAACGACTTCGTCTTGGTTGGCCGCTCTGGGCCCATCTTCAAACCAGCCGTCTTGACGCGGGCGAGCGCCTTGGCATCTGCGGTCAATGCAGGTGGACTACCTGTCAGGTCAATGCAATGTACAAGGGCGCCGCGCCCGCGCGGGCCTCACCCGCCGTAGAAAAACCGCTCCTCCACCACCTTGCCGCCAGCTACGGTGTAGACACCCATCTCGTCCATCTTCATGCGCTCGCCGCCCTTGGGTGTCACGTCCATCTGAAAGCGCAGGATGAACTGGTCGCCGTGCACATACGGACCTTCGGTGCTTACGCTGTGGATCTCGTTGTTGGCATACCACCAGGCGCCCTTGGCGTCCACGCCAGCACGGCCCTGGATGCGTGCCATGTCACCGGGCATGGCTTCACAGGACACGATGTCGTCGGACCAGAATTGTTTTCCGGCTTCGTCGTGTTGGCCGCTTTTGCAGAGGGCGGCAAAGGCATTGGCGAGTTCTTGCGTGTTCATCGGGATGTCCTTGGTGTTGGGGAGTTGGGGAGGTGCATGGTAGCAACTCTGCCAATCAATTGCGACCGACATGTGACAGACATCCGCTGTGCGCCGCCGTCGCGGCTTAGCCTGCATTTCAGCGCCTCAGCGCCGCCAGCGCATCGACGCCGACCGGTGGTCGCAGCAACCACGGCAATACGAAGGTGCGACGGGCCAGGCTCTGGGCGCCCAATATTCGGCGGACTTCTTTTCACCCGGCTGGTGCTGGCCGAGTCGGTTGCGTGAATAATATTTGTGACTGCCGGCGTAAGTGCTTCGTTTTGCCGCGGGTTCAACCAGGTTACCAACGTCTTTAGGCAGGAGTAAGGAAACATGCGCCGCACAGAAGCACCCCACACCACCCGGCGCCACTGCATCGGCTCACTGGTTGGCGCCGGCCTGCTGGCGTTTGGCGGCAGGGGCTGGGCCCAAACCGTCACCAGCGTGTCCGACGAGTTGTGGGCCGACCCGGTGCGCAAACGCGAGCTGCCCATCAAGGTGCGCTGGCCCGATGACGCGCTGCACAAAGGTGAGCGTGCGGTGGTGTTGTTCTCGCACGGGCTGGGCGGTACGCGCGAGGGTGGAGCGCTCTGGGGCGAAGCCTGGGCGCAGGCCGGCTTTGTCGTGGTGCACCTGCAACACCCGGGCAGCGACCTCGCCGCCGTGCGATCGGTCGCAAGCTCGTTCAGCGACCGCAGCGGGCTGCGCCAGGCGGCCAGCCCGGCACAACTGGTGGCGCGACTGGGCGATGTCGGTTTTGTGCTGGACGAGATGATGCGGCGGCACAAGGCACAACAAGGGCGCTGGAGCAGCGTGCGCCCTACCAGGGTGGGCATGAGCGGCCACTCGTTTGGCGCCCACACTACGCTGGGCGTGGCCGGGCAACGCTACCCCGGGTTCGACGGCGTGTCGGAGCCGCGCCTGGCATCGTTCATCGCCCTCTCGCCTACTTTGCCCATGGTGGGAGATGCACAACGCGCCTTCGAACGATTGACGCGGCCTGTGTTGTCCATCACCGGCACCCGCGACCAGGACGTGCTGGGCACGGGCGCCACACCCGAGAACCGGATCCGGGTGTTCGCTGCGCTGCCCAAAGGAGACAAGGGACATCTGGTGTTGCAGGACGCAGACCACATGACATTTGCCGGCCAGACCGGTCAGCCGGCGGAGATCGTGCCGCGCGAACAGATCACCCGTGACCTGCAGCCGGCACACCACGCATTGGTGGCGTCTGTCACCACAGATTGGTGGCGCGCCACATTGCGAGAAGACAATACGGCCCGCGCCCGGCTGGCCGCCCCCGTGGGGCTGCGCAGCGGCGACCGGTGGCAAACCGCCTGAGCTGGGCGCGACCAGGCACCTACAGCGGTTCGGTATCGACCTCACCACTGGCCTGCGCGTTGTAGCGTTGGCCAACGATGGTGCGGCTGTTGACGGTGTCTTCGAGCCGGGCCATCACCTCGGCGGATAACACCACGGCGTCGGCCACCAGGTCTTCCCTCAAATGCTCCACGCTGGTGGTGCCGGGAATGGGAATGATGTGCGGGGCCTTGTGCAACAACCAGGCCAGCGCCAGTTGTGCCGGGGTGCAGCCAAGGTCCCGCGCGATCAGGTTGTATGCAGCTTGCACCTTCAGGTTCGCGGCATGGTTCTCGCCCAGAAACCGCGGCATGGTCTGACGCAGGTCATTGGCCGGCAGCGCTGCCAGATCGATCGGAGGACCACACAGGAAGCCGCGCGCCACCGGGCTGAAGGCCACATAAGTGGCGCCAATCTCGCGGCACAACCCGAGTACCGCGATCTCGGCATTGCGTGTCCACAGGGAGTACTCGGACTGCACCGCCGCAATCGGGTGTACGGCATGCGCCTTGCGCAAGGTGCCGGCCGACACTTCAGACAAACCAATACTGCGTACCTTGCCAGCCCGCACCAGGTCGGCCAACGCGCCCACACTGTCCTCGATCGGCACCTGCTTGTGCCAGCGGTGCAGGTAATACAGATCGATCACGTCAGTCTGCAGCCGGCGCAGGCTGTCTTCGCAATTGCGCCGGATGGCAGCCGGGCTGCCATCGATCACCCGTTTCATGCCGTCATCAAACTGCACACCGGCCATGCCGCCCTTGCTGCACAGCGTGATCTCGTGGCGGTGCGACCTGAGCACTCTGCCCACCAGGCTTTCGTTCTTGCCAAAGCCGTACAGGGCTGCGGTATCAAAGAGTGTGACGCCCGCGTCCAGCGCGGCATGCAATACCCGCTCACCCTGCTCCACCGGCGGTGGCACGCCGTACGCATGGCTTAAATTCATGCAGCCCAGGCCGATCGCCGAGACCACGAAACTGCCGAGTTGTCTGGATTGCATGGTTCACTTCCTTACCGAGCGCAAACTGAAAACCGGTTCCTGCACCAATACGCACCGTCAACGCCCTGCAAACCAGTGTAGATGTTCAAGACCGTTGCACTTGACGCACCCACTGGGGAAGCGCGGGCCCTTGTCGCAACACATGTTCGCTGAGCCAGAACGTGCTGCGCCGCGCGCGCTGCGCAACGACATCCAGGGGCAACTGCTGGTAGTCGTCGTTGAAAACCTCGTAACTGTAGTCACCCCGGTAACCCGCCTTGTCCAGACGCAGCACCAGGTCTGCCAGTTGATCGCTGTGTACACCTTCACCCGGGAATACCCGGAAGGTTCGCGCTGTCGCCATGCGCTCTTCAAAACTGGGGGTCTCGTGCCACATGAAATCGGACAACTGCACCAGGAATATCTGCCTCGGGTCCAACTGCTCGATGTGGTCCAGCGATGTCTTCGACGCGAAGACATGGAATGAGTCCAGCCCAATACCCAGGTTGGGGCAATCAGCCCGGCACACCACATCCCACGCGCTGGTGAACTCATTGACGGTGCGCCCCCAGGACAAGGCCTCGTAGGCCACCTTGATGCCCAGTGGCAGCGCCAGCATGGCCAACTTGCGCAGGTCACGGGCTATCAACTCCAGGTCCTGGGTCGCATGGATTGATGTGGATGAGCAGGCCAACAACACGCCCGCGCCCAGGTCAGAACACATCTTCAGCATCGACCTGGCGATGTCCACCTTGTAGGCATGCAGATGCCCGGACAAGCCCTCAAAGTCACGCAGCACCTGGAACCCGGTGGGCCGCAAGCCACTGTTGCGCACGGCAAGCGTCGCCGCTTTTGGTCCACCCGGATGGCTGACGATGTCACGGGCATTGATCATCACCTGGGTAAATCCGGCGCTTGCCATCGCGTCCAGCTTGGCCTCCAACGGTCCGGCCAGCGTGATGGTGTCCATGCCAAAGCCATCGGGCAACTTCATGCTGTGCATCTCACGCGGCCTGGTGGACCAACTCGAACGAGACCGACCCCAACACCGTACGTGTCAACGCACCACGATCATCCGGATGCAGCCGGGCCGACTCGACAAACTCGACGCCACGGGAATGCAGGCACTGCACCGCGGCTGGTACGTCCGGCACGCCCAGACCCAGACGCTGCAGGCATTCGGGCGTGTCATCATGGTCCATCGTGGGGTCCGGCTCGATCAGTTGCCACATGAAACCGCCGCAGGGGCTGCGCATCAGCGTGCCCTTGGGAAGAATTCCGAATCGTTGCTCGTCGGGAATCAGCGTGAAGTCGAACATATGCCCGAAGTACGAGATCCAGTCGGCACTGCGGTCAACACCAATGTATTGCACGACGCCAAAATACGTCATGCCAGCAATGGTCGGCACGGCCTGAGCACCTTCGATCGGGACAAAGTCGATGTCAAAAATGGAGAAGTCCTTCCAGCGGTCGACAAAATAGAAACGACTGGCGCCCGGGCCGCGAATGCCTGGTATGTGCAGCTCCATCGCCTGTACACGGCTGGTCAGATCCCAGGCGCCCAACTCCATGCACAGGGTGTGTGCCCTGAGCGCATCACCCACCCGGAACGCCACCGCTGACAGAATCGGGTGCCCGGCGCTGACCCAGGCGTCGTCCGGGTGCGCATTGACCACCAGGTTCATGCCGCCCTGGCGATACAGCACCACTTCGCGCGAACGATGGCGCGCCACCGCGCAGAAACCGAGACGCTCCAGAACCTGTCCCAGCGCATAGGGCTGGCTGGTGGCGAACTCGACAAACTCGATACCGTCGATATCCAGGCGATTCGGGTTCTCGGGCACGGCTTCACGTTGCGTGTGGCGGAGTGTCATGAAAGTCCTCAATTCTGGTAGCTCAACCGCGACAGGGAACGCAACACCTCGGGGCTCGTCACCGGGAAACCGAAAAAATCAAGATAGGCGGGAATTTGCTCGAACAGCATGTCGGATCCCACCTGCACTTTGCAGCCGCGCAAACGCGCAGCCGCGAGAAAGGCGGTCATCTCCGCTTGCATGACCACTTCACCGACGAAGGTGCTGGCGTCGATGCGCGCAACATCCATGGGCATCGCATCACCGTCGCGCATGCCCATGGGCGTGGCGTTTACCACCAGGTCACAACCAGTCGGATCTTTCACGCCGGTTCGCAAGCTCAGGTCGGGGTAATGTCGCAGCAAGCGTTGCGCCAAGCCCCGGGTCGCATCTCCGTCCAGGTCAAACAGGTCCATCCGGTTCACGCCAGCTGCGGCCAGCGATGCCGCTATCGCACACCCCACTCCACCGTTGCCAACCACCAAGGCCCGGGCACGCTTGAGCGCCATGCCTTTGCGCTGCAGTCCGAGTACAAAACCCTCACCGTCGAACATGTCCCCCTGCAACCGGCCATCGGAAAGCCGTCTGACCGCATTGCAGGCGCCAGCAATGGCAGCGTTTGGCGAAAGAACGTCCACCAGACCCACCGTCGTCACCTTGTGTGGCATGGTGATCAACGCGCCACGGACATTGTCCAGTCTGAACAGCGACCGAAGAAACTCCGGGTAATGCTTGGCCTGACAGGCCATGGGAACAACCACTGCGTTCACACCGGACTGTTCAAACCAGGGGTTGTAAATCGACGGCGCTTTGAATGCGTGCGTCGGGTACCCGATGTGGGCGACGATTTCGGTCAGGCCGTTGATCATGGTCACGTTATTGATGATGCAAAGGCACACGTCTTGCCGCCAGCGGCGGCAAGCTTCTCCTTCGCTTTGTCTCTTATCGGCGCAACTTTGCCAACTCGACCATCACCTCATTGACGGTGGCGTCGCCCACACTGGCGCTGAACTTCGCAATGACAGGTTTCATCTTCTCGCGCAACTTGGCGACTTCAGCTGGCGGAAACTGGGTCACGATCATCCCGTTCTTTTTCAACAACTCGACGTTTGCCGCCACCGCTGCCCGTGACTGCTCACGCTGGTATTTGGTTGCCTCGTCGGACGAGTCATCGATGATCTTGCGTTCAACCGGGCTCAGTGTGTCCCATATTTTCTTGCTGAAGATCACCGACTGCGGGTTGTACTGGTGGTTTGTCAACGCGATGTGCTTTTGGACTTCCCAGAATTTGTTGGCAGCAATCACTGCGATCGGATTCTCCTGGCCGTCGATCGCCTTCTGCTCCATCGCGCCATAGACCTCGGGAAATGGCAGCGGAGTCGGGTTGGCACCCAGAGCCTTGACCCACTCCACGTTGATCGGGTTGGGAATCACCCGCAGCTTGAGACCCTCGATATCCTCCACCTTGTTCAGCGGCCGCTTGCTGTTGGTCATTTGGCGATAACCAAGCTCCCAATACGACAGACCAACCAGGCCCTTGTCTTCCAGCAGCGCATGCATCTTGCGGCCCACCGGGCCATCCACGATGGCATCCGATTCCTTTTCATTGGCAAACAGGAACGGAAAATCGAATATGGCCAGCTCTTTGGCCACGCTGGCAAGAATGCCGGAATTCATCACCGCCATCTCCAATGTGCCACCCTGAATGGCGGAAACATTGGCCTGGTCGCTGCCCAGAACGCCGGCAAGAAACAGATTGACCTTGATCTTTCCGCCCGACTTGGCGTTGACTGATTCGGCAAACTTGCGCATGCCGGCGACAGCGGGATGGCCTTCGGGGGCGTTCGCCGCAAACTTGATGGTGCGCTCCTTGATGTCCTGTGCGCAGGCGGCGCCGAATGCGCCAATTGCGACGGCGGCAACCACGGCTTTGAGAACCAGACGTTTCATACTTGTCTCCTGGGGTTAATACACAGTACGCGACACATGATGACGCGGAAGCAGGCGTACCAGACACGCCCCGCATCGGGAAAACCTGGAATCAATAAAACCAGCGTGCTGGCACCATGACAATTTGTGGGAACAGCACCATCAGGAACATCAACACAATCTGTGCCGCCATGAAGGGCCAGACGCCCCGCGTCACGGCGTCCATGCTGACCTTGCCGACTCCTGCCACAGTATTGAGTACCGTGCCTACAGGTGGTGTGATCAGGCCGATGGCGTTGTTCATCACAAACAGGACGCCGAAATACACCGGGTCGATGCCGGCCGCCTTGACCAGTGGCATCAGCACCGGCGTCAGAATCAGTATGGTGGGGGTCATGTCCATCGCAGTGCCAACAATGATTACCAGCAGCATGATGGCCGCCATCAACAGTTTGGGGCGGTCCAGCAGCGGTTGCAGCAACTCCACCAACTGGGTCGGCAACTGCGCGACCGTGATCAGCCAGGCCGACACCATCGCGGCGGCGACCAGGAACATGATCACGGAGGTTGTTTTTGCGGCGGCCAGAAACAGCCCGAACAACTGGCTGAGCTTGAGTTCGCGGTAAATGACGATCGACACAAACAGTGCGTAGACGGCGGCCACAACGGCCGCCTCGGTCGGTGTGAATACGCCAAATTTCAGGCCCACGATCACGATGACAGGCATCACCAGAGCGAAGCCGGCATCTCTGAGTGCCGCAATCACCTCACCCGCCGTCTTGCGCGGTGGCACCGCCACCTGTTCACGGCGGACCAGCACAGCCCAGGTGATCCAGAGCGATGCGCCAAGCAGCAGGCCCGGCACGATACCCGCCATGAACAATTTGGAGATCGACACATTGGCGGCGACACCAAAAATCACGAAGGCGATACTGGGTGGAATGATGGGCGCGATGATGCTTGCCGACGCCAGCAGGCCGGCGGAACGTGCCTTGTCGTAACCGGCTGCAACCATCATGGGCAGCAGCAAGGCCGACAACGCGGCCGCATCGGCCACGGCAGAGCCCGACAATGCGGCCATGATGCACGCCGAGATGATGGCGACATAACCCAGCCCGCCCTTGACGTGCCCCACCAGCGACAGGGCGAAGGCAACGATGCGCCGCGACAGTCCACCGGCATTCATGATTTCGCCTGCCAGCATGAAGAACGGCACGGCCAGCAGCGGAAAGCTGTTGGCACCTTCCATGACGTTTTGCGCCAGTATCTGCGGGTCGAAGTTGCCCATGTGCCACATCAGGGCGGTGGCACACAGCAGCAGCGAGAAAGCGATCGGAACACCTATCGCCATGGCGGCAAGCAGTGAACCCAGGAACACGGCGATGGTCATTGACGGCCCCCGGTAGGCACCGTGGTCGATTCGCTCGACCGAGGTTGCGCGTGTGGCACATCTTCCGATTCGCGCACGCCAACCAGTTCATGGTTTGACAACTGACCCGACACGAGGCGCCAGAAATCGTTCAACAGCACCACCGCGCCAGAGATCGCGAACACCAGGCCACTGGCGTAGAAATAAGCCATCGAGGTCTCCATGACGGCGCTGGTGGAACTCCAGTTGATCTTGGCCTGTTGCCAGGATCCCTCCAGCACCAGCCAGCACATGGCCAGCATCAGCAGGTGGCCCAGACCGAGGCAGAATTTTTTGCCCACGGTCGGCAGCCGCGAAACGAGTGAGTCCGTTCCCAGGTGGCCTTTTTCATGCAGCGCCACCACGGCACCCATAAAAGTCATCCACACGAATAACCAGCGGGACAACTCCTCGGAGACCGTGATGCCGGTATTGAGTGCGTAACGCATCACCACATTGGTAAAGACCAGAACCACCATGACGGCCAGACAAGCCACCATCAGCACTGACAACAAACGGCAATACCGTTCAATCCACTTCCGGGTCATCACAACATCTCCCGCCAAGGCACATGTTTTATAATGTACGAACTAGTTAGTTTTATGAATATTGGGGAAAACCCTGATATGCATCCGCCTGGCTACCGCGACCGCAACTTTCAGGCGCGCATGAACCGCACGATCAGTTCGACGATGTTTTGCCGTCGTGTCGCCAACGCCTCGTCACTCCGACTGGCCGTCTTGAAGATCATCCCGAACGTGTATTGATTCGAGACGTTGAAAAAGGTCAATGCCGAGATCGAGGCGTGAATGTCCAGCGGGTCCAGTCCGGGTCGGAACACGCCCTGCGCCACACCGCGGTTGTAAAGCTTGCGCACGGTGGAGATGGCGGTGACATTGAGCTCCTGGATGGTCTTGCTTCGCGCCAGGTATTGGCCGCGCTCCATGTTCTCGGTCATGACCAGCCGGATGTAATCCTGATTGCCATTGTGGTGGTCGTAGGTGAATTCCACGAGCCGGCGCAATGCCGCCTCGGGCGCCAGGTCCTCCAGGTGCAGGCCAGCCTCGACCAGACGCACCCGGCGGTAGGCCTCCTCCAGCACGGCCACGTACAGGCCCTCCTTGCTGGAGAAATAATAGTAGATCATGCGTTTGCTGGTCTTGGTGGCGGCGGCGATCGCGTCGATGCGTGCGCCACTGAGTCCTCGGTTGGCAAATTCCGTGGTGGCCACCTCCAGGATGCCGGCCATGGTGCGGGCCGGGTCATTGGTGCGGGAGGTTTCCCGCACCGACTTGCGCATGGCCATGGTCGCAGGCACCGTTTTTGCGCTCGCCGGGCGACTTGGGCTGCGGGGCACAACCAAATGTACTGTTTCGTTCATTCCTCCAGTATAGGAGGTGGTAGGTGCTCGCGGCAAGGGCCATACCAGCCATGTCGGCGGGCTGGCCCATCGCATCGTGCGCCGCTGCTCAGCTTGCCAACTGCCGCTCCAGGTCATGCAGTACCTGGTAACAATCGAGCACCTGCGCGACACTGGAGTTGGGTTCGCGGCCTTCGCGGATGGCGGCGAAGAACTCGCGGTCCTGCAGCTCGATGCCATTCATGGACACATCGACCTTCGACACATCGATCTTTTCTTCCTTGCCATTGAACAGGTCGTCATAACGGGCAATGTAGGTGGCGCTGTCACCGATATAACGGAAGAAGGTGCCCAACGGGCCGTTGTTGTTGAAGCTCAAGGACAGGGTGCAGATCGCGCCATTGGCGGCTTTGAGCTGGATGCTCATGTCCATGGCGATGCCCAGGGTCGGGTGGATCGGCCCCTGGATCGCGTTGGCCTGCACGATCGGACTGCCGCACTGGTAGGCGAACAGGTCCACCGTGTGCGCAGCGTGGTGCCACAACAAGTGATCGGTCCAGGAGCGGGCCTGCCCCAGCGCATTCATGTTGGTCCGGCGGAAAAAATAGGTCTGCACATCCATCTGCTGGATGTTGAACCTTCCCGCGGAAATCTCCTTGTGCACGTGCTGGTGGCTGGGGTTGAAGCGCCGGGTATGACCACACATGGCCACCAGACCCGATGTCCTGGCCTGCGCCACGACAGCCTGTGCGCCCTGCAGCGAATCCGCCAGCGGGATCTCGACCTGCACATGTTTGCCGGCCTTCAGGCAAGCGATCGTCTGGTCGGCGTGCATCTGGGTCGGCGTGCACAGGATCACCGCGTCCACCTCCTTCAGCGCCAGGCTGTCAGCGAGGTCCATTGAGACGTGGCCGATGCCATACCTGGCGGCCACTTCGCGCGTCTTCTCCAGCTCGCGGCTGACCAGGGAAATCACCTCGACGCCGTCGATGTTCCTGATGCCGTCCAGGTGCTTGATACCGAACGCGCCGGCGCCAGCCAGAGCGACCTTGATCGTCTTGTTCATACAAATCGTCCTTCTCTCAGCGAATTGCGGCGCCAATCGCCTTCGGTCGCCCGTACGGCGATCATGTGTTTTCCAGGATCATGTGGCCCACGGCCGTGTTGGACGCGGGCACATGGTAGAAACGGTGTGCGACACGCGGCTTGGCGCCGCCGGCCACGTCGGCCATCGCGCCGCGGGCGATCAGCCACATCACGAGCTCGATGCCTTCGGAGCCGGCCTCGCGCACATAGTCGATGTGCGGCACCTTCGACAGCCCGTCAGGGTCGGCGATCAGGCGGTCGAGGAAGCGGTTGTCCCAGTCCTTGTTGATCAGGCCGGCGCGCGGGCCCTGCAACTGGTGGCTCATGCCGCCGGTTCCCCAGATCTGCACCTTCAGCGGTGCGTCGTAGGATTCGACCGCCTTGCGGATCGCCTGGCCGAGCTCGAAGCAGCGGCGCCCCGACGGCACCGGGTACTGCACCACATTGACGGCAAAGGGAATCACCGTACACGGCCAGGCCTCGGGCTGGCCACAC
>JANOTG010000024.1:0-7701 GCA_031416215.1 Betaproteobacteria bacterium
AACAGGTCGGGAATCCAGTTCGCGGTATTCATGTCGTGTGTGCGCCGCCGATCATCACCGGTGTTCTTGCGCAACTCCAGGAATTCCTCCAGATCCAGATGCCAGGCCTCCAGGTAGGTACACACCGCGCCCTTGCGTTTGCCGCCCTGGTTGACCGCAACCGCTGTGTCGTTGACCACCTTGAGAAACGGCACCACCCCCTGCGACTCTCCGTTGGTGCCCTTGATGTGTGAACCCAAAGCGCGCACGCGGGTCCAGTCGTTGCCCAGCCCGCCGGCAAACTTGGACAACAGGGCGTTTTCCTTGATGGACTCGTAGATGCCATCCAGATCGTCCGGCACCGTGGTCAGGTAACACGAGGAAAGTTGCGATCGCAGCGTGCCACTGTTGAACAGCGTGGGTGTGCTGGACATGAAGTCGAACGACGAAAGCACTTCGTAGAATTCGATCGCCCGCGCCTCCCGGTCGATCTCATTGAGCGAAAGACCCATCGCCACCCGCATGAAGAATGCCTGCGGCAACTCGATACGCGACTTCTCCACATGCAGGAAGTAGCGGTCATACAGGGTCTGCAGACCCAGATAGTCAAATTGCAAATCGCGCGCTGATTTCAGCGCTGATCCCAGGCGGACCAGGTCAAATTGCAGCAACCTCTCGTCCAGCAACTCGTTGTCGACGCCCTTGCGGATGAATTGCGGGAAATACTCGACATAGGCCTGCGCCATGTCGGCCTGGATCACATCGCGGCCCAGCACCTCATTGGCGATGGTATGAAACAACAAGCGCGCGGTGGCGTAGGTATAGTCCGGGTCCTTCTCGATCAAGGTGCGGGCCGCCAGCACCGATGCCTTGTACACCTCTTCCATGGGAACACCGTCGTACAGGTTACGCAGTGTCTCCGCCAGAATCGGCTCAGGCCGGACATCGTCGCCCAGATCGGCACAGGCAGCCACGACCAGCCCTTTCAACCGCGCCATGTCGAGCACCACGCGTCGCCCACCATCGATCACGTGCAGGGGCGCCGCCTCGGGTGCTGCCTGCTCCTGTTTGCGCAGGCGCTCCTGGGAGCGTTTTTCACGGTACAACACATACGCCCGCGCAATCTCGTGGTGCCCACCCCGCATCAGGCCGAGTTCCACATGGTCCTGCACATCCTCGATATGAAAGGTGCCGCCACCCGGGCGTGAACGCATCAGGGCGCGCATGACCGCCTGCGTGAGTTCATCCACCACCTCGCGCACGCTGGCTGACGCTGCGCCCTGGGTGCCATGCACCGCCAGGAAGGCCTTCATCATGGCGACCGCGATCTTGTTCGGCTCGAACGGCACCACCGCGCCATTGCGCCGGATGATCTGGTATTGGCTCAGTGCGCTGGGCGCTGCGCCGCGCAAAGCACCAACGGCCAAAACCACACCGTCGCCAGCTTGGAAATCGGTGGGCGAATTCAATACAGTTTGCATTATTTCCTCGTCTCTGACAGCGTATTTTTAGAGTTCTCAAACTCGGCCATGGACACTTGGCGGCGCTTCATTCCGGCGCCTGATCCACGGACAGCACACACTATATATGGGGTCTGGGGCGAACACAAGCCACTATAGGTAGCGTATTTCCCATCAGTTGCAAAAATCCATCACGTGCCGGCGGGTGTCTTCCCGAGTCTGGTTTGCCGGCTGATCGGGGGGATCACCTGCAACACCAGGCAGGGTGCGGGGAGGATGCTCACACATCAGGCTTGGCGCGCCCTGGCAGACGATTCCGGCGGCTTGCCCGCATGCCTGCTGGAGTCTGTCAGTCGGGCCGCGCGCTCAGGTCGATTCTTCGCTTGCGTCACCGCCTTGCGGTGTGTCAATTTGCAACCTGGCGATGCGATAACGCATCTGGCGCAGGCTCAGTCCCAGCCTGGCAGCGGCGGCAGTACGGTTGAATCCGGTCTCACGCAGCGTCTGCACCAGGATTTCGCGCTCCTGGCGGTCGAGATGGCTTTGCAGATCGGTCGGCAATACCGAGGCGGCTGAACTGGCGCGTATCGACTCTGGCGCCACGGACAAGGGCGCTGGCATGGTTTGTTCACTCAAGATGTCGATCTGCAGATCATTGCCTTCACTCAGGGCCACTGCCCGGTGCAGCAGGTTTTCGAGTTCGCGCACGTTGCCACGCAATGGCGCCAGGCAGATCTGTTCCAGCACACTCGGCGAGAGATTAGGCACCGCGATGCCTGACTCCTGGGCAATACGGGCCAACAAACTGCGACACAGCGCCGGCAGGTCGTCAAGCCGCTCACGCAATGGGGGAATCACCAGATCGATGACGTTGAGCCGGTAATACAGGTCCTGGCGAAACCGCCCCGCCTGCACGTCGGCCGCGAGGTCGCGGTGCGTGGCGCTGACGATGCGAACGTCCACCGCCTCCTCCTGTGTCGCTCCGACAGCGCGCACGCAGCGCTCCTGGATGGCGCGCAACAATTTGGATTGCATGGCCAGGGGCAATTCACCAATTTCGTCCAGAAACAAGGTCCCACCCTGCGCCGCCTGGAAGAAACCGTCGCGGTCGCCAGCGGCGCCGGTGAAAGCCCCCTTGCGCGAGCCAAAAAACTCTGCCTCCATCAGGGCCTCGGGAATGGCTGAGCAATTAACGGCCACAAACGACCCGGAAAAGCGGTGGCTGTTGGCATGTAGTGCGCGCGCCACCAACTCCTTGCCGGTCCCGGACTCGCCGGTCACCAGCACCGGAGCCATGCTGCGCGCCACCTTGGCAACACGCTCCTTCACCGAGCGCATGGCAGCCGATTCGCCGACCAGTCGCTGCAGCGCCGCCTCGCCGGCGCTTTGGGATGAATCGGTGCGGCGCCGGTTCGCCACCCCGGGCGGCGTATCGGCCAGCGCATAACGGCGACCGGCGATGGCCTGGTTGCGTGCGCCTGCCACCGCCGCGGCAACCACCTGGCGCAGTTGCCTGAGGTCTACCGGCTTGGTCAGGTAATCAAACGCGCCGGCCTTCAGTGATTCCACGGCGTTTTCCGCCGAGCCGTACGCTGTGATGACCACGCAACGCTCGACCCGCCGCTGCTCACGCAGCCAGTTCAGCAGGCTGGTGCCCAGACCATCGGGCAGGCGCATGTCGGTGATCACCACATCGAAGGGGCGGGACTCGAGCAGCGCGCGAGCCTCACCCAGGGCTCCAACCCCCAACACCGAATAACCTTCGCGCAGCAGTGCCAGTTCGTACAGGGTGCGCAGGTCCGGCTCGTCATCGAGCACCAGAATCTGTACGTCGGTCAGTGTCGGTTTTGCTGCCATGAGGTGACCGGTATTCTGGCAGAGCCTGTGTGTGCCACCGGCACCTGGTCCATACACGCCAGCACGATCTCGAACTCGTTGCCATCCACACGGCCATCGGCGCCGGAGCGGCTGACCCGCTCGAAAACAATCGAGGCGCCATGGCCTTCACACAATTCGCGACAGATGTACAGGCCCAGCCCAGTGGAGCGGCTCTCGGACGAAAAAAACGGCTCGAACAGGTGCCGCTGCACCGACTGCTCCATGGGTGGGCCATCACTCCAGACACTCAGTCGCATCTTGCCGCGCTCGCCGGGACGGGTTGAGACGCGTATCGAGCGCGCACCCATGCTTGCATAACGGCGTGCGTTATCCAGCAGGTTGACCAGAACACGGCGCAGGTGCTCGGCATCAAACAGCACCGACACGTTGCCGTCATCGAGGTCGACCTGCAGCGCCGCATGGCCGCCACTGTGCTGCGCCCAGTCGCTGCAAACCCGATCGACCGACTCGCCGAGCCTCAGCGATGGCGGCGCCGACCCCGTTTCGGCGCCAGGCACACGGGATATGTTCAGCACGTCATCGACGATGCGCTCCAGCCGGCTGGCGTTTTGCTGCACCATCTGCGTGAGCTGCCGCAGCCTGGGCTCGGTGAGCTCCTCGTCGAGCAGGGCGTTAGCCTGCACAATCGCCGCCAACGGGTTGCGTATCTCGTGTGCCACGGCAGTGGACATGCGGCCCATGCTGGCCAGCTTTTCGGTGCGCAAACGCGCCTCTGCCTCGCGCTGGTCCTGCATGAATATCACGCACAGACTCTCCGCCTGGTTGTCCACCGTGGAGGTCAGGCGGGTTCGCACCAGCACCGGCAGCGCCCCGGCGTCCGGCTGCGAAAAAACCAGGCTGGAGCGTTGCGACAGGCCAGACGCGAAACTGCTGCTGGCCAGGCGCCCCAGCGCACCCCAGTGTGATTCGGAGGCGAGATCAAACGGTACCTGCAAGGCGGACGGCTCGCGGCCCAGCATGCGGCTGGCGGAGGGGTTTGCAGCCAAAACGGTGCCTTCGACATCGACCACCAGCACGCCGTCCGTCATGGCCTCGATGACCAACTCGTTGACCTGCCGCTGCACCCGGGCAGCGAGCTGGTTGCGCTGCGATATCTGCTCTTCGCTGGCCAGGCGGGCCGACAATTGCGTCGACAGGAAGGCGATCAGGAAGTAGCCGGCACCGGTCAGCGCGCTCTGTGCGAGCAACGGAGCGATATCGCTGGAGGGTTGCAATGCCAACGGCACCGCCTGACCCAGCAACAACAGGGTGACCCCGGCCGCCGTACCCATCGCCAGCGGCAGCGACCCCAGCACCGACGCCAGCAACACTGGCAAGGCCAGCAGCGGTGTGTAGTTGATGCCCGCATGGCCCTGCACGTACTGCAGGATTCCGAACGCCACCACATCCACGCCGATCGTGTAGAGCCACTGCGGGTCAAAACTGCGGCCCAGCCGGCGCGGTCGCCCGAGCAGCCGTGTTGCCAGGGTGGCGCACAGGTACAGACCACAAACCAACACCAGCAGGCGATCGGGCGCCTGGCCCAGCACAAACAGCGTCACCTGCAACAACAACAGAACCAGCCCGAGTGTCACCCGAGCGGTCATGAAGCCGCGCCACAGGCGCACAAATTCGTCCGGGCCGTGCGCACGATCCCCGCCGCCGGGCAGGCGGCGCATATCCAGCCAGGAGGAGGCGTCGCGGCTGCTCACTGGAGTACCTTCGTGCTACGCACTGCGGTGCGAGCTGGCTTGGGGCGGCCCGGCGCTGCGCTCATCGCGGGTCAGGCTTCAGGGTTCGGCCTGTTGGCGGTGCTGCGCCGTGCAGTAACGGCCTTGCCGGCCAACGACCAGGTCGGTTGCGGCGCAGTGCACACCGCAGAGATCACAACTCGCCATTTCTATCGCCTTGGCACTGCCCGGCTTGGCACGTGGCGCCGGTGGTGGCTTGATCGCGCCACGACTCGAGCGCCAGACAAAAAATCCTATCAGCAAGACGGCAAAAACCAGCAGGAACTTCATGTGTTGCGACCCAGGACCACTTCGAGCACAAACCGCGATCCGACGTAGGCCAGCAGAAGCAGGCCACTGCCGGCGTAAAGCATGCGGGTGGCACGGCGGCCGCGCCAGCCAAAACGCATCCGGCCCACCATCAATGCGGCAAACACCAGCCACGACAACAGCGAGAACACCGACTTGTGATCCCAGCGCAGCACTGCTCGCCCGCCATACAAGGCCTCGCCAAACACCAGGGCGGACAGCAGCGTCACGGTCAGCAGCACAAAACCGGCCGATACAAACCGGAAAGTCAGTCGTTCCAGCGTCAGCAAGGGCAAACCGCCGCCAGCCGCTGCCGCAGCGCGCATGCTGTCCTCGGCACGGCCCATGACAACTGCATGGACCACAGCGACACCAAACAGGGCGTAGGAACCGATGCCCAACGCCAGATGCAGGGGCAACCAGCCCGAGGTAGCCTCCGGCAGCAGGCTGCCGGGAAACACCCACGCCAACAACACGGCCAAGGCCCCCATCAGGCACAGGCTCCAGTGCCAGCGCAGTTGCGGGTAAAAACGCATCTCGACCAGGTAGACCGTCGCGACCAGCCATGCCGTCACCGACAGCGCCGAAGCAAAACCGAAACGCGGCAGGTCGCCGATCAGACCCGACAACAACAACAGGGCATGCAAGGCCCAGGCCACGATCAGCGCAACCCCGGCCAGCTTGCCCTTGTGCGGCGGCATCACCACCGGCACCAGATAGGCGAGCACCACCAGCAGCGTCACCGCAGGGACGAGCGCGGACACACTGGCTAGAATCATGGGCACAGTTTAGCGTCTTGACAGCGGCCCGGCTTCGCCGACCACGATGCGTCACGCCCTGCGCCACACACCACCCATGGCCTCATCACTCTCCGACAAACTCTCCCGCCTGGTCAAGGAAATCCGGGGCCAGGCGCGGATCACGGAATCCAACGTCTCCGACATGCTGCGTGAGGTCCGCATGGCGCTGCTGGAGGCCGACGTAGCGTTGCCGGTGGTGCGCGACTTCATCAGCCGGGTGCGCGAAAAAGCCCTCGGCCAGGAAGTGCTGGGTTCGTTGTCACCCGGCCAGGCCCTGGTGGGTATCGTGAATCGCGAACTGGCCGCCACCATGGGTGATGGCACGAACGACATCAACCTGGCGGCGCAACCACCGGCTGTCATCCTGATGGCGGGCCTGCAGGGTTCGGGCAAGACCACCAGCACGGCGAAACTCGCCAAGTACCTGATCGAGAAACGCAAGAAGAAGGTGTTGACGGTGTCGGGCGACGTCTACCGCCCGGCCGCCATCGAGCAGTTACGCACGGTGACTAAACAGGCTGGCGCGGAATGGTTTGCCAGCACAGCCGATCAGAAACCGGTGGATATCGGGCTGGCCGCGCTGGACTATGCGCGTAAACATTATTTCGATGTCTTGCTGGTGGACACCGCTGGCCGCCTGGCCATCGACGAAGTGCTGATGCGCGAGATCAAGGATCTGCATGCGGCCCTGAACCCGGTCGAGACCTTGTTCGTGGTGGATGCCATGCAGGGCCAGGACGCCGTCAACACGGCCAAGGCCTTCAGCGCCGCCCTGCCCCTGACCGGCATCATCCTGACCAAGACCGATGGTGACTCGCGCGGCGGCGCGGCGCTGTCGGCACGCCAGGTCACCGGCGCGCCGATCAAGTTTGCCGGCACCAGCGAAAAAATTGACGGCCTTGAGCTGTTCGATGCGCAACGCCATGCCGGCCGCATACTGGGCATGGGCGATATCGTGGCACTGGTGGAGCAGGTCACGGCCGGCGTCGACATGCAGGCGGCGCAGCAACTGGCGGCCAAGGTCAAGAGCGGCGCGGGGTTCGACCTGAACGACTTTCTGGCACAGATCCAGCAGATGAAGCAGATGGGCGGCTTGTCCAGCCTGATGGAAAAGCTGCCGGCGGCGATGGCGGCCAAGGCCGGTCAGGTCGACAGGGGCCGGGCCGAAAAGGACATCCGGCGCAAGGAAGGCATCATCCACAGCATGACAGCGCTGGAGCGGCGCAAGCCCGAGCTCATCAAGGCCACACGCAAGCGGCGCATCGCCAGCGGCGCCGGTGTTCAGGTGCAGGAAGTCAACCGCATGCTCAAGGAGTTCGAGCAGATGCAGGACATGATGAAAAAGATGAAGGGCGGCGGGATGATGAAGATGATGAAACGCATGGGTGGCATGAAGGGCATGAAAGGCATGCCCGGAATGCCGTTCTAGGTCGCAGCCTCCCGCACCAGCACTTCGCCGCGCAACGCGCGCTGGGGCGCCTCGGTGATGCGCACATCGACCATCTGCCCCACCAGGCGTGCCGGCCCGGCGAACACCACGGCACG
>JANOTG010000025.1:0-10248 GCA_031416215.1 Betaproteobacteria bacterium
ATCATCACCACGGTCAGGCCGAACAGGTCGCGCAGGCGCGGCACCAGCTCGTCCACGCCGTGCGCGCTGGCCGGGTCCAGACCGGCGGTGGGCTCGTCCAGGAACAGCAGCTCCGGGTCCAGCGCCAGCGCACGCGCCAGCGACGCGCGCTTCATCATGCCGCCACTGAGTTCGGACGGATATTGCGCACCGACCTGCGGGGCGAGCCCGGCCATGGCGAGTTTCCAGCCGCTCAGCTGGTCGATCAGGCTGTCGCTCAGGCGGCTGTGCTCGCGCAGCGGCAGGCCGACGTTTTCCAGCACCGTCAGGGCGCCAAACAGCCCGCCATGCTGAAACATGACGCCCCAGCGACGGCGCAGAGCGCGTGCCTGATCGTCGCTCAAGCCCTTGAGGTCCATGCCCAGCACCTTGACGCTGCCCGCGCTGGGTTGCTGCAGCAGGATCATCTCGCGCAGCAGGGTCGATTTGCCGGAGCCGCTGCCGCCGATCACCGCAAACACCTCGCGTCGGTGCACCGTCAGGTTGATGTCCGAGTGCACCACATGGTCACCAAAATGGGTGGCCACATGCTGCATCTCGATCACCGGTGTGTTGTCCATGGCCGTCGCTTCAGAGATCCAGCAGGCTGAAGGCGATCGAAAACAGCGCATCCGCCACGATCACCAGGAAGATGCCCTGCACCACGCTGCGCGTCGTCTGGCGCCCCACACTGTCGGCCCCGCCCTTGGTGCGAAGGCCCTGGAAACATCCGACCACCGCGATGATGGCGGCGAACACCGGCGCCTTGCCGATGCCGATCAGGTAACTGGTGACGCTGATGGCCTTGGCAAAGCGGTCCAGAAACTCGGCGTACGACACGCCGAGCTGGGCGCGTGCCATCACCATGCCGCCCAGCACACCGAGCAGGTCGGCAAATACCGTCAGCAGGGGCAGGGCGATGACCAGGGCGATGATCTTGGGCAACACCAGCAGTTCCAGCGGTTCGATGCCGATGGTGCGCATGGCGTCGATTTCCTCCGTCACCGCCATGGTGCCGATTTGCGCGGCGTAGGCCGAGCCGGAGCGTCCGGCGATGATGATGGCCGTCATCAATGGCGCGAATTCGCGCAGCATCGAGAGGCCGACCAGATCGGCGACAAAGATGTTGGCCCCATACTGGCGCAGCTGGTCGGCGGCCTGGTAGGCCACGACAATGCCGAGCAGGAACGACAGCAGTCCCACAATCGGCAAGGCATCAAAGCCGGCGCTGCGGATATTGAACAGGATGGGTTTCCAGCGCAGTCGTTTCGGTTGCGCCAGGTTCGCCAGCAGCACCATGGCGGTCTCGCCGACAAAGGCCAGCAGGGCCCGCCCCTGCAGCAGCGCATCCGCTGTCGCGTGACCGACGGCTTCCAGGCTGGCCATCAGCCGGCCGGATCGCGGCGCAGCAGCGCCGGTCGGCTGCTGCACTTGTTGTGCCACCGCGTCGAGCAGACGGCTGTACTCGGCAGGCATGCCGCGCAGTGTCACCTCCATGCCCTGGTCACGCAGACGCTGCACAACCTGCTGCAACACCCATGCTCCGGCGCTGTCGAGCGCTTCCAATGCGGCGCCGCTGGCAGCAATCTTGCTGCCAGGCGCCACCTGCATGGACTGCAGCTCGTCCTCCAGCGAATCCATCGCATCCGCCGTCCAGCGGCCGGACAGGACGATTTCTTCCGGCAGCGCCTGGGTGATTGTTGCGGGATTCATGCTTTTTGCAGCGTACCGGACGCGACGCCACTCGTATGTGCGCGAACGCACAGAAAAGCCAGTCCGATGGGGCGAAGCTGGCAATGGCACCCCGGTTTTTCATACGAAGGAATACCACCATGAAACCAAGCTGTTCCATTTTGCGCCCGATCGCGTTGGCGGTAGCGCTGGCATTTGTTCTTGGCGGCTGCACGAAGGCGGTCGAGACCACCGGTACGGCACCGCCGACAACCTCGGTCGGCACTGCAATCGACGACAGCGTGCTCACCACCAAGGTCCGCTCGGGCCTGTTGTCCGACTCGGATGTGAAGAGTTTCGACATCAAGGCCGAAACCCGCAAGGGCGAGGTCCAGCTCAGTGGCTTTGTCGACAACCAGGCGCAGATCGACCGCGCCCTCGCTGTGGTGCGGGCCATCGATGGCGTGACCAGCGTCGACAACAAGATCGCCATCAAGGGCAGCGCCACCACGGTCGGCAACAAGGTGGACGACGGCATCGTTACCACACGTGTCAAGGCGGCGTTGCTCGGTGACGAGCGCGTCAAGAGTTCCGACATTGGCGTGTTGACGCGCAAGGGCGAGGTCCAGCTCAGCGGCTTCGTCGACAGCCAGAACCAGATGGACCGCGCCCTACTGGTGGCCCGCGGCATCGAGGGCGTGCTCCAGGTCAGCAACGAGATGAGCCTGAAGAAGTAACTGTCCGGCAGGTTCTGCCGGGATTTTTTTACAACAACCGAAAGGGAAAAACGATATGCGAATGAACAATCCACGGCGCCTCTCTGGCGCCATCACAGCGGCTGCCGTGTTGGTATTGGGCGGCTGCGCGAACACGGGCTCGGCACCCGGCAGCTATTCCACCGGCAGCTACCCCAGCGGCAGCTACCCCAGCGGCAGCAGCACCACATCGTCGCAGACCCAATATGGCGTGGTACAGGCCATCGAGGTGGTGCGCCTGGAGAACACCGGCATCGGCGGCAGCGGCATCGGCGCCGGAACCATCATCGGTGCGGTGGTCGGTGGTGTGGTCGGCAACCAGGTTGGCAAAGGCAGCGGCAACACGGCAGCCACGGTGCTTGGTGCTGCCGGAGGCGCCTATGCGGGCAACCAGATCGAGAAACGCAACCAGCAGAGCACGGACGCGTTTCGCATCACGGTGCGCATGAACGACGGTTCCTACCAGACTGTGACCCAGACCAGCAACGACCAGTTGCGCGTGGGTGACCGTGTGCTGGTCGCCAACAGCGTGGCGCAGCGTTATTGAGCGAGCGCATCGGCGCTCAGCGCAAAATAGAAACCGCTGGCGGGGCAAGCCCCGCCAGCGGATGAGTACGTAACGCCCTTAACGAACCAGACGGCCGAGCAGGAATGCCACGGCCATTCCGATACCCACAGCCTGCAAGGGGTGCGCCGACACGTAGCCACGCGCATTGGCCACCGCGTTGCGCTGCGTCAAGGCCAGGCTTTCACCTTGAGCCGACAACCATGCCGCGGTGGGTGCTGCCACGTCGGCCACCTTGTCCACCGAGTGGTGCGCGGCTTGGGCCACGCGGTCGATGACGGGTTTGACCGTGCTCACTGCTTCGTTCGCGGATGCCGACAACTTGTTGATGCCGCCGTGCATGTTGACTGCTGCGTGGTCAACGACTCCGTCCGACGTGCCGTTGCCTGACCTGAAAAGAGGGTTGGTGTTTGCTGATGTTTCCATGGTGGTTTCCTGAGTCTGGTTGGTGTTGAATGGGGTGGCTTCAGACAAGCGATCAGCCGTATATGTCCTGTGCCCGGTTGGATTCCCAGCTGCTTTTGAAATACTTGGCATCTTCGTCATTCTTGGGCCGTACACCCATCAGGATGCCGCCCTTGCGGATGCCTGCGTCGTACTGTTTGACCCGTTCCTCCGGCATGTTCCAGCCCACCAGCGCGCCTACCAGGCCACCGGTCGCAGCGCCAGCTCCGGCACCCGCAATCGCTGCCGCCAGTGGTCCGGCAATAAGAATGCCCAATCCGGGGATTGCCACGGTCGTTCCGACGGCAACAAAGGCCGCTGCGATGGCGCCCACCGTGCCGCCGATGGCGCCGCCAACGCCGGCACCCTCTGCAGCCTTGCTGCCCAGCTCGGTTTCGGTGCTGCCCGAGGTGAAGTGGCGTTTCTTCGTGTCTTCCGACATCACGAGATTGACGTCATCCTTGGTGTAACCCCGGTCCGACAAGGAGTTGTATCCCAGTTCGGCGCTTGCGCGGTCCGGGAACAGGCCTGTCATCAGTGGTCGTTGGTTGTTCATGGTTTGATTTCCTGGTTGGTAGGTGGTTGAACGCGATGTGCCCGTTGCGCAGGTTGCTGCAAATGGCTCACTCGCCATCGATGGATGGCGACACAAAGTGTGCCGTCCCGGTTGTCGGCGCGGTGTCGGCCAGACCGACAGATTTCCGGTGCCGTCATCCCGGTGTGGTGTCGGAAAGCGCTTACGCCGGTGTACGTGCCGATGCCGCCTCCAGGCCCGGCAACGGGTCCGAGACGCCGCCGACATCTTTCCTGGACCCGAATGCGTTTGCATAGACCCAGGTGAATTCAGCACCAATCAGGAATATCTGCGCCGAGTAGTAGACCCACAACAGCAATGCAACCAGTGAGCCGGCGGCGCCGAAGACGGAGGTGATGCCGCTGCCGCCGATGTAGCGGCTGATCAGCGACTTGCCCAGCGTGAAAAGCAGGGCGGTGAAAAGCGCACCGATCCACACGTCGCGCCACAGAACGCGCACACTGGGCATCACTTTGTAGATCAGGGCGAACATGGCGGTGACCAGGGTAAAGGCCACCACGGCATTGGTCGCCACGGCAAGCGGGTACCAACCACCCAACATCAGGTTCCAGTGCTGCCCGATGATCTCCAGGCCGGTGCTGGCAAGCAGTGATACGACCAGTAGAAAGCCGATCGCCAGAATCATGCCAAACGACAACACCCTGGTCCTCACAAGGGACAACCAGCTGTTGTTCAGCAAGCGCGCCGGAGCACGCCAGATCCGGTCCAGTGCATCCTGCAATTCACCAAACACGCTGGTGGCTCCGACGAGCAGCAAACCCAAGCCGAGCAGCGTGGCGGCGAGTCCCTCGCCCGGTTGACGCACACTGGCCAACAGGTCTTGGACAACACTGGCGCCTGCGGTACCCATCAGCAGGCGCAGTTGCTCCACGATCTGGCCGCGTGCCGCATCCTCACCAAAAAACAGGCCAGCCACCGAGATCACGATCAGCAGCAGCGGTGCCAGAGAAAAAAGGGTGTAGTAGGCCAGTGCGGCCCCCATGCTCATGGCATAGTCGTCGAGCCAGGATTGCCACACCTGCTTGAGCAAGACCCATGCGGATGCCAAGTCCTCGCGCATGCCGGTCAGTGGCAGCTTGCCACGCCTAGGTTCGGGGCCAAAGCCTTATGCCGCTGCGCCAGCTTGACCTGGCGGCGGCGCTCCTTCGGCGGTGAAGTCGGTTTTTTGTTGTGCCAGTGCAGCCGGACCAGTCAGCCGTACCGATGTGGCCGGTGCCTTGGCCGTGCCGGTCTTGTGCTTGGCTCTGGCTCGGTCCTTGTCTGGGGCGGGCACCGGCCCGACCGGGTCAGCCGACTCATCCTCCGGCACGGAGCGACGCTTCGGGATGGCCGCTCTGGGCGCCGCCGGTCGTGCCCGGGCGGTAACAGGTTTGGCCATCGCCTGGCCTGGATCAGGTCTTGCCGAATTTGGCTTTGGCGTTGGCCATGCAACTGGCCTTGGCATCGCCCGCCATGGAATCGCACTTTTCGGCTGCGACCTTGTAGTCGGCGTCACGCTTGTCCTGCTTGGCATCGGTTTTTGCCTCGCCCACTTTTTTGACCATCTTGGCGTCGGCCAGCGCTTTGACTTCAATGGCCTTGGCTTCCTTCACGCACACATCCTTGGCGTTGCCAGCCTGGTCGTCACATTTCTCCTTGGCAACCGCATAAGCCGACTTGGCCTTGGCCGTGGCCACTTTGGTCATGTCGGCCGGCTTGTTGGAGTAAGCGTATTCGTGCTCGGCTTTGGCGACTTTTTCTTTCGCCTTGGCTTCCTCGATACACACGTCCTTGGCGTTCGCGGTCATGGAGGCGCAGGCCGCCTTGTCCGCCTTGTAGGTGGCGCTGATGTCTGTCTTGCCCGCCCTGTAGTCGGCCTTGTTCATCGCCGCCATGGCTTGGCCGGCAGACAGCGCCAGAATGGCGGCGACGAGTAACGTGGATTGGAAACGGTTGGAATTTTTCATCGGGTACTTTCTTGGTGGTTGGGAAACGTGATGGTGTCGCCACAGGGGCGATAGGGCGCAGTGTCAGGGTGATGGCGGTGCCTGAAAAGCGGACGACCGCCCCACTGGCGGTAGTTGCTGTCCTACGTGGGGTGCGGGGAGTGCGGTGATGTAGGAAACGTCTGACACCCGCGCCGTACGATGTCTGACCTCGCGGTGACAGGCAAGCTGTCATACTCCAAAAGCGTTGTTGCGGCTGCCGGATCAGAAACTGCAAAGTCACGCGACGCCCGGGCTGATGCACACAATCAAAATTTATATCATCGAAGACAGCCAGCTGATCCGTGAGAACCTGATCGCAACGCTGGAGGAGTTGGCGCCGGTACGCGTGGTCGGCACCGCCGAAGACGAACACAGCGCCGTCGCATGGCTGACGCAAGCTGCCAACCAGTGTGATCTGGTGGTGGTCGACATCTTTCTGAAGTCGGGCTCGGGGCTGGGCGTGTTGCGTAGCTTGCAGGGTGTGCAGTCGCAGCGCAGGCTGGTGGTGCTGAGCAATTACGCCACGGCAGACATGCGGCGCAAGTGTGCGGAGCTGGGCGCTGACCAGGTGTTCGACAAATCCAACGACATCGACGCCCTGGTCCAGTACTGCACCCGCCTGGCCGCCGGTGATTCCGGTGTCAGCAGGCCAGCCATGTTGACCTGATGCCAGGTTATTGGATCAGGCCGTTCTTCAACGCGTAATAGGTCAGGTCGCTGTTGGAATCGAGTTTCATTTTTTCCATCACGCGGGTGCGATAGGTGCTCACCGTCTTGACACTGAGCGACATGCTCACCGCCATGTGGCCTATGGTCTCGCCCCTGGCCAGACGCAGGAACACCTGCAGCTCGCGCTCCGAGAGTTGCTCATGCAGGGGTTTGTCAACACCGCCACTCAGGCCATCAGCCAGACGCTCCGCCACGCCGGCCGTGATGTATTTGCGCCCCCGGTGCACGGTGCGGATGGCCCGCACGATCTCTTCCGGGTCGCAGTCCTTGTTCAGGTATCCGCTGGCGCCCTGGCGCAGCAGCGTGGTGGCGTAATGTTCTTCGGGAAAACCGCTCAGGATAAGCACCGGCAGCTCCGGCGCCCGGGCGCGGATCGCGGCCAAGGCGTCGACGCCGCTCTGATCGGGCATGGAAATGTCCATCACGATCACGTCCACCTCGCCCTTGCGCACGATGTCCACCGCCTGTCGCCCGGTAGCGGCCTCCGCCACCACCGAAAAATCAATCTGGTCGGCAAAGAACTGGCGCAGGCCGGCGCGCACCATGGCATGATCATCAACGATGGCAATACGAATCATGGTTCAGAGCTTTGGTGCATGAGTGATCATCGCATGGATTGTGCGAAAGCATGACTATGGATTTTGTTCCCATCATCAAACGCAGCCCCTTTATATTTCCGCTGGCCTGTATTGCCACTGCGGCAATGATGTTTGTCAGTGAGGGGTCGTACTGGCAGTCGGTCAATGCGACACACGACCTTGCCAGGCGCCAAATCGCCCGCGCGCAAATTCTCGGGCTGGCCCAAAACATTCAGGATGCCGAGGCCGGGCAGCGCCGTTATTTGCTGACCAACCGGTCGGAGTATCTCGAACCGTATCACCGGGACTCGCAGCAGATCGACGAGACCTTCAAACGGTTGGGCGCCCACTACCGCAATGACCCTGTACCCGCTGCCGTGTTGGCGCGCCTGCAGCGTTTGACCATGGCCAAGCAGGCAGAGATGGAGAAGATGATTCAGCTGCACCAGTCCGGGCAGGTGCAAGCGGCGCGGGAGCTGCTGATGGCCGACCTCAACAAATGGGAGATGGAGACACTGCGAGACGTCAGTGCGAGCCTGCTGGCCGCCGAGAATGACAGTATTGCCGCCAGCCGCACGGGCCTGCTGCAGACCATGATGCTGAACCGTATCGGTGTGGCGGCACTGAGCGCCATCAGCCTGTTGGGCCTGTACTTTTTTCTGCGTCAAACGGCGACGCTCAGAACGCGCGAGCTTGAACTCAAACGCCTGGTGCAAGTCGACCGCGATCGGCTGGAGCGCGTTGTGCGTGAGCGCACCGCCGAGTTGACCGAATTGACCCAGCATTTGCAGACGGCGCGCGAAGACGAGCGCCATCGGCTGGCGCGCAACCTGCACGATGACCTGGGGTCGTTGCTGACCTCGGCCAAGCTCGATGCGGCGCGTATCAAGTCGCGCATCGCCACAACGGCGCCGGAGGCGCTGGAGCTGCTGACCCATCTGGTGGCTACGCTCAACAGCAGCGTGGCGCTGGGCCGGCGCATCATCGAAGACCTGCGACCATCGGCGCTGGTCAACCTGGGGCTGCTTCCGACGCTGGAGATCCTGGCGCGCGAGTTCACGACGCAGTCTGGCGTGCCGGTGCAGACGGAGCTGGAGCCAGTAGCGCTGCAGCCTGGTGCCGAGCTGATGGTGTACCGGCTGGTGCAGGAGGCGTTCACCAACATCGTCAAGTACGCGCAGGCACAACAGGTCTGGCTGACGCTGCGCGCCGGCGACGGCAATGTGGAAATCTGTGTGCGCGATGACGGCGTCGGGTTTGACACGGACGGCCGGGTGGCCGCGCGTTATGGTCTGCTGGGCATGCGTTACCGGGTGCAGGCGGAGGGTGGCAGGCTGGAAGTCACCAGCAGCCCGGGCCAGGGCACCCAGGTGCTGGGCCGGCTGCCATTGACACCCTGAGCCTGCCGTCCTACGCCATCTCTGCGCCGGGGCCGACGCCGCTTCGGGCGCGGTGCTTATCGCACTGGATGGCCATAACGGCGAAACTGGACTGGTCGTGGGCGAGTCGGGCCACGAGTCCGCATCCTTCGTGCGTTGCGGCGCGCGCCAATTGGGAGCCTGTCCATGTTGCATTACGCCGTTGTTTTTTTTGTGATTGCCCTGATCGCCGCCCTGTTTGGCTTTGGCGGAATTGCCGCCAGCGCCATGGGTATCGGCAAGATACTTTTCGTCGTATTCGCCGTCCTGGCCGTTGTCAGTTTTCTCATCGGCCTGGTCCGCAAGAGTTGAAAACACAAGGAGTCCCATGTTTGCCAGAAAAATGATAGAACAATCCGCCCACCGTGCAGACGAGGCGAGCCGCTCGGCCGGGCACGTGCTGCAGTCGACACGGCATGCCGTCGACCGGGCATGGCAAGGTGCCGGCCATGTTGCCGGCGGCGCGGCGCGCCAATTGCGCCACGGCATCCGCGATGAACCATTGGCGGCTGTGCTGATTGCGCTGGGCGCGGGTGCGGCGCTGGCGACGCTGGCTGGCTTGTTTGCGTTTTGGCGCAGCCGCGACTGACCCGAGCTGCGGCTGGCCCCGTCCGCGGCAGTCAGAGCCGATGACGCAAGCGCGACAGGGTGATGTGAAGCTCTGACACGTCGTGCGCAAGTCGCTCGGCGCCTTCCTGTTGCGGGTCCACCATGGCCGATAGCTGGCCAAGCGCTTTGCTGCATTCGTCGAGCTCAGCGCGAGTGACCCACGCCTGGTAGTTTGCGGCGTGGCCATTGGCGACTGGCGCGCGAAGCCCGGATGCGCGCTCCCGTATGGCTTGCAGCAGGTCTGTGCAGTCACCATTGACGACCGCCGTCGCAGTGTGTGACTGCGACGCCGGCGGGCTGGTTGGAGCCCGAACTTCCGAGGATTTGTCTTCGTCTTGCATTGCACCGGTTCGAACTGCTGCTGTGGAAAAGCCTAGAGCCGCCAAGTTTTGGCTGAAGCAATACGCTGATTGAACCCGTCTTCACGCGGGTTGTCTGTACGGCAGCGAACATAGACGGACCTGATCTCCAGAACCTTTGCGGTCAAGTTCCTCGTCACTGCGCCAATGGCGCCACATCCTGTCGCGACATGGCTGCAACGACCGCCACCTGCTGGCGAAATGCGCGAAGACGCCGGTCGGCGTCGTCCACGAATTGTGTCGATTCCTGCGCCAGCGTGCCGACACGGTCCAGCATTTCCGCCGTCCTCAGCAATACCGTGCCATAACGCCGCGCGCCTGCCAGGTCCAGCAGCAGGGCTTCGGGGGACTGGTCCAGCCGATCGAACACCTGCAAGGCCTGACCCAGCAGGCGTGCGACCAACGCATTCAGGTCCGACGACATCACATCCTTGGCAATCAGCCTCTGATCGTCGCGAAGCACTCCGGACGAGCTGACCGGGTGTTTGACCGCCAGGGCGGCGAGTTGCGTTGTGCGCACCGTCTCGCCCAACCAGGCGG
>JANOTG010000026.1:0-7719 GCA_031416215.1 Betaproteobacteria bacterium
TGCCATCAAGGTGCTGACATGTGAATTACCAGCCACTTTGGGTTCGCCGCTGGCACGAAAAGGCAAGAGGCCATCTTTCGTCAGCGTCTGATTCGAGCATGGGGGCGTGCGCCTCGTCGCTTTCGACGATGCGCCGGCCCAATTTGTCGATGCACGATGCAGGCATGAAAGTAGCAATCTTTGCAGCGATGGGATGATTTCGATCTGAACGCTGTACGTCGGGAGTACGCATCGTGAATCTTGGTTTCGAAGGTAATGCCAACCGAAACAACTTCAGTGATGTGATGGAAGAATGTCTGAATCACATGATCGCTAGCCGGGTGGCCCGGATCTACATCCGCGACCGTCGGGAGGCAGAACAAATTTTGGCCTTTGACGCCTTGGGACGTCGGCTGTCCGAATTGGTGGCGCAGGCCAAGAAATCGTAAGGTCAGACAACCGACTGGCCCATCTATCCGCCGCATCTGCGTATGACGCCGGTAGTCGCGAGCTGAATCAAGCCTGAGGCAACACAATTTGCTGGGCTAACTTCACGCACTCGCCGAAAGTCATCTTGAAACTCAGGGTGTCAATGGCATTGAACTCTGCTTCGAGAAACTCGGCGCGCAATGCCAATCGGCTCAAAAACGCGCTGCCGTGCCGAGCAAAGAAGGGGAACGCCTTGGCAATCGCTGCCGGGTCAGCAGTGGCAACGGCGCATAGATCAAACAGGTCGCGGGCTTTGGCTTGGTCGCCACGGTGCCACATTTTTTTCGCAATTATTTCGGCATTGGTCTCGAACCGGATGTCGCGCCCGGCATATTGCGCCACTTCAAACGGCTGCGCGGTGAGCCATGTGCCGACCACGATGTCGATTTCGCCATCAGACAAGAAAAACTTCAGAAACTCGGCGTTCTCTTCATAGTCGTTGCTGACCTCTTCAGCCACATCAGACAGGCGCGGGTTGACGTAACCCAGGTACTGCGGATCTGGCACAAAGAGATCGATGTCTTTGCTCAAGCGATGGCCAAGCCGCAACATCAGCACAGTGCCGCCGCCAAAGGACCAAATCGGGTGGTTCGTCTGACTCTCCAGATGGGTCATCAAGCGCAACGCACGCGGGAAAAGTTGTGCCCAAACGCCTGGCCGGGTCAAATCCAGTGCGTTCACTGCCACAGCGCCCGCCCGCATTTAAGCTGACGAGCCAACTGGCGCATGTTGTGCCAAACGGCTGAGTGGGCCACGCCGGCTTGCGCGTGCAACTCTTCCACGACGCGGGCCAGCAGCGATACCGGGGCTTCATCCAGCAAGGCATAAATATGCGGCAAAAAACCAGGCTCAACCTCGCCCGTGCAAAAAGCGTCACGCACTTGGGCTGCAGTCATATCTATCCTGAGGCTGACGCTGGCGGTCTGCGCCGCCAGCGCCGACGCGCTCCTCGGTGTCACTGGCTGAGCGCCAGGCGCAGGGCGGTCACGCGCGGGACTCACCTGCACTGTCAAACCCACCGTCCCGAGTAGGCGGGCCGTGCGCGACAGGCTCAGGTCACGGATAGCCCCGTTTTCAATCTGGTTGATGGTGGCACGCGACAAGCCGCTCAACTTGGCCAGCGTCGCCTGGGTCAAAGCCATATCGGTGCGACGCTGCCGCACACTGTTACCGAGCTCTTTGAGGGTGTTCATGAGTTGACTTTAGGCGTCTGCCAACAAAATGTCAAATATATTCGACATTCACTTGCCCCGTCCAATCCAATCTTCGCGCCGATTTTCCGCTTGCCGCGTACTTCTGCGGCGCCCGACTCAGCAGCATCGCTACCGGGTCAGAAATGGCACCGACACAACTACAATTTGACCGCGCATCGAATCGCGCTGGGCGACCCGCTCACGATTCACAGGAATCAGCGGTCACGACCACCAGAATGCACACCCACACAGTCCAAACCAGGCTACGGGCAGTGGCACACCCAGCCCAACAAGGGTCAAGGCAATTCAATCATGACCCCGATGCAATTGAAATCATTTCACGCAATTGCGACTACCGGGAGTTTCACGTCAGCGGCCAAGATGCTCCACATCAGCCAGCCGCCGGTGCCCACGTCCGTCAACTCGAAGAGCGCTATGGGGTCGAATTGTCCCACCGCCACAGCCGGTGGACAGAAGGTAAGGTTTGATGCACTGAGCATCCACGCGCCGCCATTCTTATTGATCAGCGCGGCACAAGGACAGATGACGCTGAACGACGAAGAGATCGCCACTTTCGCCGAGTCAATCAAGTTCGCCGAATGCGTGCCACGGCAACTGCTGACACGCACGATTGTCGCGAGGAGCTTTGCAACGTCGACTTGATGGGGACCAGCACCGTGAGCAGGGTTTCCAACGCCAGTTGGACTACCGCCCGAATAGCTAGAAAAAGTTCACTCCGACAGTCGTGCGAATTGATGTCGCACTTTCGCAACGAACACGAGGCGAGTTCATCTCTGTGGCTAAACGTGTGGCTAAATTCGGAAATTCAACACCCAAAAGAAAAATGGGTTAAGACATTGCTGCCGTAACCCATTGATTAAATTAAATTTTTTTGGTCGGTGTGAAAGGATTCGAACCTTCGACCCCTTGCACCCCATGCAAGTGCGCTACCAGGCTGCGCCACACACCGATTTGCAACCGATTATACGGGTGCAGTGTGGCCGGCCTCAGCTCGCCGCGCTCAACAACTCGCGAATTTCGGACAACTCGCGGCGCACCATCACCAGGTGCCCGGCACCGGACTCGGCGATGTCCTCGAGGTCGCTGTCGCTGAAGTCGTCGATGTCGCCATCGCTGGTCTCGATGACCTCGACACCGTCGAGCAGAACCTCGCCATTCTTGCGTTTGTCACGCTCATGTTGCAGCAACTCCTGCATCTTGTTGCGGGCGCCGCTGATGGTGAAACCCTGGTCGTACAGCAGGTCACGGATACGCCGGATCATCAGCACTTCATGGTGCTGGTAATAACGCCGGTTGCCACGCCGCTTCATCGGCCGCAACTGGGTGAACTCCTGCTCCCAATACCGTAGCACATGGGGCTTGACGCCACACAGGTCGCCGACCTCACCAATCGTGAAGTAACGTTTTGCGGGTATGAGAGGGAGCGTTTTCCCCATTGAAATCAAAGCTGTAGGCGTGAAAGCTTTGAGGTTACTCTAAGTTTTGTGAACATGCAAAGACTGTTCACGCGCGAACGCAAATTTGTTTGACGTGGCACGGCCGACGCGCCTGTGCGTCAGCCTCAGGTAGCAGCAGCAGCGCTTCTGCCTTCGTCCTGGATCTGGTCTTTGAGCTTATGGCTGGCGTGGAAGGTGACCACGCGTCGGGCCCGGATCGGGATCGCCTCGCCGGTGCGCGGGTTGCGCCCCGGACGGGGTGCCTTGGTGCGGATCTGGAAGTTGCCAAAACCCGATATCTTGACGTCGTTGCCTTCCACCAGGCTGGCCGAAATCAGGTCAAAAAACGCGTCAATCATGTCTTTCGACTCGCGCTTGTTCAGGCCAATCTGCTCAAAAAGCAACTCGGCAAGTTGCGCTTTGGTGAGGGCTGGTGTCTCCAGGCTCTCAATGGCAAATTCCATGCGTCGTCCCCCTGGTCACCGTTTTTTTCCCGCCGCCGCCCAGCGCGCCTCAGGCGCGCTGGCGCGCACCGACGGCGCTGGCCAGGTGAGCCAGGATGGCCTGCACCGACGCGTCGATTTGCTCATCATTCAGGGTAGCGTCGTCGTTATGGAGCGTCAAGCGCACAGCCAGACTTTTTTCACTTGCGTGTGTGCTTGCAACAGCCCCGGCACCCGCAGTTGACTTGGGCCGATAAACGTCGAACAAGGTGGCATCCCGAAGCAGACCGCCACTCGGTGCAGACCAGATGGCGGCCATCAGTGCAGCATGACCGACTGACTCCCCCACCAGCACCGCGATGTCGCGTTGCACCGGCTGCAGCTTGGACACGACGCGAAACACCGGCACCGGGCGCCGCAGCACGGCGTCGAGATCGAGTTCGAACATCACTGGCGCATTCGGCAGCCCGTAGGATTGCCGCCACTTCGGGTGCAGTTCGCCGACAAAACCGATAGCCACGCCGTCCAGCAGCACCCGGGCACTGCGCCCGGGATGCATCGCGGCATGCAGCGCGGGCTCGAATTGTGGCGTGAACGGCGCCAGCAGGGCCGACACGTCGCCGCTGGCGTCGAAGAAATCTGCCAGGCGCTCGGAGGCATCCCAATGTGCGGCATCCACCGGCCCGCAAGCCATGCCAGCCACACGCATGGGCTGGTGAAACCCCTCGACCGTGGTGTCGGTGTTCTTCACCTCGGCGCTGCGCAAGAAAACGCGGCCGATCTCGAATGCGCGCACCCGGCTGGCCTTGCGGTCAAGGTTGAAACGCAGCACCTGCAGCAACGAGCCGAGCAGCGACGAACGCATCACGCCCATTTGGCTCGCGATCGGGTTATGCAGCTTGATGGGCGTCGGGTTGCCGGCCAGTTCATGCTCCCAGCGTTCTTCGACGAAGCTGAAGTTGATGCTCTCCTGGTAGCCCAGGGCGGCCAGGCTGCGCCGTACGGAGAAAGCGCCGCGTTGTGCTTCGGGCCGGATCTTGGCCGTGATCGGCGCCAGCGGCGGCGTGCCCGGCAGCTTGTTGTAACCGATGATACGGATCACTTCTTCGATCAAGTCTTCCTCGATCTGGAGGTCGAACCGATACGGCGGTGGAGTGACAACAATTTCACCGCCATCGGTGGCGTTGGCAGGCGTCTGCGTGAACGACAAACCGAGCCGGGTCAGCGCATCCGCGCACTGGGCCAGCGTCAACGGCATGCCGGTCACCTTGGCAGCGCGCGCCACCCGCAAACGCACCGGTGCGGCAACGGGCAGGTTGACCTGCTGGTCATCGATCGGGCCACAACAGGTATCGGGCGTTCCGCAGATGTCGAGGATGAGCCGGGTGATGCGCTCGATGTGCTGCACGGTCTGGCTCGGGTCCACACCACGCTCAAATCGATGGCCGGCGTCGGTGGCAAAGTTGTACCGACGCGAACGCCCCGCCACCGCCTTGGGCCACCAGAAGGCGGCTTCCACATACACGTTGCGGGTGTCGTCCGACACGGCGGTGGCGTCACCACCCATGATGCCGGCCAGCGACTCGACCTGAAAATCGTCGGCAATGACACCGACCGACTCGTCCACCACCACGGTGTTGCCATTGAGCAATTTGAGTGGTTCACCCGCCCTGCCCCAGCGCACGTCCAGCCCGCCGTGGATTTTGTCCAGGTCGAAGATGTGCGAAGGGCGTCCGTATTCGAACATCACATAGTTCGAGATATCGACCAGCGGGCTGACACTGCGCTGGCCGCAGCGCGCCAGGCGCTCCACCATCCAGGCCGGTGTGCTGGCGCGGGTGTTGACGTTGCGCACGATGCGCCCGGAGAAGCGGCCACACAGGTCAGGTGCGCTGACCTTGACCGGCAGTGTGTCGACAAGCGTCGGCACCACCGCATCAAAGGTCGGTGACACCAGTGGTGCACCGGTCAGGGCGGCCACTTCGCGCGCCACACCGTAGACACTGAGGCAATGGGCCAGATTGGGCGTGAGCTTGACCGTCATCAGGCTGTCGTCGAGCCGCAGGTGCTGGCGGATGTTCTGGCCCAGCGGGGCGTCAGGGGCCAGCTCCAGCAGGCCGCCATGGTCGTCGGACAATTGCAGTTCCCGTGCCGAGCACAACATGCCCTGGCTTTGTACACCGCGCAATTGGCCAATCTTGATCAGCAAGGGTTTGCCGTCCGGCCCGGGCGGCAACTCGGCACCGACCAGTGCACAGGGAACACGAATGCCAACACGCGCGTTCGGTGCGCCACACACGATATCGAGCAGGCTACCCTGCCCCACATCGACCTTGCACACGCGCAGGCGGTCGGCGTTCGGGTGCTGCATAGCCTCGGTGATTTCGCCCACCACGATGTTGTGAAAGGGCGGTGCCACGGACTTGAACTCTTCGACCTCGAGACCGGCCATCGTGAGCGTGTCGGCCAACTCGCGCGAGGTCAGGGCGGGATTGCAGAATTCGCGCAGCCAGGATTCAGGGAATTGCATATCAGTACCGTCTGGCTTACTGGAACTGGGACAGAAAACGCATGTCGCCGTCAAAAAACAGCCGCAGGTCATCGACACCGTACCGCAGCATGGTCAGGCGGTCGATACCGGAGCCGAACGCGAAGCCGATGTAACGCTCGGGGTCCAGCCCCATGTTGCGGATTACGTTCGGATGCACCTGGCCGGAGCCCGACACTTCGAGCCAGCGGCCCTTGAGCGGGCCGCTGCCGAACATGATGTCGATCTCGGCGCTGGGCTCGGTGAACGGGAAGAAGCTCGGGCGAAATCGGATGTCGAGGTCTTTGGTCTCGAAGAACGACTGGATGAAGTCCAGGTAGATGACCTTCAGATCCTTGAACGAGATGTTTTCTCCCACCCACAGCCCCTCGACCTGGTGGAACATCGGCGAGTGTGTGGCGTCGCTGTCAACACGATAACACCGCCCCGGCACCACCACCCGGATCTCGGGCATGGTCTGGCCAGCATCGATCAGGTGCCGGTATCTTTTGACATGCTGCACTGCATGGCGGATCTGCACCGGGCTGGTGTGGGTGCGCAACAAGTTCGGCGCCTGGGCCGTTCCGCCTTCGACATAAAACGTGTCGTGCATGGAACGCGCCGGGTGGTCTTCGGGTGTATTGAGTGCAGTGAAGTTGAACCAGTCGGCTTCGATCTCCGGTCCCTGCGCCACGTCGAATCCCATGGAGCCGAATATCGCCTCGATCCGCTCGGTACTGAGTGATATCGGGTGCAGCCCGCCTGCGGCGCGGCGTCGCCCCGGCAAGCTGACGTCCAAGGCTTCGGCTTGCAACTGCGCCTGCATCTCGGCATCGGCTAGTTCGCCGCGGCGCGCCCCCAAGGCAGCTTCGATGGCTTGCTTGGCCAGGTTGATGGCGGCACCGCGCGACTTTTTCTCGTCCACACTCAGAGCTGCCAGTCCTTTCATCAGTTCGGTGATGCGGCCCGATTTTCCCAAATACAGGGCCTTGGCATTCTCCAGCTCCGCAGGCGTGCTGGTCAGGGAAAACGCAGTTCTCGCGGTGTCGACTATGGCGTTCAAATCATTCATGAAACATCTTTCGCCGGAATATGCGGCGGCAAAAAAAAGGCTAGTGCTCTCTCAAGCCCTAGCCCTTGTTTCGGTCTCGCCGCATGCGCCGTGCGCAATGGGCGAAATGCCGTTCACTCAAGCAGACAGCTTGGCCTTGACTTGCTCCACGATGCCGGCGAAAGCCGGCATGTCATGCACGGCGATATCGGACAACACCTTGCGGTCGATCTCGATACCGGCCTTTTTCAGGCCATTGGCAAACTGGCTGTAGGTCAAACCACACTGACGGGCCGCGGCGTTGATACGCGCAATCCACAACTGGCGGAACACGCGTTTCTTGGTACGGCGATCGCGGTAGGCATATTGCCCGGCCTTCATCACCGCCTCTTTGGCGACCCGAAATACGTTACCGCGGCGACCACGGAAGCCCTTGGCGAGGGCGAGAACTTTTTTGTGGCGGGCGCGAGCCGTTACACCACGTTTGACGCGAGGCATGTTGTTACTCCTTGTTCGTCGTTGTTAAATGCCAAAGCCGGGCAACATCTGTGCCATGTGACCCATATTGGTCTCATGCACC
>JANOTG010000027.1:0-4617 GCA_031416215.1 Betaproteobacteria bacterium
CGGCACCAGCTGCACCCGCCCGTCGGGTGTCGGGAAGGCGTCGATGAACACGGTGGGGGCGCCCGGATCGTCGGCGCTCAGGCAGGGGTAGGTGACGCTGGATTCGCGCTGCAGCCGCTCCCAGGTGATGCCGGCGATGGCGGTGTGCATGGCCTGGCGCATCTCCTCGAACACCGCCGCCACGCCATCGTGTGCGCCGGGGTAGTCCCACTGCACGCCCATGCCCCTGGCGATCTGCTGGATGATCCACAGGTCGGGCCGCGCCTCGCCCGGCGGGTCGATCGCCTGCAGGCCGAGCTGCACCATGCGGTCGGTATTGCTCACGGTGCCGGTTTTTTCCGGCCAGGCGGTGGCTGGCAACACGACATCGGCCAGCCAGGCGGTCTCGGTCATGAAGATATCCTGCACCACCAAGTGCTCCAGCGAGGCCAGCGCATGGCGCGCGTGGTTCAGGTCGGGGTCGCTCATGGCCGGGTTCTCGCCCATGATGTACATGCCGCGCACCTTGTGCGGGTCGCTGTCGTCGGCCAGCGCCTTGTCCATGATCTCCACCACGGTGTAACCGGGTTGGTCATCGAGGGGGGTGTCCCAGAATTTTTCGAACCACTGGTGCGCCTGCACATTGGTGACGCGCTGGTAGTTCGGGAACATCATCGGGATCAGGCCGGCATCACTGGCGCCTTGCACATTGTTCTGCCCCCGCAGCGGATGCAGGCCGGAACCTGGCTTGCCGATCTGGCCGGTGACCGTGGCCAGCGCGATCAGGCAGCGTGCGTTGTCGGTGCCATGCACGTGCTGGCTGATGCCCATGCCCCACAGGATCATCGAGCCGCGGATCGCACCAGGCACCGAACCGGCCGGGCGCGCATATTCACGCGCCACCTCGCGCAAGGTCTGTGCCGGGATGCCGCAGATCGGCGCCATCGCCTCCGGGCTGTAACCTCGCACATTGTCTTTCAGCGCCTGGTAATTGCTGGCGCGGTCGCGCACAAACGCCTCGTCCACCAAGCCCTCATCGATCACGGTGTGGATCAGGGCGTTGAGCATGGCCACATCGGTGTCGGCCTTGAATTGCAGGGTGCGCCAGGCGTGTTTGCCGATGTCGGTGACACGCGGATCGGCCAGCACGATCTTGGCGCCGCGCTTGGCGGCGTTTTTCATCCAGGTCGCCGCCACCGGATGGTTGGAGGTCGGGTTGGAGCCGATCACCAGGATCAACCCCGCATGCTCGACATCGTTGACCTGGTTGCTCACCGCACCCGAGCCCACGCCCTCCAGCAGCGCCGCCACACTGGAGGCATGGCACAGCCGGGTGCAGTGGTCCACGTTGTTCGAGCCGAAACCGGTGCGTACCAGCTTCTGGAACAGGTAGGCCTCTTCGTTGCTGCCTTTGGCCGAGCCAAAACCGGCCAGCGACTTCTTGCCGTGGGTGTCGCGCAGCCGCTTCAGACTGCCGCTCGACACGTCCAGCGCCTCTTCCCAGGATGCCTCGCGAAACACGGCGCCCCAGTCACCCGGTCGGGGGGCTTGCGCCGGGTCCTTCGGTACACCGGCCCGGCGGATCAGCGGCTTGGTCAGGCGCTGTGCATGGTGGGCATAGTCGAAGCCAAAACGCCCCTTGACGCAGAGCCGGCTGGCATTGGCCGGGCCATCGCGACCGTCCACGCTGACGATGCGGTTGTCCTTCACGTTGTAGGTCAGCAGGCAACCGACACCACAAAACGGACAAACCGAATCCACCTTTTTGTCCACTACCTGGGAGCCCAGCTGGGTCTTCGGCATCAGGGCACCGGTCGGGCAGGCCTGCACACACTCGCCACAGGCAACACAGGAACTGTCGCCCATGTTGTCGCCCAGGTCGAACACGATCTCGCTGTGCGAGCCGCGCATCGCGTAACCGATGACATCGTTGACCTGCTCCTCGCGGCAGGCGCGTACACAGCGGTTGCACTGGATACACGCATCCAGGTTGACAGCCATCGCCGGGTGCGACAGGTCCGCCGCCGGTTGTGAGCGGCGCAAGGCCTTGAGCTCCGGGCGCACCGAAACCTGCATGCGATGCGCCCAATCGCTCAGTTCGCCATGCTGACCAAGCGGCGCCTCGCCGCCATCGGCTGCATCAGTCCACTTGTAACCCACGTCGGGCATGTCCGATAACAACATCTCAAGCACCATCTTCTGGCTCTTGACGGCGCGCTCGCTGCTTGCCTGTACCTCCATGCCGGCCGTGACGTTGCGGCAGCAGCTGGGCGCCAGCACACGTTCGCCCTTGACCTCGACCACGCAGGCACGGCAGTTGCCATCGGCACGGTACCCGTCCTTGTAACAAAGGTGCGGCAAATCGACGCCGTGCCGCTTCGCCGCGTTGAAGATCGTCTCGCCATCGAAGGCCTGCACAGCGCGCCCGTCGAGCGTGAAGTGGATGGTCTGCGGCGCCAGTTGCGCCGGTTTTGCTGCAGCGTTCATGGCATGGTTTCCTGGCCGATTTCATGCGCAAAATACTTTTGTACACAACGCACCGGGTTCGGGGCAGCCTGCCCCAATCCACATATCGAGGCATCGGTCATGACCACGTTGATATCCTCCAGGGTCCGGTTGTCCCATGCCGCCGCGGTCATGAGTTTTGCCGCCTTGGCGGTGCCGACCCGGCACGGCGTGCACTGGCCGCAACTCTCATGCTCGAAGAAACGCATCATGTTGAGTGCGGCGTCGCGTGCGCTGTCGTGCTGGCCCAGCACAATCACGGCGGCAGAGCCGATAAAACCACCATGTGGCTGCAAGGTATCGAAGTCCAGCGGCACATCCGCCAGGCTGGCCGGAAAGATGCCACCCGAGGCGCCACCTGGCAAATAGGCATACAGCGTGTGCCCCTCCTGCATGCCACCGCAATATTCGGCCACCAGTTCGCGCAGCGTGATGCCGGCTGGTGCCAGCTTGACACCCGGATGTCGGACCCGGCCACTGACACTGAACGACCGCAGGCCCTTGCGGCCGTGGCGGCCGAAGCCGGAGAACCAGGCTGCTCCTTTTTCCACAATATCGCGCACCCAGTACAAAGTCTCGAAATTGTGTTCCAGCGTCGGGCGTCCAAACAGGCCCACCTGTGCGATGTAGGGTGGTCGCATGCGCGGCTCACCACGTTTGCCTTCGATGCTCTCGATCATGGCCGACTCTTCGCCGCAGATATAGGCGCCGGCGCCACGACGCAGCTCGATCAACGGCAGTGGGCAGGGCGGATCGGCGCACAAGGCAGCCAGTTCCTTCTCCAGAATGGCGCGGCACCCATGGTATTCATCGCGCAGATAGATGTAACAAGCAGCGGTTCCCACCACCTGGGCGGCGATCAATGCGCCCTCCAGAAATCGATGCGGGTCACGCTCCAGCCAGCTGCGGTCCTTGAACGTGCCCGGCTCGCCCTCGTCGATGTTCACCGCCATGACCCGAGGCGCTGGCTGCTCACGCACGATGCGCCATTTGCGACCGGCCGGAAAACCCGCCCCGCCCAGACCGCGCAGGCCCGAGTCTTCCATCGCCTTGATAACCCGCTCGGCGCCTTCCTCACCGTTGACCAGCGCCGCAGCCAGTGCGTAGCCGCCATGCGCCCGGTAACTGGCGTAACCGGCATATGCGGGAGCCAGCAGTTGCTCGGACGGCGGGGGCGACAGGCTGCGCTCGGCCATGTCCACGGCTGAAAAATGCCCCGAATCGGCGGCCGCCGGGTGTACCGTCTGCCCACGCTGCACGGCATCGACCACCCGCTGCGCAGTCGCGTGCAAGACCGGGTATTGGTGCACCACCACCACCGGGGCTTGTTCACAACGGCCGACACAGGGTGCGGCAATAACCCTTGCGTCGGCATGTCCGAGCAAGGCGGGCAGGCGCGCCAGCAGATCACCGGCGCCGGCCATCTCGCACCCCAGGCCGTCACACACCCGCACGGTCACTGCAGTTGCCGCGTGATCACCCTTGACCACTTCGAAATGGTGGTAAAAGGTGGCCACTTCGTACACCTCCGCCATGGGAATATTCATCTCCCGCGCCAGGGCCACCAGATGGCGGTCGTGCAGGCAGCGCCAGGTGTCGTTGAGCTTGTGCAACTGCTCGATCAGCAGATCCCGACGGTGCCCTCCCGGAGGTGCCGGCCCCAACAGGGCACGCACCTCGACCCGCGCCGCGGCGTGCGGCTGGCGTCCCTTGAGCTGGCGCTGGCGCTTTATGCGCGCACGCAGGTCATCGGCCGTGCCAAGAACGATTACCGTGCCTTTTTCAGAAATGCTGTCAGGTGTCATGGTCGATTTTTGCTGCGGGGCGACTTGCAAAGCGGCCGGTGTCGTGCCCGGGCCAGAACGCGTCTTTTCAAGTATCCCGGCGCTGGGTGCAGCTGTCCAATTGAATCGCAACACCGTCCGATTCAACTGGTGAATTAGGCAAGCACTGGAAAGATCTGCGCCTAACCCAACACCCCGCTGTTGGCTGCTGCATGTGCCAACCAGTGCGGCTCGCGCGCCAACACAATCGCCGCCTCCATGGCACGCGACGGACGGTCCCCGGCTTGCAGCATGAAGCCAACCGGTGTCAGGACCTGTGGGTTACGCAGCGGCAGGGCTTCAAGTTCGC
>JANOTG010000028.1:0-9599 GCA_031416215.1 Betaproteobacteria bacterium
GCCATCGCCGATGCAAGGGTCTACGTGGCGGCAAATCCCTGGCAGTCGCTCGGTGTGGCGGTCGCGGCGGGCTTTTTGCTCGGTCGTCTGGCACGCTGACAACAACAACTTCGGAGCGCTGCGCAATCACCGCCCCGGAGCTACACGGCGGCCGATTCACTAACGCGGGAGCGGCATCCATTGAACCTCCTCCATATCGACTTCGCCAGCATCTTCGCCTTTACCGTTTCGCCGCTGGAACTGGTGCTGCGCGGCACATTGATGTACTGGTTTCTCTTTATCGTTTTCCGTTTCATCCTGCGCCGCGACGTGGGGTCCCTGGGAATCAGCGACTTTCTGTTCGTGGTGATTCTCGGCGACGCGGCACAGAACGGCATGATCGGCAACGCCACCTCGGCCATCGATGGGATGGTGCTGGTCGGGACGCTCGTTTTCTGGAGCTACATGCTGGACTTCGCGAGTTTCAGGTTCCCGGTTGTCCAGCGTTTGACTGCTGCGCCACGCCTGTGCCTGGTGCGCAATGGCAAGTTGCTGCGAAAAAACTTGCGACGTGAATTCATCACCGACGAAGAGCTGTACGCGAAGATCCGGCAGGAAGGTGTTGAAGACGTCGCCATGGTGAAGCTGATGTACCTTGAAGCGGATGGGGAGATGAGTCTGATCCGCCACGTTGGCGCCAAGGCGGCAGCATGACGCGGATGCCGACACGGGCAGGTGAGCAGGCGAACGATCCGCTGCAGGTCTACAAGTCAAAGCGTGACTTCGCGCTGACGCTGGAACCCGCCGAAGGGGGCCGCTCCGTCGGCGACCGGCTGACTTTCGTCGTGCAAAAGCATTGGGCCGGCAGCCTGCACTATGACTTCCGGTTGGAACTGGACGGCGTCTTGAAGAGCTGGGCGATCCCCAAGGGGCCGAGCCTGGACCCAAAGATCAAACGCATGGCCGTTGAAGTCGAAGACCATCCGATTTCCTACGCGGCATTCGAAGGCGTCATCCCTGCACCGCAATACGGAGCCGGAAAGGTTGTCGTGTGGGACACCGGAACCTGGACGTCGCTGCACGACCCGCGGCAGGGACTGACGGATGGCAACCTGAAGTTCGAGTTGCTGGGCCACAAGCTCCACGGCAGATGGGTACTCGTGCGCATGAAGGGCAAAGGGGAGAAGCAGACGCCCTGGTTGCTGATCAAGGAGAAGGACTCCTTTGCCCGTGCTGCCGCCGAGTACAGCGTGGTGGATGAGTTGCCCGGGAGTGTCAAAGCCCTCGGGCCACCGTCACGCGGTGCCATGCCCGCAGTCCGTCGCGATCGCGTGGCTGCAGGACCTGGCCTGCCGGCCGATGCCATGCCAGCCGACTTGCCGTCAACGCTGGTGCCGCAATTAGCCACGCTCGGGGCCGGCCCACCGAGTGACCCTGCCGCATGGCTCTACGAGATCAAGTTCGATGGTTATCGCATGCTGGTACGCAGCGATGCTGCCGGTACCAAGTTATTCACCCGCAACGGTCATGACTGGACATCCCGGCTACTACCGCTGTGCAACACCTTCGAAGCACTGAAGCTGCCCCCTGGCTGGTACGACGGAGAGATCGTTGTTCCCGATGGTGCCGGCGTGCCGGACTTCGGCGCGCTGCAACAGTCGTTCGAAATGCAGAGCACCGACGACGTCATCCTGTATTTGTTCGACCTGCCCTATTTCGATGGGCACGACATGCGCAATACGCCATTGGACGCGCGGCGCGCCGTGCTGAAGCGCCTGCTCGCAACGTCGGCATCGGATCACATTCGCTTCAGCGAAGCGTTCGATGGCGCCCTGCACGACGTGTTGGCCTCGGCCTGCAGGATGGGGCTGGAGGGTGTCATCGCCAAGCGGCGCAGTTCCATCTACCGGTCTGTTCGCTCGCCCGACTGGATCAAGCTGAAGTGCGGGCAGCGCCAAGAGTTCGTGATCGGCGGCTATACCGACCCGCAGGGAACGCGCGAGGGCTTCGGGGCGTTGCTGCTGGGTGTACACGATGCACGGGGCAAGCTGCAGTACACGGGAAATGTCGGTACGGGATTCAGCCAGACGACACTGACGAACGTCAAAAAGGCCTTGGTCGCACATTCCCGAACCGGCAGCCCGTTCGCTCACACCGTGAAGATCGAAGGCAGGGCGCACTGGGTTACGCCGGTGCTGGTGGCTGAAGTCGCTTTCCGGGAGTGGACGCGTGCCGGTCGGATTCGGCACGCCGTATTTCGCGGTTTGCGGTCGGACAAGGATGCCGAGTCCATTGTGTGTGAAACACCGTTGATGATGTCTGACGCGGACACGGCTTCCCTGCCGCCCCCAAACAAGCCACCTGCGCTGTCGACGCGTCTGCAGGTCACGAATGCCGAGCGGGTGATCGACCCAAGCTCGGGTATCACCAAGATCGAACTGGTCCGGTACTACGATCTGGTGGGCGATGTCATGCTCTGGCACATGTCGGACCGCCCGGTGTCGCTGGTGCGGGCCCCCGACGGAGTGGGCGGGACCTTGTTCTTCCAGAAACATGCGCAGACCGAGAAGCTCCCCGGTATCCGGCAACTCGATCCCGAGCCGCCGGCAGGAAACCCTGCGCTGCTTGTGGTGGCGGGCAAACAGGGCCTGTTGTCAGCGGCGCAATGGAACGTCATCGAGTTCCACACGCAGAATGCCAGCGCAGCCGCGTTCAAAAATCCGGACCGGATGGTGTTCGACCTGGACCCCGGTGCAGGTGTCCCCTGGGCTAAGCTGCAGGAGGCGGCGCAACTCACGCACGCGTTCCTTGGCGAACTCGGCCTGGCGTCATTTCTCAAGACCAGCGGTGGCAAGGGTCTGCACGTTGTCGTGCCGCTGCGGCGCCTGCAGGACTGGGGCACGGTGAAGGGATTCTCGAAAGCGGTGGTGCTGCACATGGCCAGAACCATTCCGCAGCGGTTCGTCGCCCGCAGCGGACCGAAAAACCGGGTGGGAAAAATATTCATCGACTACCTGCGCAACGGCCCCGGGGCCACGACCGTATGTGCCTGGTCGGCGCGGGCGCGACCGGGACTGGGGGTTTCAGTACCCGTGGCCTGGGATGAACTGCCGTCACTGCGCGGTGGTGACCTCTGGCGTGTGGCCACCGTCCACGAGCGCATGGAAGTGGGCAATTCCCCGTGGAACGGTTACGCCAAGGCGGCACGTGGACTCAAGTCAGCCATGTCAGCCCTGGGTTATGAGCCCCCACAAGCATGAGCCGCCCTCGACCAGCGCGCTTGATATCCATCCACCCCACTTTCGGTGCTGTGCCGAACCAGGAGTATTCATGCCCCGCGTAATCTGGAAAGGCGCCATCAGCTTCGGCCTGGTGCACGTGCCCGTCGCTCTGTACCCTGCATCGCAGGCGGTCGGAATCGACTTCGACTGGCTCGACAAGCGTTCGATGGACCCGGTGGGCTACAAGCGGGTGAACAAGCGTACCGGCAAGGAGATCCAGGGCGCCGACATCGTCAAGGGCATCAAGCAGGACGATGGCGACTACGTGATCCTGACCGACGATCAGATCAAGGCCGCATACCCGAAATCGACCCAGACGATCGAGATCGAGTCCTTTGTCAAGGCGAGTGAAATTCCGTTCACGCTGCTCGAGACCCCGTATTACCTGGAGCCGGCCGGCAAGGGTGAAAAGGTGTATGCGTTGTTGCGCGAAGCGATGTCCGAGGCGGGTGTGATCGGCATCGCCCGCGTGGTGATGCACACCAAGGAGCACCTGGCGGCATTGATTCCGTCCGGTGCCGCACTGGTGCTCAACACCATCCGCTGGGCCAGCGAGATCCGCACTGCGGATGAGCTCAAGCTGCCGGCGCAGGGCAAAGCGGCGGCCGGGTTGAAGCCGGCCGAACTGAAGATGGCGGCGCAGTTGATCAGCGACATGACAGCCCGGTGGCAGTCGGCCGATTACACCGACAGGTTTGCGGATGCCGTGCAGGAACTCGTGAACAAGAAGGTCACAGCCGGTGAGACCGAGACCGTCACTCCGCTGGAGGACCTACCCACCCAGCCTGGCACCAGCAACGTGGTGGACCTGACGGAGCTGTTGGCAAAGAGCCTTGCCAAACGCAAGTCGGTCAGCACGCCTGCCGCTGTGAGCTCTGGATCCAGGAAAACCACTCCAAAGGGTGCCGCCCGCAAGCGGGTGTGATGCTCTCCAGACCGACAGACGCTGCGCCGGAACATTGCGGGGAAAGGCAGGCGACGAAGCGCTGTATGTCGATGCTGAAATGGTTGTGCCAAGTCGGTCGACGTGTCGGCTACTCCTCGGTCAGGCCACCGCGCAGGCTGCCCACGAAGTCGTTCAGTTGTTCGCGGTCGGCAATGGCTGACAAATGCTTTCTGGCAACTCCGAAGGTGGCCACCGGCGGCCTGCCGTACAACTTGGTCAATTCCGAAAATGCGCGGTCTTCTCCTCCGGAACCCTCCGCACAAAAGAAGGCCAACTGCTGAATCTGTCCCCCGTAACGGCGCAGGTATGACCGCACAGGTGGCGCCAAGCCGGCGCGTGAAACCGGAACTCCGATCACAATCAAGTCGTAGTTGGAGGGGTTGTGCGCAGCCTTCCTGATCGCGGGCTCCGCATGGGTCAGGGACTGCCAGCCATAACGCCAGGCTGAGAACCACGAATCCCTTTGGGACTGTGGCTGGATCATGTCGACATGCGCGTCGCATTGCTTGGCGATCTCCTTTGCTACCCGCGCGGTCAGACTGGCCTGCCCTGTACGTGAAAAATAGACAACGAGCGTTTTCACAGGCTGGACTCCAGCGACAGGCCGGCGCTTGCTGTTGATGGGATCAAGCGGCTGACCGCTTCTTTATGTTCGACGCCATTCGTCGGCCACTTTGGGAGCGGCGGGTCCGTCTGCACCAATCGCGCTTGCGGGCGATTGCGCCCAATAGGGGCGGGGCCAACAGAAGGCAACGCTATGGCGCTCAATGGCAGGCTCCAGGGCATTAAAAGTCTCAGCAGTTCAGATTCGAGACTCTCAGTGTGTGCGCAGCCGGGGGGAAAGTCTGTGCGAAACCGAACACAGGCGAAGAACAGTGGTTGCTTCTTCTGGCGTCACCTTGCGGACGCAAACCGCGCCCCCGCCCTTTTGGCGAAGTACATCGCCCTGTCTGCGTTGTCGACCAGCGGGCAGGGCAACAGTGTGTCGTATGGCCGACAACTGGGGCGGCAACAGGGAGCTTATCCGCCCCTTGCCCCGCTGGAGGGCCGCTAGACTGGGTTTCTCTCCTGCACCAGCAGCCATCACCATGTCCCTACTTTCAAGTTCGACGATGCGCCACTATGTTGGCGGCCTGCTATGCACCGTTGCCGGAGCGTGGTTTACCGAGGCCACGGGATCATTGCTGCCCCTGTCGTTGGGTGGCGCAGTGCTGGTGATGGCCACGTTTCCTTTGGTGCGTGAAATCCGCGCGCGACGCACCAAACGGCCCGATAGCCGTTGACGGTTTGCATCGCTTGTGTCCCAACCATCATCTCGGGCGCAACGTGTAACACCACCGATACAAGAGCGGCGCAACAACAGCAAGAGGGCTCGACCCTGGCCGCCTTGTTGCCGCGACCGTTGACCATCCTGGTTGCGAACGTGCCCCGACTGGCCTGGACAGCTATGGCCACAGCGCGGCTGAACCGCACTCGCGATGGAAATCGGCTGGGAAGCACGCGCCGATCATGTGCGCAATCGCACAGACGTGATTGGACACCAGCGAAAAAATGAGCGTTCGAGTCCTGTGCAGTCCGTACGGGACACCAATCAACTTCTAGGGGAAAACTTCATGAACTTCATCTTCTGGCTCATCGCGGGTGGTCTCATCGGTTGGCTCGCCAGCATCATGATGAATACCAACAACCAGCAAGGCATATTTCTCAACGTGATCGTTGGCATCGTCGGTGCCATGGTGGGTGGCTGGTTCATCTCGCCGTTGGTCGGCATCGGCACGATCAACCAGAACAACTTCAGCCTGCCAGCGCTGCTCGTCTCGTTGGCCGGGGCCGCCGTCCTGCTGGCCGTCGTGAACCTCCTGAGGCGAGGCACGGCGCGCTGATGGGGCTTGCCACATGCCGCTGAGCCCGCGGCCACGCCGTGCGGTCGGACGTCAAACCGCGACACCACCGCGCCGCGCCAAGGGGGCAGCGCGGACAGCCGGTGGCCTGCCCCTGCCGCACGAGCGCGACCAATCGAGCGATGCTGTTTCCGCAGCACCTGACCCCGTGATGCTCCAGGCCAAGCGTGATATCGACGCTGGCCTGGTCGATACCGATATGCGTGCGACACCCGGCCTGGACGCCGGTCTGCGCGCTCGACTTGTTCCCGGTCCCGGCGGCAAGACGCCGCCGTCGGGTGGCTGATCCCTGCCACAGGTTCGGCAGCTTCAGATTTGCCACTTTTACACCACAAGGTCACCGATGAAGACAACCACCAAGGCCGCTAAGCCAAACAAGCCGCGGCGTGAGTCACGCCAGACCGAGGAGCAACTGGCAGCGGCCCAGGCCCTCGCAGCCGCGATGCCCCACAACGCCGGCAAGGCACTGGAAATCGGACGCAAGAATGCTGTCGCGCCACCACGCGGTGCCAGCGTATTGGCCAGTTCACCAACCGCCTTTGCCAGCACGCTCAGTGAAATCAATGATTCGCCCAAGTCGGACGCCCTGGACCGGGCGCGCGCAGACGCATCAGGCCAGGCAATGACCACGAACCAGGGTGTGGAGGTCGGCGACAACCAGAACTCGCTGAAGGCCGGACTTCGCGGCCCGACGTTGCTCGAAGACTTCATCCTGCGCGAGAAGATCACCCATTTTGACCACGAACGCATTCCCGAACGCATCGTTCATGCGCGTGGCTCGGCGGCACATGGCTTCTTCGAGGCCTACAAGCCGATGACGGCTTTTACCCGCGCGGCACCGTTCCAGGCGGCTGGCAAGATCACGCCGGTATTCACGCGCTTCTCGACGGTTGCCGGAGAACGCGGCTCGACGGACACCGCGCGTGACATCCGCGGCTTTGCCGTGAAGTTCTACACCGACGAAGGCAACTGGGATCTGGTGGGCAACAACATCCCGGTGTTCTTCATCCAGGATGCGATGAAATTCCCCGACCTCGTCCATGCGGTGAAGCCCGAGCCGCACCATGGCATGCCGCAAGCTGCCTCGGCCCATGACACTTTCTGGGACTTCGCCTCGCTGAGCCCTGAGACCACGCATACGCTGATGTGGGTGATGTCCGATCGCGGCATTCCGCGCAGCCTGCGCATGATGCAGGGCTTTGGTGTACACACCTATCGCCTGGTCAATGCGAAGGGTGAATCGCATTTCGTCAAGTTTCACTGGAAGCCCATGCTTGGCACGCACTCGCTGGTGTGGGACGAGGCGGTCAAGATTTCTGGCGCCGATTCCGACTTCCACCGCCGCGACCTGTGGGAAGCCATCGAGTCGGGTGAGTACCCCGAGTGGGAACTCGGCCTGCAGATCTTCACCGAGGCACAGGCCGAGGGCTTCAGCTTCGATGTGCTCGACGCCACCAAGCTGATCCCCGAAGAGCTGGTGCCGGTGACGCCGGTGGGCCGTATGGTGCTGAACCGCAACCCGGACAACTTCTTCGCCGAAACCGAGCAGGTGGCGTTTTGTACCGCCCATGTTGTGCCCGGCATCGACTTCAGCAACGACCCGTTGCTGGCCGGCCGCATTCATTCGTACATCGATACACAGATCACGCGGCTGGGTGGCGCCAACTTCCACGAGATTCCGATCAACGCGCCGCTGGCACCGGTGCACAACAACCAGCGCGACGGCCTGCACCGCCAGGCCATACCGCGCGGCCGTTTCGCGTACGAGCCCAACTCGCTCGGTGGGGGATGTCCGTTCCAGGCTGGCGCTGCGGGCTTCGTCTCGTTCCCGCAACCGGCGGAAGGTGACAAGTTGCGCGGCAAGCCCGAGAAGTTTGCCGACCATTACACCCAGGCCACCTTGTTCTACGAAAGCCAGACCGCTGTGGAGAAGGCGCACATAGCGGGCGGATTCCGCTTCGAGCTGAGCAAGCTCACGGTGCCGGCGCTGCGCGCGCGCATGGTGTCGTCGCTGGTCAACGTATCACCCGAACTTGCCGCGACAGTCGCCACGGGGTTGGGCATTGCCGTTCCGCCGGCGATGCCGAAGGCGCTGGCACAGGTCACCAAGCCCGAGGTCTCCCTGTCGCCAGCCCTGTCGCTGACCGCCCTGCCGGGCGATGGTGGCGTCCGCTCGCGAAGCGTCGCCATCCTGGTGGCTGATGGTGTGGATGGGAAGTCAATCGGCGCCGTGCAAACGGCCCTGCAGGCGGCCGGTGCCAAGGTGCATCTGATCGCGCCGCGCCTGGGCCAGGTGAAACCCACCGAAGGCAAAGCGTTCGATGCCACCGGAACGCTGGAGAACTCCGCGCCGGTGCTGTTCGACGGGCTCGTGCTGCCCGATGGTGCCGATGGTGTGAAGGCTCTTGGCGCCCGCATCGAGGTGATGGACTTCATTTCGAACCAGTACCGGCATGGCAAGACCATACTCGCGATTGGCGCCTCGAAAGCGCTGCTCGACCGTGCCGACGTCAAGCTGACACTTGCCAGCGGCGACGCAGATCCGGGCATCGTCCTGGGAGCCGCAGCCAATGCGGACCACGCGGCAGCGGACTTCATCACCGCATTGGGGCGACATCGGCATCCCGAGCGTGAGGTTGGCGCGCTGGCCGGTTGAGCGATGCACATCCTCGGCGTCGGTACCGCGAATCCGCCGGCGCGTTACACCAAGGCTGAGTGCCTCGCGGCGTTCGAGAAGTCGGCCTGGTTCGCGCGGCTGGATGGGCGTGCGCACTTCATCGCGAGAACGGTGCTGCAGCGCGACAACGGCATCGAGGCACGTCGGCTTGCTGTCGATTCGCTGGACCAGGTCTTCGCGATCAATCCCAACACGCTGTCGGAGCGTTTCCTGAACCACGCACCTGCGCTTGCGGCGCAGGCCGGTGAACGCGCCCTGATGAAGGCCGGACTGCCTGCCTCGCACGTCGACGCCGTGGTGGTCAGTACCTGCACGGGATACCTTTGCCCGGGCCTGTCCGGACATGTGGTCGAGCGCCTGGGACTGCGCCCCGACGTGCAGGCCTTCGACCTGGTCGGACAAGGCTGTGCGGCGGCCCTGCCCAACTTGATGCTCGGAAAGGCGCTGCTGGCCACGCAAACCTGCGAGCACGTCCTGTCGATCTGCGTCGAAGTCAGCAGCGCCGCGATGTACCTGGACAACGACCCCGGTGTGCTGATCAGTGCCTGCCTGTTCGGTGATGGCGCTGGCGCGGCCGTTTTGGGACTTCGGGGGGGCGCATCCGGCAGGCGCATCGAATGGAAGGACAGTACATCGCTGGTCGAGCCGGGCGCGCGTACCGCGCTGATGTTCGAGCAGCGCGATGGCATGCTGCGCAACATCCTGACCCGCGCTGTTCCCGCGCTGGCTGCGGACTACGCGCAGCGGGTGCTGGGCACCGTGCTCGGCAGGGCCGGCCTGAACTCCGGCGATGTGGGTACCTGGGTGATGCATGC
>JANOTG010000029.1:0-4849 GCA_031416215.1 Betaproteobacteria bacterium
CGGAATACGACAGGTCGACGACCAGGTTCACCAGCACGAAGATCACCACCACCACCAGCACGGCGCCCTGCACCACAGGGTAGTTGCGCTCCGAAATCGCGCCGTAGATCAAGCGTCCCAGACCGGGACGGGCGAACACGATCTCGATCAGCACCGCGCCACCCAGCAGGCGGCCCACACCCAGGCCGAGGATGGTGATGGTGGGGATGCAGGCGTTCTTGAGCGCGTACTTGTAGGTGATCAGGCGCTCGGACAGGCCATAGGCGCGCGAGGTACGGATGTAGTTCTCACCCATCACCTCCAGCATCGAGGTTCGCACCAGGCGCGCAATGAAGCCGACCCAGCCCAGAGCCAAAGCGACGGTCGGCAGGATCATGCGCTTGAACTCGTCCAGCCAGTCACCGCTGCGACTGGTGCCCAGCACTGGCAGCCAGTCGAGCCAGATGGCGAAGATCAGCAGCAGGAAGATCGCGATCACAAAACTCGGCACCGCGATGAAGGCCACTGAAATGAAGGCCAGGAGGCTGTCCATGACCGAGCCGCGGTGCGTCGCCGCATAGATACCCAGCGGAATGCCGGTGACCACCGCCAGCACGATGGCCGAGAAGGTCAGGATGATGGTGTAGGGCATCACGGCGGCGATCATGCTGGTCACCGAGCGGCCGGACACGATGTCGATGCCCAGGTTGCCGCTGGCCACATTGGAAAAGAAACGCCAGAGCCGGATGTGCAGCGGCTGGTCCAGCCCCATCTCGCTGATCATGCGTCTCGAATATTCCGGTGTGGCCTGCGGCCCGAGCAGGATGGCTGCCGGGTCGCCCGGTACCAGGCTGCTCAGGGTGAACAGCAGCACCATCGCGCCGAAGACAATCAGCGCGGTGGTGACAAGGCGGCTGCCTATGTAGCGGGCGGTATCAGCCTGCACTGAAGTCAGAATACTGCCAGTCGATCCAGCCCGGAATCGAGGCCGGCTTGATGCTGCTCTTGTGCACCACACCGCTGGCCTCGTTGGTCAGCCAGATGAAGGCCGCCGACTTGTCCATCGCGCGCTGCATCTCGAGCACCATGTTGCGCCGTTTCGCGGCGTCGGTCTCACTGTCCGAATCCTTGAACAAGGTGTCGAACTCGGCGCTGTTCCAGCGCGACCAGTTCCAGTTGCCGATCTGCCCTGGCACGAACCATTGCAGCACAAAATTCGGATCGTGTTTGGCGCTGAAACGCGACATGTACAACTCGAGGTTCTTGCCGGTATCGCCCTTGCCCGCACTCCAGTAGGTGCCGCCAGGCTGGGCGTCGACCTCGATGGTCACCCCAACCTCTGCCAGCAAGGCCTTGGCAACCAGGGCCATGTTCTGGAACTCGGGCGTATTCAGCACCAAAAGCCGCAACTTCAGGTTGCTCTGCCCGGCCGCTGCCAGCAAGGCCCGGGCCTCGGCTACATTGCGCTTGTATGCCGGTGCTTCGCGCCAATGGCCGACGACCTGCGGCGGCAAAGCCGTGTTGAGCCGCGGCGCCTTGCCGTTGTAACCAGCGAGCAGCATCTGGTCCACATCCACGCCCAGGCGCAGCGCCTGGCGCACCCGCACGTCGGCCAACGCACCCTTCTCGACGTTCATGCCGAGCCAGACGTAGGCAAAGGAGGGCTGGTCGCTCACCGTCAGTCCGGCCACGGAGCGCAAGGGCTCGGCGGCAGCAGTCGGGAGGATGGCAAAGTCGAGCTCGCCAGCCCGCAGCGCGAGTTCGGTAGTCTTCGGGTCGGTGATCACACGTACGTTGATCTCTTCGTAACGCCCGGGGCGGCTACCCTTGTAGTTCGCGTTGCGTTTGAGCACGCAGCCCTTTTGCTTGTCGATCGACGCTACCTGGTATTGCCCGGAGCCGACCGGCTTGAGGCCGAACTCGGTGCCGCGCTGCTCGACCGCCTTTTTGCTGACAATACAGCCGGAGCCATCGGCGATCACCACATCGTAGAGATTGGCACGTGGCTTGGCCAGCACGATACGGCCCTCGTACTTGCTCTTGACTTCGACCGTGGTCAGGTGCAGCCAGTCGCCCTTGTAAGAGGACTCCTTGGCGCCCGCCGCCGGTGGCAGGCCGATACGCTCGAACGAGAATTTCACATCCTCGGCCGTCATCTCGCCAAAGCCGTCGGTGAACATCAGGCCTGGCTTGAGTCGGAATTCGATCGTCGTCGGTGAAGTCTGCTTCATCTCGGCTGCTGCATCGAGCTCGATCTCGGCGGAGTTCGGCTTGGGTTGCATCAGGCGCTGGTAGACCACGCGCATCACGTTGCCATCCACCGGGCCGCGCCGGTGCGCCGGGTCGATCAGCTCGAAATCCGCCGCAGCGCGCACCGTCAGCAGCGGACGGATTGCAGCACCGGTTTGCGCCAGGGCAATGTGGGGCCACAGGGCGCTGCCCATGCTTGCCGCACCCGCGCCGGCCACCAGCAGATTGCGCCGTGTCAACTTGCTCTTCATCTCAATACTCCTCGTTGGTTAAAGGTACGCAATAAAACACCCGGACTGCGGGTGCGACGGTGATGGGTGGAGTCTGCCTGGTTGCAGGAGTTCCTGCCGGCGGGGGCGATACTCAGGGCCGGCCCGAGCCAGGTCGATGGCCTCCACGATCGCACCAAGGGCGCCAGTGGCCAGGGAAAGGCGCAGACTGCTCATGCCGTTTCCTTTGTAGTCAAGCTGCAAGCATTTCGATCAGTCGGGTCAGAGGCTGCATTTTTTCATGCAAACCGCAACTGCTGCCCGATGCCCAGGCGCTGCGCCTTTTGCAGCAAGGCGTAACCCAACGCGATATCGCTCAGTGACAGGCCCCGGTGCCAGAACAAAATGTTCTCCGCCTCCGTCTGCCGCCCGGTTTTGAGCCCGGCCACAATCTGCCCCATCTCGGCATGCAATGTCTGTGCCGACAACTTGCCGGCCTCCACATGGGCCCGCAACGAGCCAAACTGCCCGCCCTTGCACTGGCCCCAGTCGTCCACCACCAGCTTGGACATGATATCGGTGAGGCTCAGCTCCACCGCACTCATGGTGCCATAAGGCACCACAAAAGCGCCGGGTTTGATCCATTCGGTTTTCAGCAGAGGTGTCGGTTCGCGCAGGCGCGAGGCCTCCACCACGATGTCGGCGCCCGCCACCGTGTCATGCCAGTTCTCGCACACCCGCACCGGCTTTCCGAGGTCTTTTGACAGGCGTTCGCCAAAGGCGTTGCGGCTCTCGGGTCGTGCCGAATGCACGCGGATTTCGTCGAAATTGAACAACTTGTCGAGCAGGCGTACGTTCCAGTAGGCGGTGCCGCGTGCGCCAATATGGCCCAGCACCTTGCTGTTCTTGCGGGCGAGGTATTTGGCGCCGATGGCTGTCACCGCACCGGTGCGCATATCGGTGATGGCGGTGGCATCGATGATGGCCACCGGGATGCCGGTACGCGGGTCGAACAGGTTCAGAACGCCCAATTCAGACGGCAGGTCCTGTTTGTAGTTGTCGACAAAGTCGCCCACCACCTTGACCCCGGCCAGATTGATCGGCGCACCGATGGCGCCGCGCAACACATTGAAATGCCCATCCACCCCGGCCCTTGGCGCCAGGTGCATGCGCGGCTCGATGACACATTCGCCGCGGCCCTGCGAGGCCAGACTCGACTCGATGGCCTGCAGGATCTCGTCGTCGGTTAACGCCAGCGTTTCGACGTCAGGGCCGTTCAGGTAGGTGATGTGGATGGGTTGCATGGTCGATTCGTGACGGCTGGGTGATTGGACATTGCACTGCGGCGCTACATGCCGCGCAGGGAGTGGCCCTCCATGGCCGACGCAACTGCTGCTCGTAAAGCGACCTGGGTGTCGGCTGCGAACAGGGCCGCCTGCGCCGTCATCGCGTCCGGTCCGCAGGGGCGATCTGCCTGCAATGGCGGCACGACCGAACGCACGGCGTCGAACACCTGCTGCGTGCCAGCACCCAGCCGAGCCGAGCCGCGCAGGTCCACCGCCTGCGCCGCCACCAGCGCCTCGAGCGCCACCAGATGCCGCATCAACTGCATCTGCTCGTCGAGCTTGCGCACGCACAACAAGGCATGGGTGGCGTGGTCTTCCACGGTGTCTGACACCACCACCGCGTCCAGACTGGCCGGTGTGGCCTTCAGGCGGATTTCGGCATGCAGAGCGGCGGCGGTCTTTTGCATGGCGTTGAAACCCACACTGGCGCCCCCCACTGGCGACAGGTACTTCGGCAAACCGCTCAGTACCGGGTTTTGCAGCTTGATCAGGCGCTGTACGCTGGCAGTTGCCAGGTGGGTCAAGGCGATCGCCATGCTGTCAAAGGCGAGCGCGATCATGGGCGGGTGAAAATTGGGCGACGACACCATCTCGCCCTCGCTGGCGAACACCAGCGGGCTGTCCGAAATGCCATTGATCTCGGCCTCCACCGCATCACCGAGCGTGGCAAAAGCCGCGTAGCTGGAGCCGAAAACCTGCGCGATGGTCCGAAACGAAATCGCATCCTGGATCGAGCGTGCCGGCTGGTCATGCAGGCTGCTGCCCGCCAGCAGGGCCCGAAACAGCGCTGACGCCGCCGACTGGGCACCGGCCGGTCGTGCGGCGGCGATGCGCGGGTCGAACACATTGAGGTTGGCGGCGTACCCCTCGTCGGCCAATGCTGCCACCGCTGCGGCCAGCAACAGCAGTTGCCCCAGATCGGCGGCCACCACCGCCGCATAACCGGTAGTCACCGGGCTGGCGTTGATAAGGCCCAGTCCGTCTTTGGGCTGCAGCTGCACCGGGGTGAGCCCGGCTGCTTTCAAGGCATCGGCACCGGAGGTACGCCGCCCGTCGAAAAATGCC
>JANOTG010000030.1:0-2527 GCA_031416215.1 Betaproteobacteria bacterium
TTGATGGTCATGCTGACACTGGTGGACGGGCTGCACAGGTCAAAGCCGCTGTACAACACCTTCATGTCGTCCAGCGTGGCGATACTGACGCCGGAGTTGCCCACCTTGCCATAGATGTCCGGGCGCGGGTCGGGGTCGTTGCCGTACAGGGTGACCGAATCGAACGCGGTGGACAGGCGTTTGGCCGGCATGCCGGAGCTCAGCAGCTTGAAACGGGTGTTGGTGCGAAACGCATCACCCTCGCCGGCAAACATGCGGGTCGGGTCTTCGCCCTCGCGTTTGAAGGCGAAGGTGCCGGCGGTATACGGATAACTGCCCGGCACGTTGTCGAGCATCAGCCACTGCAATACATCACCCTCGTCCTGGTATTGCGGCAACACCACCTTGCGGATCGGCGTGCCGCTGAGTGATTTGCTGACCAGCGCAGTGCGGATCTCCTTGTCGCGGATCTTCACCACGTATTCTTCGCCGCCATAGGCCTGCTGCATCTGCGGCCACTGCGCCAGCAACTTGCGCTCGGCCCCACCCATCTGCGCCTCGCGTTGCGCCGCCAGGCCGGTCACCGCTTCCACCGCGCGCACCTTGGCCGGGTTGGCCGAGTGCAGCATGCGGGCCGATGCACGCAGCTGCTGCGCTTCACGCGCCAGCACGGCCTGGGCGCGGGCGCGCGCCTTGTAGCCACGCACGGTATCGCTGATCTCGGCCAGGTAGCGGGTGCGCGCTGGTGGCACCACCGGTGTCTGGTTGGTGCTGTGGCGCACCTGCACCTTGGGCAGGCTGCCCGCATGGACCGACAGGCCGAGTTCCTGCAGGCGCGGCAACATCGCCTGGTAGAGCGCGGTCACGCCATCGTCGTTGAAGCGAGCAGCCATGGTGCCAAACACCGGCATCTGGTCGGCCGGCGTAGTCCAGGCCTCGCGATTCCGCTGCACCTGTTTGGATACGTCCCGCAATGCGTCCGCAGCCCCCTTGCGGTCGAATTTGTTGATGGCCACGAACTGGGCGAAATCGAGCATGTCGATCTTCTCGAGCTGGCTTGCCGCACCGAACTCGGGCGTCATCACGTACAGCGGCACATCGACATGCGGAACAATCGCCGCGTCTCCCTGGCCGATGCCGGAGGTTTCTACGATGACCAGGTCGAAGCCGGCGCATTTGCACGCTGCAATCACATCCGGCAGGGCGGCGCTGATCTCGGTGCCAAAATCCCGCGTCGCCAGGCTGCGCATGAAGACTTTAGCCCCCACGCTTTTCACTTCGTGTAATTCGCTGCCCCCCGAGGGGGCTAATTTCCCTCGGGGCGGCCCGTCGGGAAATTGTCGCTCGTCGACCACTGTTGTTGTCCACGGCGAGATCGCGTTCATGCGAATGCGGTCACCCAGCAACGCCCCGCCAGACTTGCGCCGCGACGGGTCGATGCTGATCACAGCGATGCGCAAGCGGTCACCCTGATCCAGCCGCAGCCTGCGGATCAATTCATCCGTGAGGGACGACTTGCCGGCGCCGCCGGTGCCGGTAATGCCCAGCACCGGTGTCTTGATGGTGGCAGCGGTGTCTCGCAGCTCCTGCAGCAGAGACGCAAATCCGGGTGCGGCCGTCGTCTTGCCGACTGGTGCCGCGCGCTCGTTCTCCAGCGCCGTGATGAGTTGCGCCAGCGCGCGCCAGTTCGACTCGCCATGACCCTGGATGGCCTGCACCGTGTGCGGCGCAAAGGCGCTCAGGTCTTTGTCACAGCGCATCACCATCTCGCCGATCATGCCTGCCAGCCCCATCTTCTGGCCGTCTTCCGGGCTGAAAATCCGGGCCACGCCGTAGGCATGCAGCTCCCGGATTTCCGGCGGCACGATGACGCCACCGCCGCCACCAAACACCTGGATATGCGCGCCGCCGCGCGCACGCAACAGGTCCACCATGTACTTGAAGTATTCGACGTGACCGCCCTGGTAGGAACTGATGGCGATACCCTGCACATCTTCCTGCAGCGCGGCAGTGACGACTTCCTCGACGCTGCGGTTGTGCCCGAGGTGGATCACCTCGGCGCCCATGCCTTGCAGGATGCGGCGCATGATGTTGATCGCGGCATCATGGCCATCAAACAGGCTGGCTGCCGTCACGAATCGCACTTTGTTCGTGGGACGGTACTGGGCAAGCGCCCTGAATTCGCCGGACAGGTCGGTCATGCAGGTCTCCTGGAGTGCGCGACGGCAGATCGCGCTGACTTGACGTTTACGTAAACGTCAACTGTAATCCATCTGACCCAAATCAACAAGCGGACTGGCCACTCATATTTTTCGGGCCAGCCACATGCCTGGCAACATGGCGAGCACAAAAACGGCGGTGTCGATCTGCCCGGTGAGCAGGCTGGCAAGCGCCGGACCGGGGCAATAACCACTGAGACCCCAGCCAAGCCCGAACAGGATGGCACCAAAAACCAGCCGGCCATCGACCCCGGTCCGCCGTGGCAACACAAACGACGGCGCGAACCAGGGTCGCACGCTCGCGTACGGCGTGAGGGAAAAGGCCAACA
>JANOTG010000031.1:0-1906 GCA_031416215.1 Betaproteobacteria bacterium
GTGCTCATCATCCCCACCACCGGGCGCTACATGCATGTGCCCTACCGCTGCATGTTGCCCAAACGGGTCAAGAACCTGCTGGTCACGGGGCGCGCCATCGGTGGTGACCGCATCGCCCATGCCGCCACCCGCAACATGGCGTGTTGTGCGGTAGCCGGTCAGGGAGCGGGTATCGCCGCTGCCCTCTCGCTCAAGACCGCTCGCGCGCTGGACGATATCGACATGGCTCTGGTGCAGGCCGAGCTGGCGCGGCAAGGGGCACGCTACCTGTGAGTTGGCAGTTCTTCCATTTCGCGGGTACTACCGCAAAACATTGCGCGCCAACCCATGTGCGGCCTGAGCCAGGCGGTCATCATTCGTCCACAACGCAGAGCAACCATGGTGCTGCGCGCATGCGAGGTGCAGAGCGTCGGGAGTTTTCAGGCTGAATCGGGCGCGCAGGTGCGCGGCCTGCAAAAACACCGGCTCCGACATCTCCAACAGCACCAATTGACGCAGACCAGCCTCATAACGCTGTTGCAGGGGAAAGTCAGCGGATTTGATCGGTTTTACCAGGCACTCGAGTTTGACCAGTGGCGAGATCGCAAAACTCTGTCCCGGCGCGTTTTGCATCGCCGCAGTCACCGCGCCAGCCCATTGCGCATGGCTCTCGATCAGGTAGATGATCAAGCAGGCGTCGACATAAATCAATCCCACGCGCGGCGCTCCTGTGCAATACCGGCGTCAATCTCCTGAGCGCTTCGCATTGCATGCGCTGGCAATGGATTGTCAGCCAACCATCGCAAAAAATCGGGGGCAGAGCGCGCCGTCAGCGGCGCTTGGGTAGGTACCAGCCGAGCCACAGGTGTGCCCCGGTTGGCAATCACGACTTCGTCACCCGATTGGGCCAATTTGATGAGCTGCGAGAGCTGGTTCTTGGCCTCGAGAATATTGACCTGCATGGCGGCATCTCTCCCGTTCAATTTTCACCAACCTGGCTAATTATAGCCAAGTTAGCCAATACTACCCAAATAACCTTGATGCCGAGTGCTGCTTGCGGGGTGGGTCCTGCGCTTTAATGCCGAGCAGCGGCGACGCCGTTTTGTACCGCACCTGTTTGAGCGCGAAACTCGAGCGAATCTTCTCGATAGTTGGATCAATCGGATTGTTCTGTACCCGTCAGCTACGATCCGGCCCATGCAAGTCACCAAATTAGCCGGACTGCCCGCTGCGGAAACACGTGAAGACACCGACCCCGATGAGACGCAGGAATGGCGCGCAGCCTTTGAATCCCTGCTTGGCAGTCAGGGCCCGCAGCGCGCGCGCTTCCTGCTGGACGAACTTGTCCGCCTGGCGCGCATGCACCACGTGGATTGGCAACCCGAGTTGTGCACTCCCTACCTGAACAGTATCTCGGTCACGCGCCAGCCACCCTACCCCGGTGATCTGGCGCTGGAGGAACGACTGGCCGCACTCATGCGCTGGAATGCCCTGGTGATGGTGGTGCGTGCCAATCAGGCCTATGGTGAACTCGGTGGCCATATCGCCAGCTACGCCAGCGCCGCCGACCTGTTCGAGACTGGTTTCAACCACTTCTTTCGGGCCCGTGATGCCCATAACCTGGGCGACCTGGTGTTTTTCCAGCCGCACAGCGCCCCGGGGGTCTATGCGCGCGCCTTTCTGGAAGGCCGCCTGGACGAAGCAGACCTGTTGCACTACCGCCAGGAGATACGTGCCCCGCGCGCCAACACCGGCCAGGGCGCACGCGGGCTTTCCAGCTACCCGCATCCCTACCTGATGCCCGACTTCTGGCAGTTCCCGACCGGCTCGATGGGCATCGGCCCGATCAGTTCGATCTTCCACGCGCGCTTCATGCGTTACCTGACGCACCGCCACTTGCTGGATTGCACCGGGCGCAAGGTATGGG
>JANOTG010000032.1:0-2090 GCA_031416215.1 Betaproteobacteria bacterium
TGTTCGCGGCGTCGGGTTTGGGCTCGACGTTCAGGCGTGCCTCGACACCCTTCAGGCTGGCCTCGGAGTCGATCAAGAACTGCGACGACACCACGACCCGCTGGCCGGCTTGCAGGCCACGCTTGATCTCCGTCTGACCGCCGCTCTCGATACCGATCTCCACATCGACCGGCCGGAAGCGGCCGTTGTCCTCGGCAAGCATCGCGACGGTGCGCCTGCCCGTCTGGATGATGGCTTCGGTAGGCACCAACAACGCCTTCTGGTCGCGCATGTCCATGAACTGCATCTGCACAAACATGCCCGGTACCAGCGCGCCGCTCGAGTTGCCCAGTTCAAGGCGGACCTTCAAGGTGCGCGTGGTCGCATTGACCTCGGGCACGATGGCTTGCACCCGCCCGTCGAACTTTTTGCCTGGCACGCCAGGGCTGCTGGCTTGAACCTTCGTGCCTGGGCGCAACAGTGCCGACTGGCTCTCTGGCACCTCGGCATTTGCCCACACCGTGCTCAGGCCGTTGATGCGGAACAGCGTGGCGCCGGCCATCACCGTCATCCCTTCGCGCGCCATCAATTCGGTGACGACACCACCAATCGGCGCCACCAGCGTGATGCGCGGCTGCGTGCGCCCGCTGCTGTCGACCAGCGCGATCTGCGCGTCGCTCATGCCGACCTGGCGCATGCGCTGGCGGGCGCCGTCGACCAATGGCGCGAGATCGGTGCCTTGCATGCGGCGCACCGACAGGAACTCTTCCTGCGCCGCGATCCAGTCCGGCACGTATAACTCGGCCAGCGGCTGCCCCTTGGCCACGCGGTCGAGCGTGGCACGTACATGCAGGCGCTCGACGTAGCCGGTGGCCCTTGCCTGGACGATGACCTGATCGCGCTCGTTGAAGGCGATGCTGCCCACCGCAGACACCTCGGGCGACAACGTGCCCTGCGTGACTGCAGCGGTGCGCACGCCGAGGTTCTGCTGAATGCGCGGGCTGACGGTGACCCTGCTGCCGTCGCTGTCACCGTCTGCATACACCGGCACCAGCATCATGTCCATGAACGGTGACTTGGCCGGCTTGTCAAACTTGTTCCCCGGCACCATGGGGTCGTGGTAATACAGCACTTTCTTCCCCGTGGCCGGATCGACATCACCGGCCTTTATGCCAGATGTGATGTGGCGCCGGGTCGCCGCTTCACCCTGGGTAATACTCTGCGGCAGGTCCTGCGCAGCAGTGCCGGCCGCTGCTGCTTCACTGCCGCCGGGTGAGGCCGGCGCTGCGGTCATGGCCATGCCGCGCTGCATGCCAGTGTGGTACAGGCCATACCCGGCCGCGCCGAGCATTGCAGCAGCCAGCAGGCCGATGGCCAGTTTGGTGAAGGGTTTCATGGTTGTGACTCCTTGGGGTTTGTTGGAGGCACCGTTTTCTGACCGTCGGATGCCAGCAGGTACTCAAGCTGCGCCCACAGGCTGGAGGTCTCCATTTCGAGCTTCAGCCGATCCAGTTGCACGTCGATTTCGGCCTGGCGTGCCTGTAGCGCCCCCAGCAGAGCGCCGGCACCACCACGGTAGGCGGCGATGCTGGCCTGTGTGCGCTGCGCGGCCAGGGGGATCAGCGTGGCGTCGTAATGCTCCATGCGGCGCTGGTTGCCACGCCATTGCTGCAGCCAGGCGCGGGCCTGCGCCAGATGGTCGCGGCTTGCCTCCTCACGCTCGGCGCGCAACTGCTCCAGCAAGGCCAGCCGGGCCGCGACTTCGCGGTCTTGCCGGTTCTTTCGGTCCCATTGCAGCGGGATCGAGAGATTGACCGACAACATGTTGGAGTAGGCTGGCCCGCGCTGGCTGAACATCAGCTCCACACTCCAGTCGGATGACCTGGCCGTTTGTGCGACTTGCACCTCCGCCTGCGCGAGCGCCTCCAGCCGCATCATCAGCTGGATTTGCGGGTGGTGCTCCAGATGGTCTTCAAGTGTGCCGCTATCCAGCTGCGTCATGGCCAGGGGTGGTCCAGCGCCAAGGGCTCGGTTGGCGGATGGCCCGATCCAGCGCTCCAGCCGGGTTGTCGCTGCGGCCACCAGCAGCAGGGATTGGTGCAGGCGGTCCT
>JANOTG010000033.1:0-1674 GCA_031416215.1 Betaproteobacteria bacterium
GCAGTGCAAAGCCGCGTTGCTTGAGTGCGGCTTCCAGCGCTGCGGTGGCCTTTTGCAGTGTCTCCATGGAGGCATCGTTGCGCAGGAACGGCGCCAGCACGGCGCTGGTCTCGCCTTGCGCCAGCGGGTTCTCGCCGCTGACCTCGAAGCCGCGGATGGTGAACACCGGCTTGGCGGGGGTGCTCATGGCCGGGAGCGCAGCCGGCGCTGGGGCCGGGGCCGGGGCTGGACTCTGGGCGGCTGCCGGGCTGGCGCCCAGCAAGGCGGCTGTGAAGGCTGCGCTCACTGTGGCTGTCAATGCGGCTGCGTAAGTGGCTGTGGTTGCGGCGCCCGTGCGGACTGGCTTGGGGAATACGGTCGTCAGGTGCATGGTGGTGGGGCGTGGCATCAGCGGCACTGGTTGGCCGGGCGGCTGACCGTCTCGTTGAGTATGGTTTGCAGCATCGGGTTGGTGCTGTCAGGCTTGGGCGTGCGATCAAAGTCCAGGAACAGCGGTATCAGCAGCGGGCGCAGGGTGCGCCCGGTCTCGCCGGCAAAGCCGGTCTCGCCTTTGCCCAGGTGCAGTGTTTCGCTTGCCGTGGTGACTTCGATGTGGCCGTCGCGCACAAAGACGTACAGCCCTTCCTGGTCGCCCGCCAACGCAGCGCCCGAGAACAGTTGTTTGGTGTCCACCGGCACGCTGTCCGGGCGCGGCAGGTTCTGCATGGCGGGCAGAGGCGCGCTGATGGGGCGGATGCCGGTGGGGCCGACAAACAGGCCTTGGCCGGCGCTGAGCACTTGCAAGGCGGTGCTGGGAGCGCCCGGTGAGGTGGGGGTGACTTCGATGGTGCCCAACCAGGTGAAGAAGTTGCAGGTGTCGCCACACTCCATGTCCAGCCCGGTGCCGCGTATGCCTATGGTGGCCGTGGCCGTGGAGAATGCCACGTTGCGGTTGTTGGCTTTGGCGATCAGCCCGGTGAGTGCACGTGCCGAGCCGCGCAAGAGCGAGACCAGGAATTTGCCGTCACTGGGGTTTTTGTCGTCATAGACGAAGTTGTCGACCCGAAACCGGGTGGCCGCTCCCAGGGTGAGGCGGCTGTCGTCACGAAAGGCCAGTACGGCGCGTGCGGCCGCAGCGGTCTCCACCGTCTCGCCGGGGTAGATGGCGCCGCCGTCAACCAAGCGGCGGCGTGTGCCCGCGGCGTCCACAGCGTTGATTTCGCCCTGGGTGAGCAACAGCTTGGCGCTGGCCTGTACGCTGTTGGCGCGTGCTGTCTCGCTGACTTTGCCCGATTCGGCCGCGCAGTCGCGCTGGCAGATGCGGGCATCGAAGTCGGTGCCGCGTATGCCGATGGTGGCGGTCTTGGTCTGCAGTTTGGCAGCATCCGGCGAGTTCTTGGCAATCAGCCCGGTGATGGCGCGCAGCCCACCCGAGAAGAGTTGCATGACCATGCTGTTGTCGGGCGCGCCTTCCTTGTACTGGTAACGCTGTACCACCATGTCGGTGCCCGGGCGCAGTGTCATGCGCGTGCCGTCTTGCATGCGCACGATGGCGGTCGACCCCTCCGAGGTGCTCAGGGTGTCGCCTTCCTTGAACGCCAGGCCCCGCCCCAGGATGCGCACACTTTGCCCCGGCGTCTGGGCATAACCCACGCCGCGGGCGAATTCGACTTCTCCGGCCGACGGTGCCGTCTG
>JANOTG010000034.1:0-2559 GCA_031416215.1 Betaproteobacteria bacterium
CGCACCAGGTAGGCCAGCAGATCACGGTGCGCGCCGACGGGGGCGTAGACGCGGCAGGTCACATCAGGGTTGCTCAGCACTACACGGAAGATGCCTTCGCCCATGCCGTGCAGGCGTTGCAGCTCAAACTTCCCAGTTTGGCCCATGGCCAGAATGGCAGCAATCGTGCCAGCGTTGTGCCCGGCAAAGTGCGGGGTGATCGCGTCCGGAGCGGCCAGCAGCGCATGCGCGCAGGCCTGGTTGGCCACGTCGGTGTGGTGTTTGTGGGTGAAGACGGGGTAGTGCGGCAGGCCCTGCTCTTGCGTGCGTTTGATTTCCGCGTCCCAGTACGCGCCCTTGACCAGGCGGCACATCAGCCGCAGCTGGTACTTGCGGGCCAGGCCGATGACGTGGTGAATCAGCTCCAGGCTGCGCGTCTGGTAGGCCTGCATGGCCAGGCCAAAACCGCTCCAGCGCGGGAACTGCCGCGCCACCTGGGCAGCCAGGGCCTCGAACACGTCCAGCGACAACTCCAAGCGGTCCACCTCTTCGGCATCGATCGTGAGGTTGATATTGGCCCGTGCCGCCTGCTCGCACAGGCCCCAGACGCGCGGCACCAGCTCGGCCAGCACGCGCGCCTTCTGCGCGTCTTCGTAACGCGGATGCAGCGCGCTGAGTTTGATCGAGATGCCGTCGTTTTTTTCGCAGGGGCCGTCTGGCTGTGCGGCGCCAGCGATCGCGCGAATTGCATTCTGGTAACTTGCCAGGTACTTCAGGGCGTCGGCATCGGTGCGCGCACCCTCGCCCAGCATGTCGTAGCTGTACCGCAGGTTCTTGACCTTGCGTTTCGCCGCTGCCGCCTCGTCCATGGCCTCGGTGATGGTCTGCCCCAGCACAAACTGCCGTCCCAGCAACTGCACGGCGCGCAATGTGGCAGCCACGACCGAACGCGCACCGAGCTTGGCAAAGATGCCGCCCGATGGTTCGCCCTCGGGCAAGAACTTCTTGCTCATCGCAATCGCGGTGCTCGACAGGCGCGCCAGCGTTTTGTCACCGGCCGCATCGAAGTCGGCCCGACCCAGCTGATCGGCCGTCAGGGCAACGGCGGTTTCTGCGTCCGGCACGCGCAGCAAAGCCTCGGCCAGTCGCATCAGAGCCAGGCCTTCGGCGCTGGAAATCGGGTACTCCTTGAGCAGGCTTTCCATGGCCCAGAACGGCGGCGGGTTGTCGCGCACCGCTTGCACCCAAGGCGCCGCGGCGCGCGCAGCGGCGGCCCAATCGAGCGCACTGGCCAACACGCCCAGGCGATGCGCGACAATTTCAGCTTCCGGACGATAGGGAAAGGGCAAACGCATGCTGGACTCCTGCTGTGATGACGAATACGCTATCTTTGTGCATATTCATATGAATTTTTCACTGTATTTTTATTGATCAGCGGCATAAAAAGTTATTGCACCTGAATGCAAACCGAATCCAAACAACAGACACCCACCAGGTCCTGCGCCCGTGCCATCTACTGGCGCGCCAAACCCGGGCAACTCGACGCCTACAGCAGCTACCTGCGCCAGCACGTCGAGCCAATCGACCAGGCAGCCCAATTGCAGGGCGCATTGACCTCGTTCACGACCCTGGTCGATGCCACTGCCGATGCGCCCTGGACCCATATGCGGCTGTTCATGTTCAGCAGCCATGCGCAACGCGAAGACATGGTGGCGGCGTTGGCGCGGGTTGCAGCCAGTTTGACCCCCGATGAAGATCAACGCAGCGCGCGTGCGACACTCGCAGCCACGCTGCGCGAACGCGTCGGACAAGCCGATTTCGACCTGTTGTGATGGTGCTGGCTCCGATTGGACTGCGTGCTGTGGCCTAATGGAGGGTTGAGCACACTTTCCCAACCCACTTCTGACGGAGCCCACCATGGCCAAAGAACCAAGAACCGAAGCTGAACGCAAAGCGACCCCCAGGCCCGTACCCGTGGCTGGTTTTACCAACCCCGTATCCCGTGGGCAAAAAATCAGCCTGGAGCGTGGCACCTCGACCCGCAGCAAGAAGAATCCGGGCAAGCGGCCACACAAAGGCGGCTGATTCCGCCCTCGCGATCATGTCTGCCAACCCGGTGATCGCGATGCTGGGGCGCCGCCTGAGGCTGGCGGTGATCGGTGGTGGTCCTGGCTCCTTCATCGGTGCCATGCACCGCCAGGCGGCGCGTCTGGATGACCAGTACGAGCTGGTCGCAGCCGCGTTGTCCTCCGATGCAGACAAATCGCTGGCCGCCGGCCGCGCGCTTGGCTTGGCTGGTGAGCGCTGTTATGCCAGCGGTGACGCACTGATCGCCGCTGAAGCCGGCCGCCCGGACGGCGCTGATGTGGTGTCCATCATGACACCCAACGACAGCCATTTTCACTACGCCATGGCGGCGCTGGAGCACGGTTTCGACGTCATCTGCGACAAACCGATGGCTAACACCTTGCAAGAGGCGCAAGACCTGCACCGGAAAGTGCAGGACAGTGGGCTGGTTTTTTGCCTCACTCACAACTACACCGGTTACCCCATGGTGCGCCAGGCGCGCGCGATGGTGGA
>JANOTG010000035.1:0-12090 GCA_031416215.1 Betaproteobacteria bacterium
GTGGCTGGCTTGAGCGTGACGTTCATGCCCAGGTTCTTGGAAATCTCGTTCACCATGCCGCCGCCCACCCGGAACTTCAGTCCGCCCAGGTCCGCCACCTGAGTTACCGCCTTCTTGGTATTGAAAACGATGCCCGGGCCATGGGTGAAGTACGCCAGGACTTTGACCCCGGCATGTTCACCGGCGAAGTGCGGGTATTTACTCGCCACCTTGTTGAAGGCAACCGAGATCGGCTCCGAAGTATTTCCCAAGAAGGGGAATTCGGCCATCTGCACGGCGACAAAACGCCCCGGGGTGTAACCGTGAACGGTGAACGAGACGTCCGCCAGGCCGTTCTTTATCGCGTCGTAGGTTCCGGGCGGCGCCGACACGGCACGCGGCAGGATGTTGCATTTCATCTTGCCCGAGGTGTTCTTTTCCAGCAGGTCGCACCATTCCTTCTGGGCGACGCTCAAGGCATGGGTCGGCGGAACCCAGCTTGACGCCGTCAACACCGTCTGGCCATGGGCCAGGCCGGTACACAAGAATGCGGCGGCAAACAGGGGGCAAGGGTTGAGTCGGTTCATAAGCTTGGACCTTCAGTGATGGGCAACCCGATGACTGTAACGGTTAGGCCCTGGGCCCCATGTCCATGTTTACCCGCAGGATGTTGTGCCGCGCAGCGTCAGCAACAGCCGTTGGACACGCATGTCTTTGTCGCGCACTATACTAAAAGCACGGTCGTTCGTTTTTCTTTGGCGGCGGATCGTCGTTTTCGTGGCGACCTGAGTCGCCTGGGCGGGTGATGCCCTGACTATCGCCGCATAAAATTGGGTGGGAAAGCCCCGTGCCTGCATTTAATCAATCAATGGAGTCCAGTCAATGAAGGTCCTAGTGCCTGTGAAGCGCGTTGTCGATTACAACGTGAAAGTGCGTGTCAAGTCCGATGGCAGTGGCGTCGACATCGCCAACGTCAAGATGAGCATGAACCCGTTCGACGAGATCGCCATTGAAGAGGCAGTGCGGCTGCGGGAAAAAGGCGTGGTGACCGAGGTGATCGCGGTGTCGTGCGGCGTGCTGCAATGCCAGGAAACCCTGCGCACTGCCATGGCCATCGGGGCGGACCGCGCGATCCTGGTGGAGACCGCGGAAGAACTGCAACCGCTGGCGGTTGCCAAATTGCTCAGGGCCCTGGTGGAAAAGGAACAACCCGGGCTGATCATCCTGGGCAAGCAGGCGATCGACGACGATTGCAACCAGACCGGTCAGATGCTGGCCGCCCTGTGTGATCTGCCGCAGGCCACATTCGCGAGCAAGGTGGTGGTCGCCGACGGCATGGTCAATGTGACCCGGGAAGTCGACGGCGGCATGGAAACCATTGCATTGACGCTGCCAGCCGTCATCACCACCGACCTGCGTCTGAACGAGCCGCGTTATGTGACGCTGCCCAACATCATGAAGGCGAAAAAGAAGCAGATGGATGTGTACAAGCCAGCCGACCTCGGTGTCGATGTCAGGGCCCATGTCAAGACACTCAAGGTCACAGAGCCGCCGCAACGCAGTGCCGGCATCAAGGTGGCGGATGTTGCGGCACTGGTGGACAAACTCAAGAACGAAGCAAAGGTAATCTGACATGACTTCACTCGTAATTGCGGAACATGACAACACGTCAATCAGACCCGCCACGCTCAACACCGTGACTGCCGCCATCCAGTGCGGCAGTGACGTGCATGTGCTTGTGGCCGGCAGCAATGCCGCCGCCGCCGCCGCCGCGGCAGCGACCATCGCCGGTGTGTCCAAGGTGTTGCTGGCTGACAGCGCTGGCTTCGAGCATGGCCTGGCTGAAAACGTGTCGGCCCAGGTGCTGGCAATCGCCGGCGGCTACAGCCACATCCTGTTTGCCGCCACGGCGTCGGGCAAGAACATTGCCCCTCGGGTGGCGGCCAAGCTCGACGTGGGGCAGATTTCCGATATCACCCGTGTCGACAGTGCGGACACCTTCGAGCGTCCGATCTATGCCGGCAACGCCATTGCCACCGTGCAAAGCCTGGACGCCACCAAGGTATTGACGGTGCGCACCACCGGCTTCGATCCGGCCGCCACCACGGGCGGAGCGGCTGCCGTGGAGACGATTGCCGCGGTCGCGGTCAGCACCCAGGCCACATTTATCGGCAGCGAGATCGCGCGCAACGACCGCCCGGAGCTGACGGCGGCAAAAATCGTGGTCAGTGGTGGCCGCGCGCTGGGCAGCTCGGAGAAATTCATGGCGGTCATGACCCCCCTGGCTGACAAGCTGGGTGCCGCCATGGGAGCCTCGCGCGCTGCGGTGGATGCCGGGTATGCGCCCAACGACTGGCAGGTCGGTCAGACCGGCAAGATCGTGGCGCCTCAGCTGTACGTGGCCTGCGGCATCAGCGGCGCGATCCAGCATCTGGCTGGCATGAAAGACAGCAAGGTGATCGTGGCCATCAACAAGGACGCAGAAGCACCGATCTTCAGCGTCGCCGATTACGGCCTCGAGGCCGACCTGTTCGTGGCGGTGCCGGAACTGGTGTCCGCGCTGTAACAGCATTTGCCCGCACCCGGAGGATTTCGTGAGCTACATCGCACCCGTCAAGGACATGTTGTTCGACATCGAACACCTGGCCAACATCGCCCAGGTAGCGCAGATGCCTGGTTTCGAAGAGGCCGGGCTGGAAACGGCGACGGCGGTTCTGGAGGAGGCAGCGAAATTCACCGGTTCGGTGCTCAGTCCGCTGAATTGGGAGGGTGATAAAAATCCGTCGTCGTTCCATGAAGGCCGAGTCACCACGAGCAAGGGCTTCAAGGAGGCGTTTGTGCAGTTCGCCCAGGGTGGCTGGCAGGGCCTGCAGCACCCGCCGGAATTCGGCGGCCAGGGTCTGCCCAAGACGATCGGTGCGGCGTGTATCGAGATGGTGAACAGCGCGAACATGAGTTTTGCGTTGTGCCCGCTGCTGACCGACGGCGCCATCGAGGCACTGCTGACCGCTGGCTCGGACGCGCTCAAGGCCACCTTCCTTGAAAATCTCGTCAGTGGCAAGTGGACTGGCACCATGAACCTGACCGAGCCCCAGGCAGGCTCGGATCTGGCGATGGTGCGCACGCGGGCCGAGCCACAGCCGGATGGCACCTACAAGGTGTTCGGCACCAAGATCTACATCACCTACGGCGAACACGACATGGCCGAGAACATCGTCCATCTCGTGCTGGCGCGGGTGGTCGGTGCGCCGCAGGGTGTCAAGGGCATCAGCCTGTTTGTGGTGCCCAAGTTCATGGTGAACAACGACGGCGGGTGTGGCGCTCGCAACGATGTGCATTGCGTGAGCATCGAACACAAGATGGGCATCAAGGCCTCGCCCACCGCGGTACTGCAGTACGGTGACCACGGCGGCGCGGTCGGATACCTGGTGGGCCAGGAAAACCGCGGCCTGGAGTACATGTTCATCATGATGAACGCGGCGCGTTACGCGGTGGGCGTGCAGGGCATCGCCATCGCCCAACGCGCGTACCAGAAGGCGGCGCAATTTGCGCGCGATCGCGTACAGAGCCGACCGGTCGACGGCTCGATTCAGGCCAGCGCACCGATCATCCACCATCCGGATGTCAAACGCATGCTCATGACCATGCGCGCCTATACGGAAGGTTGCAGGGCCATGGCGGCGGTCGCCGCGGCGGCTTACGATGCGGCGCACCACCACCCGGAACCCCAGGTGCGCAAGCAAAACCAGTCTTTCTACGAATACCTGGTACCGCTGGTCAAGGGTTACAGCACCGAGATGAGCCTGGAGGTCACCAGCCTGGGTGTGCAGGTGCATGGCGGCATGGGATTCATCGAGGAAACCGGTGCCGCGCAGTACTACCGCGACGCAAAGATCTTGACGATCTACGAGGGCACGACGGCGATTCAGGCGAACGACCTGGTCGGGCGCAAGACCGCCCGCGATGGCGGCCAGACAGCGCTCGGCATCGCCGCCCAGGTCGAGAGCACCGAGCAGGATTTGCTGGCCAGCGCCACCGACGATGCCCGCGCCGTGGCACGGCGTCTGCGCGCAGCGCGCGAGGCGTTTGTGGTTGTGGTCCACTTCATCTCCGGCAAGACACAGGCGTCGCCGAACGCGGTGTTTGCCGGCAGCGTGCCCTATCTGATGCTGGCTGGCAACCTCATGGCCGGCTGGCAGATGGCGCGCGCCCTGCTGGTGGCGCAGGCCCATGTGGCGCGTGGCGACGATCTGGCCTTCATGCAGGCCAAGGTGGTCACTGCCCGTTTCTATGCCGACCACCTGCTGTGCAAGGCGCCCGGTATGCGCGACAGCATCGTCGATGGAGCACACAGCGTGACGGCGCTGGCGCTCGAAGCGTTCTGACCGTGCTTTCCTAACCCACAGGTACCCCATGTCCAAGTTGCCCGGCCCATTGGCCAGCCTGCCCCTGCCCATCATCGGCGCTCCCCTGTTCATCATCAGCAATCCGAAACTTGTGATCGCACAATGCATCGCCGGGGTGGTGGGTTCCATGCCGTCGCTCAATGCCCGGCCGGCGGCGCAACTCGACGAATGGTTGGCCGAGATCAGCGAAGCGCTCGCCAGCCACAACCTGCGCCATCCAGAGCAACCGGCAGCGCCGTTTGCGGTGAACCAGATCGTGCACAAGAGCAACGACCGCCTGGAGCATGACATGCAGATGTGTGTCAAGTACCGGGTTCCGATCATCATCACCAGCCTGGGTGCACGCGAGGACATCAATGCCGCTGCGCACAGTTACGGCGGTGTGGTGTTGCACGACATCATCAACAACAAGTTCGCCCACAAGGCCATAGACAAAGGTGCCGACGGTCTGATTGCCGTGGCAGCGGGTGCCGGCGGCCACGCCGGAGTGAAGAGTCCGTTTTCGCTGGTGCAGGAAATCCGCCATTGGTTCGACGGGCCGATCGCGCTGTCGGGCTCCATCGCCACCGGGGGTGCGGTGCTGGCAGCGCAAGCCATGGGGGCGGATTTCGGTTACATCGGCTCGGCCTTCATTGCCACCGAAGAGGCGCGTGCCAGCGAAGCCTACAAACAGGCGATCGTGGATTGCAATTCGGATGACATCGTCTACAGCAACCTGTTCACTGGCGTGCATGGCAATTACCTGGCGCCGAGCATTCGCAACGCGGGGATGGACCCCGACAACCTGCCGCAAAGTGATCCAAGCAAGATGAATTTTGGTGGTGACGCCAAAAAGGCCTGGAAGGACATCTGGGGCTGCGGCCAGGGCATTGGCGCGGTGGATCGGGTGCGCAGCACTGCCGACTTCGTGGCCCAATTGCGGCGCGAGTACACGCATGCGCGCGCGCGCCTGATGCAGAGCAGCACCGCTTGACCCTTCTGGCGCGGCTTTGTATACTGGATGTATGTCCAGTCCTTTTGAGCCCATCCAGCTGGTCGGCGCGATCAAGGGGCGTGGTACTGCGTCACGGATGGCGCACCGTTTTGCGTCGGATGCCCGCGCCGGCTTCGATGACGGTTGGGGCGCCGTTGAGGACCCAGCCGGCGCCAGCGCCATGGCACCAGCCACCGTCGTGAGCGCGGAATTGGCCAAGAGCGCGATCACCCGCAACAATTCACCCGACATCCATTTCGACTATGGCCTCAACCCCTACCGCGGCTGCGAACACGGCTGCATCTATTGTTACGCGCGCCCCACGCACAGTTACCTGAACCTCTCCCCTGGTCTGGATTTCGAGACCCGCATCATCGCCAAGACCAATCTGGCGCAGGTGCTGTCGCGCGAATTGCAGGCGCCCGGTTATGTGCCGCGCCAGATCGTGATTGGCTCCGCGACCGACGCCTACCAGCCGGCCGAACGCGAATGGCGGGTCACGCGCGCCGTGCTGGAGGTATTGCATGCCTGCCAGCATCCGCTGGCCATCGTCACCAAGGGCAGCGGTGTGGAGCGTGATCTGGACCTGCTCACACCCATGGCGGCCCACAAGTTGTGCGCTGTCTACGTGACCATCACCACCCTGGATGCGCGTCTGGCCCGGATCCTGGAGCCGCGCGCCGCAGCGCCCTACCGGCGCCTCAAGACCATCGAAGTGCTGGCGCGTGCCGGTATTCCGGTCGGAGTGAGTGTGGCGCCACAGATTCCGTTCATCAATGAGGACATGGAGCAGGTGCTCGAAGCCGCGTCGCGGGCGGGTGCGGGCAGCGCCTTCTACACCGTGATGCGCCTGCCCTGGGAGCTCAATGCGCTGTTCCAGGAATGGCTGGCGCAGCATTACCCCGACCGCGCTGCACGCGTCATGGCGCGTATCCGCGAGATGCGCGGCGGGAAGGATTACGACGCCGCTTTCGCCACCCGCATGAAGGGCAGTGGCGTATGGGCGGATCTGATCGCACAGCGGTTCCAGAAGACCTGTGCACGGCTGGGGCTGAACCGGCAGCGGGTCGAGATGGACGAGACGCTGTTTCGGCCGGCGTTGCTGGCGGGGCAGCAGAGTTTGTTTTGACCGCTGCAGCTGATTCCATCATTGCCAGCGTACCACCTGTGCCCGCAACACATGATGATGGGGCATCAACCTACAATCACCCATATCCAACACTATGGGTACCCATATGAAGACCACGATCGATGTATCGGACGCGCTGTTCAACTCTGCCAAGCAGCTGGCGCAACAACGTCAGACCACGCTTCGCGCTTTGGTCGAAGAGGGTTTGCGCCGTGTGTTGAGCGATTCCCAGGCCAAGGCAAAACCTGTCTTCAAGCTCAAGGATGCACGTGTGCGCGGCAAGAAAATGCTGATCTCCGACCCCCGGCAGTGGCAGCAACTTGAAGAGGGTCACGTGATTTCGCGGGTCGTCAAGCCGTTGTCATGATCGCGGTCGACACCAACATTCTGGTGTACGCGCACCGTGGTGAATCTGCCTTTCACGAGCGGGCCTTCGATTGCATGAAATCCCTGGCCGAAGGTGGCCAGCGGTGGGGTATTGTGGTGAGTTGCCTGCATGAGTTCCTGGCCATCGTCACCAATCCGAAGGTATTCAGGCCGCCTAGCACGGTGGACCAGGCGGTCGAACAGGTCGACGTATGGCTGGCGTCACCACAGGCGCACGTATTGCATAGCGGCTCTCAGCACTGGCACATCCTCGCTGAACTTTCGCGCAAGACGAAACTGCAGGGCGGGCAGTTCCACGACGCGCGCATTGCGGCCATCTGCATCGAAAACAGCGTTTCTTCTCTCTGGAGTGCGGACCGGGATTTCGGGCGCTTCAAGGCATTGAAGACTGTCAACCCGCTGGTGTAGTCACACAGGAACGGGGCGGTTGGCATCGGGTCGCCATCGCCTGCGCGGGCATGCGGGGTAGTAGGTGAATTTCATCGTTTCACGCCGGCCAGGTCGAGCCATGCTCCGGCACCAGCGCACGCCAGCCGATGTCGTGCTCGATGCGTTTGCGCAATGTATCCGAGGCGCTGCGTTCGCCATGCACCACATAGACCTGTGCCGGCGGCGCCGGCATGCTGCGCAGCCACGCCAGCAACTGGCCGGCATCGGCATGCGCCGAGGAGGACTGCAGTTGCACCACTTCCGCATGGACCGCAACGTCATGGCCATGAATTCGCACTGCCGGGCTGCCGCCTGCCAGCGTTGCACCACGCGTGCCGGGGGCCTGGTAGCCGGTCAACACGATCATGTTGCGGTGGTCACCCGCGTAACGGGCCAGATGGTGCAATACCCGGCCGCCGGTCGCCATGCCGCTGGCCGACAGAATCACCATCGGACCGTGGCGTCGGGCCAACGCCTTGGACTCGTCGGTGCTGCTGACCATGGTGGCGCTGCGCGTCAAGGCCAGGGATTCGCGAGCGGTCAGGCGATGGCGCCCGACATGTTGTTCAAACAGGTGTGTGGAACGTACCGCCATCGGGCTGTCCAGGAAAACCGGCAACGACTTCGGGATGGCGCGGCTGGCCTTGAGCAGGGCGACGGCATGCAACAAAGCCTGGGCACGTCCGACCGCAAACACCGGCACGACGGCCACACCACCGCGTGCCGCCACCCTTTGCAGCACCGGGCCGAGCTCCGCCAGCAGAGCTTCCTGTGGGTGCTCGCGATCGCCGTAGGTGGATTCGATCAACACCGTGTCGGCAGCCAGCGGCGCTGCCGGTGGCAGCATGATCAGGTCATCCGGCCGACCCAGGTCGCCCGAAAACAGTATGCGATGCCCAGCCACCTCCAGCAGCAGGCTGGCCGCCCCCAGGATGTGCCCGGCCGGGCTGAACCTGGCCTTCCAGCCGGGCAGCGGCGCAAAACTCTTGTCGAATTGCACCGACTTGAGCAATCTCAGGCTTTGCAGGGCATCCTTGCGTGTGTACAGCGGCAGGGCTGGCGCGTGTTTCGAAAAGCCATGGCGGTTGGCGAAGGCCGCGTCCTCCTCCTGCAGATAACCGCTGTCGGGCAGCAGGATGCGGCACAGGTCTCGCGTGCCCGGAGTGACAAAGACCGGCCCGCTGAAACCCTCCTTGTGCAGCAGCGGCAGGTAGCCGCTGTGGTCAAGGTGCGCGTGCGTGAGCAGCACGGCGTCGACCTGTGCCGGCGCCAGCGGCATTGGCGTCCAGTTGCGCAGGCGCAGCTGCTTGTAGCCCTGAAACAAACCGCAGTCCACCAGCACGCGCTGGCGTCCCTGCTGCACCAGGTATTTCGAACCGGTGACGGTATCGGCGCCGCCGAGAAAGGTGATGTTGACCGCCATGCAGCTCCTCCTGCTGCCATTGGGCGACCAGATGAGCCGCCCGGCCTTGACCCAGGTCAGCTAAAGAAGCTTTTCAAGCGGTCAGTCCAGCTGTCGCCCTGCGGCGAATGTTTGCCGCCGCCCTTTTTCAGCGAGTCTTCGAGTTCGCGCAACAGTTTTCGCTGGTGTTCGGTCAGTTTGACCGGGGTTTCAACCAGGATGTGGCAATACAGATCGCCAGGGTAGCTGGCGCGCACACCCTTGATGCCCTTGCCGCGCAGGCGGAACTGCTTGGCGGTCTGGGTGCCTTCGGGAATATCGATGGCTGCCTTGCCGGCCAGCGTGGGAACATCGATCTCGCCGCCAAGAGCAGCGGTGATCATGCTGATCGGCACGGAGCAATGCAGGTCGTCACCATCGCGCTCGAAGATGTCGTGTTTCTTGCGCCGGATCTCGATGTAGAGGTCACCGGCTGGTCCGCCGTTGGTGCCGGGCTCACCGTTGCCGGTGCTGCGGATGCGCATGCCACCATCGATTCCGGCCGGTATCTTGACTTCCAGCGTTTTCTGTTTCTTGACCTTGCCCTGGCCTTGGCAATTGGCGCATGGCTCGGGAATCACCTTGCCGGCGCCGCGACAGGTAGGGCAGGTTTGCTGCACGCTGAAAAAACCCTGGCGCATCTGCACGGCGCCCGAGCCGGAGCAGGTGCTGCAGGTCTTGACCTGGGTTCCCGGTTTGGCGCCGCTGCCGTGGCAGATCTCGCAGGCTTCAAAGCTGGGGATGCGGATCTGCGCATCTTTGCCACGCGCCGCTTCTTCCAGCGTGATCTCCATCGCGTAACTGAGGTCGCCACCGCGGTAGACCTGACGCCCGCCGGCCGCACCGCGACCGCGTTGTTGCCCGAACATGTCGCCGAAAATGTCACCAAACGCCTCGGCAAAACCACCCATGCCCTCGGCACCCGGACCCCGCATGTTGGGGTCCACGCCGGCGTGGCCGTACTGGTCGTAGGCGGCGCGCTTCTGCGCGTCGGACAACATTTCGTAGGCTTCCTTGGCGTCCTTGAACTTCTCTTCCGACGCCTTCGACCCATCCCCCTGATTGCGGTCCGGATGGTGCTTCATCGCCAGTTTGCGATAGGCCTTCTTGATCTCGTCATCCGAAGCGTTTTTCGGTATGCCCAGTATTTCGTAATAGTCTCTCTTGGCCATGCTCGTTCCAGGTCAGCTCGATTTCAGTTCCACGACCCGGCGCGGGTCGTCAAGAAAATGCAAGAAGCCGCGGTGCGGCATCCAGGGGATGCAGCACCGCGGCAGCACAAAACCGCAAGCAAGCCGTCAGGCCTTCTTGACTTCCTTCACCTCGGCGTCGACCACGTCGTCGTCGGCCGGTTTTGCACCCGGGTTGCCGCCGCCGCCGCCGGCCGCCCCACCGGCCGATTGATTGGCAGCCTCGGCGCCGCCCTGTTTGGCCTGCATGTCGGCGTACATTTTTTCGCCCAGTTTTTGGCTCGCCTCCATCAGTGCGGTGTTCTTCTCGTCGATCGCCGCCTTGTCATCGCCCTTGAGCACTTCCTCCAGCGCCTTGACGGCGGCTTCGATTTTTTCCTTCTCACCGGCGTCCAGCTTGTCGCCGTATTCGGTCAGGCTCTTCTTGACGCTGTGCACGCTGGCTTCGGCCTGGTTGCGCGCCTGCACCAGCTCAAGTTTCTTCTTGTCATCGGCGGCGTTGAGCTCGGCGTCTTTCACCATTTGCTGGATCTCGGCCTCGGTCAAGCCGGAGTTGGCCTTGATGGTGATCTTGTTTTCCTTGCCGGTACCCTTGTCCTTGGCGCCAACATGCAGGATGCCGTTGGCATCGATATCAAAAGACACCTCGATCTGCGGCGTGCCGCGTGCGGCGGGTGGAATGCCTTCCAGATTGAATTCACCCAGCATCTTGTTGCCGACGGCAATCTCGCGCTCGCCCTGGAACACCTTGATCGTCACCGCAGGCTGGTTGTCGTCCGCGGTAGAGAAGGTCTGCGCGAACTTGGTCGGAATCGTGGTGTTCTTGGTGATCATCTTCGTCATCACGCCGCCCAAGGTCTCGATACCGAGCGACAGCGGCGTCACGTCGAGCAGCAGCACGTCCTTGCGGTCGCCGCTGAGCACCTGGCCCTGGATGGCGGCACCCACAGCCACCGCTTCGTCCGGATTGACGTCCTTGCGCGGCTCGCGGCCAAAAAGCTCCTTGACCTTTTCCTGCACCTTGGGCATGCGCGTCATGCCCCCGACCAGGATCACGTCATGGATGTCGGCCACCGCGACCCCGGCGTCCTTGATGGCGGTGCGGCAGGGGGCGATGGTGCGCTCGATCAGTTCTTCCACCAGCGACTCCAGCTTGGCGCGGGTCAGTTTGATATTCAGATGTTTCGGCCCCGACGCATCAGCCGTGACGTAGGGCAGGTTGATGTCGGTCTGTGCACTGTTGGACAACTCGATCTTGGCCTTTTCTGCGGCCTCCTTCAGACGCTGCAGGGCCAACACGTCTTTGCCCAGGTCCACACCCTGGTCCTTCTTGAACTCGGCGATGATGAAGTCGATGATGCGCTGGTCGAAATCCTCGCCGCCGAGGAACGTGTCGCCATTGGTAGACAACACTTCGAACTGCTTTTCGCCATCGACGTCGGCGATCTCGATGATGGATACGTCAAAGGTGCCGCCGCCGAGGTCATAGACGGCAATCTTGCGGTCACCTTTCTCGTTCTTGTCCAGGCCAAAGGCCAGTGCTGCCGCTGTCGGCTCGTTGATGATGCGCTTGACGTCCAGCCCGGCGATGCGCCCGGCATCCTTGGTGGCTTGGCGTTGGGCGTCGTTGAAATAGGCCGGTACTGTGATCACGGCCTCGGTCACCGCTTCGCCCAGATAGTCCTCGGCGGTCTTCTTCATCTTGCGCAACACGTCGGCGCTGACCTGCTGCGCCGCCATCGCCTTGCCGCGTACCTCGACCCAGGCGTCGCCGTTGTCGGCCGCCACGATCTTGTAGGGCATCAAGGAGATGTCTTTTTGAACTTCCTTTTCGACGAACTTGCGCCCGATCAGGCGTTTCACCGCGTACAGCGTGTTCCTCGGGTTGGTTACCGCCTGCCGTTTTGCCGAAGCGCCAACCAGCACTTAGCCATCTTACTGGTAGGCAATTATGGACGGCGTAGTGCGGGCACCTTCAGAGTTTTCGAATAACCTGGGCACGTTGCCTTCCATGATCGCCACACAGCTGTTGGTGGTCCCCAGGTCGATACCAATGATTCTTCCCATGTTCTACTCCAAGATCGCCCGGCTGCCATGGTTGGCCATGCCGTGCTGGTTTTACAAACTGTTCCTGTTACGGATGTGCGGATTTCCGC
>JANOTG010000036.1:0-5753 GCA_031416215.1 Betaproteobacteria bacterium
CGCCGCGTAACCCGGCGCCGCGAACCGTGCGGTCTTGGCAAGCCAGGCCCATGGGGGCAGCTTCAAGACGATTGCGCCAGTGACTGTCGGTGCAGGCCAAGGCGCAGCCAAGAGGCCTGCCGCGCCCTATACTGGCTGGCAACCACTCTGCGGGCCTCGCATGCCACACAGCATTGTCCGTACGCGTCGTGCTGCCCTTGGGGCGCTGGCAGCCCTGACCCTGCTGAACGCGCGCAACGCCCCGCACAGGCGCAGGTTCCATGGAGTCCAGGGACACCGGTGCGCACCATCGTGCCCTTCCCGTGCGGCGGCATCGTGGACCTGATGGCGCGCGAAGTGGAATTTCGGGCCCGCTTCACCAAGGAAACCGGCCCCACGCCGGATTGACGGGTGCCAACAAGCAATGCCTCGGACGTGGTCGACTCCATGGTTGGCTACTACAAGCTGCGCGCCGCTGACTACGAACGGGTCTACCACAAGCCGGAGCGGCAATCCGATTTGCGCGCCATGGAAACCTGGCTCAGACGCGTATTCGCAGGCCGCCGGGTACTGGAGCTGGCGTGTGGCACCGGCTGGTGGACCCCGCACGGTGCGCACGACGCCGAATCGTGGCTGGCGACGGACCTGAATCCGGAGACCATGGATCTGGCGCGGCAAAAGACACTGCCGTCCGCGGTGACGTTTGCCACAGTGGATGCCTACACGCTGGAGGGTTTGGATCCGTCCGCAAAGTTTGACGCTGTCTTCGCCGGTTGCTGGTGGAGCCATGTTCCCGTGCCGCGCCTCCAGGCATGGCTCAGCATGCTGCACGCGCGTCTACAGCCAGGCGCCCGCGTGGTGTTCCTGGACAACAGCTTTGTGCAGACCAGCAACCTGCCGATCACCCGCCGCGACGCCGAAGGCAACACTTACCAGAATCGCACGCTCGACGACGGCAGCGTGCACGAGGTGCTGAAGAATTTCCCCACAGCAGCTCAAGTGCAGGCCGCTGCTGGCCCACCTGCCGGCGACTTCCATTGGAATGCATGGACACACTACTGGGCAGCCGAATGGACATGGGGCACAGACGGTCGCGCCGCAATCCAGCCTGTCAGCGTGTCCACTACTCCAGCTTGATGCCAGCGTCCCTCACCACCTTGCCCCAACGCTCCATTTCCAGCAGCATGTAATCCCCCAGCGCTTCGGGGGTGGAGAGTGACACATCCACACCGGCATCGAACATGGCCTTGCGGGTTTCCGCAGTAGCCATGATGCTGGCGATCTCGGCGTTCAGGCGCAGCACGATGTCGCGTGGTGTGCCAGCCGGTGCCAGCAGCGCCAGCCAGACCGAGGCCTGGTAGCCCGGCACGCCAGCTTCCTGCAGTGTGGGCACATCGGGCAGTTGGGGAATGCGTTTGGCGGTGGTCACGGCCAAGGCGCGCAAGCGACCGGCTGGCACCTGGGCCAGCGCATTCGGCACGCCTGCGAAGCTGCTCTCCACCACACCCGCCACCAGATCGGATGCAGCGCCACTGCTGCCACGGTAGGGTACGTGAATCATCCGGGTGCCGGTCATGGCGGCGAACATGCCACCCATCAGGTGTTGCGCGCTGCCGTTGCCACTGGACGCATAGTGGATGGTGTCGGGTGCCGCCTTGGCCAGCGTTATGAACTCCTGCACGTTGCGCGCCGGCAGCTTGGGGTTGACCAGCAACACATAGGCTGAATCGACCAGCTTGGACACCGGTACAAAAGCCTTGATCGGGTCATATGGCATGGCTTTGTAGATCCACGGACTGATTACATGCGTCGAGGAAACCATCACCAAGGTATAACCATCGGGCGCCGACTTGGCCACAAAGTCAGTGCCAATGGTGGATCCGGCGCCGGCCTTGTTCTCGATGACAAACTGCTGCCCCATCACCGCCGACAGCCGTTGCCCCAGGATTCGCGCAACCACGTCGGTGAAACCGCCGGGGGCGAATGGCACGATCAGGCGCACCGGCTTGTTGGGATAGGCCTGGGCCAACACCACCGCAGATCCAGCCAGAAGAAAAATCGCCGCAAGGCAGTTGCGAATAGTGGTTTTCATGCGGGTGCTCCGGTGTAAACAGGATCGGGCATGGTGTAGAAGCTGTGCAGTATCTGGTACACCATCAGGTAGTTCTTTTGCTGAAAGCTGGCGTGCGAGATGCCGGCCATCACGCTGAATTGCTTGTTCATGTTCGGCAACAGACGGTAATAGTTGATCAGGTCATCGAATCCGGCGATGCCATCGTATTCGCCGCGCAGGATGATGGTGGGCGCCAGCAGTTTTTGCGGGTCCAGCAGCGGCAGCCTGGAACACATGTCCACATAGGTGCCGGTGGGCATCGAGTCGTCCAGCGTCAGGATGGCATCGGCAAATGCCTCCACCGTGCCGTGATCGGCCGTGCCAGGGTGGTCGCGCTGGAAGATGCTGTGCACAAACGCGCGGTCTATCGGCCGGCGGTTGCGGGCCAGGAACTCAGGCAACTTCTTGCGCCGTTGTTCCAGCGTATGGCTACCGTCGCCGGTCCACACGAAGGCGTCCAGCGCAATCCTTGCCACGCGATCCGGATGGCGCTCGGCAAACAGTGCGGCCTTGAGTGCACCCGACGAGATGCCATACATCAGCAGTGACTTGTCGCGGCTCGTGCGCAGCACGTACTCGCTGCCCGCCGCCAAGTCATCCGCGCCGTTGCTGATATCGAAATTGATATCGCGCTGCTTGTCCGAGCGGCCATAACCCTCGTTGTCCATGGTCCAGGTGTCGAATCCCCGGGCAGAAAACCAGTCCATGGCCGATGACCACGGCCGCCCCGCCACGGCCAGGTCGAAGGTTGGCTGCGACGCCATGGAGGAGCCGTGCACGAAGAAAATCGTGCCGGCATGGGGCACATTGGGCGATGCCTTCTTCTCCCACAGGAACAACTTGATGTCGCCCTTGTGGGTCCAATGTTCCACACCGCCGGTCCAGGTCACACTTGCCACTTTTTGCCTCCTTCGAAACTGTGTCGGTCGAGCTGCATGGTACGACTGTTCATGGCCAACAGCTACCGTGTCGTTGGCAAGAACAGACTCTGCAAATCGTTCAAGAAGTCGAACCCACGCGTGGTCGGCCAGACCCGGGCGAGATCACGCTGCAAGAAGCCTTTGCCAATCGCCTGCTCCAGCGCTTTTTCGATCGCCGTCACTGGCAGCCCGGTGCGTTCGACAAACTGGGCGATCTCGAAACCTTCCTTCAAGCGCAAGGCGTTGAGCATGTATTCAAACGGCAGATCGGCACGTGGCACTTCGGTCGTGCTGGCGTTCGCGCTGCCAGCCAATGCCTTGTCCATGTACAGGCGCGGGTCGCGGTGCCGTACCTGGCGCACGATGCGGTGCGCAAAGCTGAGTTTTCCGTGGGCTCCGGCACCGATGCCCAGATAGTCCCCGAACTGCCAGTAGTTGCGGTTGTGCCAGCACTGATGCCCAGGTTTGGCATAGGCCGACACCTCATACCGTTGCAGGCCGGCCTGCTGCGTCAGCTCCGTGATGGTGTCGAGCATGTCGTAAGCCGTGTCCTGGTCGGGCAAGGGCGGCGGAAACTTCGCGAACAGGGTGTTGGGTTCGATCGTCAGGTGATAGATCGAGATATGCGGGCTGTTGTGGCCCAGCGCGAGCCTGATGTCCTCACGCAATCCATCCATGGTCTGCCCGGGCAATGCGTACATGAGGTCGATGTTGAATGTGTCGAATGCAACGCCGGCCTCCTGCACTGCCGCATGGGCTTGCGCACTGTCGTGCACCCGCCCCAATGCTGCCAGGTGTGTGTTGTTGAAGCTCTGTACCCCCACCGAGAGCCGGGTCACACCGGCAGTCCGAAAGGCCCGGAAACGGTCGCGCTCGAAGGTGCCAGGGTTGGCCTCCAGCGTAATCTCGCAGTCGGCCGCCAGCTTGAGGCGGGCGCGGATGTCGCCCAGCAGTCGGTCGATGGATTGCGGCGAGAACAGGCTGGGCGTGCCGCCGCCGATGAAGATGCTGTGCACAGTACGGCCCCACACCAGCTCCAGGCTGGCCTCCAGGTCGGCCACCAGGGCGTCAAGATATCGCGCCTCGGGCATCTCGGCGGCGCGCATCTCATGGGAATTGAAGTCGCAATACGGGCACTTTTTCAGGCACCAGGGCAGGTGCACATAAAGCGACAACGGCGGCAGAGCGGCCAATTGCAGGCTGCCCGGGCGCATGAGATGGGTAATCGAGGGCGGTGTTGTCATGGAGTGCGTCAGAACCAGCGCTCGCGCATCATGTCCACCATCAGCCGCGCGGCACGACCCCGGTGGCTGATGTGGTTCTTTTGCGCGACCGGCAGTTGCGCAAAGGTCTGGCCAAACTCGGCGATCCACATCACCGGGTCGAAGCCAAAACCGTTGCTGCCGATCGGTTCGCGGGTAATCTCACCGACCGCACGGCCCACTGCGATCAGGGGCTCGGGGTCGTCGGCACTGCGCAGCGCCACCAGTGTCGAAACCAGCGCGGCGCGCCGGTTGTCGACCTGGCGCATCTGCTCCAGCAGGGCCAGCACGTTGTTGTCGTCACTCTTGGGATAACCAAATTGGGTTGCGTAAAAGGCCGTGTCCACGCCTGGCATGCCGCCAAAAGCATCCACACACAGGCCGGCATCGTCGGCCAGGGCCGGCAAACCGCTCAGTTGTGCCGCATGGCGCGCCTTGGCAAGTGCGTTCTCGACGAAGGTCTTGTGCGGCTCCGCCGCCTCCGGGATGCCCAGATCACCCTGGCGCAGCAGCAACACGCCGAGTGGCGCAAACATCGCGCCCAACTCGTCGAGCTTGCCCGGGTTGTTGGAGGCCAGCAGCAGCCGGCTGATCACGCTGCCAGACACTGCCGCTGCAACTCCATCAGCTCGGTGATGCCTTTTTCGGCGAGCGCCAGCAAGGCGTTCATCTCGGAGCGCGAAAACGGCGCGCCCTCGGCTGTGCCTTGCACCTCGACGAAGTGGCCTGCACCCGTCATCACCACGTTCATGTCGGTGTCACAGGCCGAGTCTTCGGTGTATTCCAGATCGAGCAGGGGGGTGCCGTGCACGATGCCGACCGATATCGCCGCCACCGGCGCCAGGATCGGTGACTTCGCCAGCTTGCCCTGCGCCATGAGTTTGCTGACGGCGTCAAAAGCCGCCACCCAGGCACCCGTGATGCTCGCCGTACGCGTGCCGCCGTCGGCCTGCAGTACATCGCAGTCGAGTTGGATGGTGCGTTCGCCCAGCAGCTTGAGGTCGAACACGCTGCGCATGGAGCGTCCTATCAGGCGCTGGATCTCCTGCGTGCGACCGCTTTGTTTGCCACGCGCCGCCTCGCGATCACTGCGGGTATGGGTGGAGCGCGGCAACATGCCGTATTCGGCTGTGACCCAGCCCTCGCCGCTGCCGCGCTTGTGGCCCGGCACCTTTTCCTCCACCGAAGCGGTGCACAACACACGGGTGGCGCCGAACTCGACCAGCACCGACCCCTCAGCATGGATGGTGAAGCCACGCGTCAGTTTGACCGGGCGCATCTGGTCTGGCAAACGACCGTCGCCGCGTTGAAAGTTGCTCAAGTGTTTACTCCGAAACAGGAAAAACAAGCAGGCAAGATGCCCGCCTGTCAGGTCTAGCGCCGTTTGGCTGCAGAGCGCCGGATGGCTTCGTTGATCTCGGCGATGGAGCGTTCGATGGCTGCATCGTCCAGCTCGTCCTCGCCGCCTTCGAGCCCGCC
>JANOTG010000037.1:0-1842 GCA_031416215.1 Betaproteobacteria bacterium
GGCTGCGGCGTGGTGATCGAGTCGACCGGCAACCAGATCACCGGCGTGCGTGGCGATCCGGAGCACCCTGCCAACCGGGGCCGGCTGTGCTCCAAGGGCGCCAGCTTGCACCAGACGGTCAGTGCCGGAGTCACGCGACAAACACGTTTGCTGCAGCCGATGCGCCGCCTGCACCGTGGAGCAGCGCCGCAAGTGGTCGGCTGGGACGGCGCCATGGACTTCGCTGCCACCGCTTTGGCGCAGATCGTCATCGAATACGGACCGGATGCGGTGGGCTTCTATATCTCCGGGCAATTGCTGACCGAGGACTACTATGTCTTCAACAAGCTGGCCAAGGGTCTCTTGGGCACCAACAACATCGACAGCAATTCGCGCCTGTGCATGAGCAGCGCTGTAGCCGGTTACAAGCAGTCGCTGGGTTCGGACGCGCCGCCCACGTGTTACGACGACATCGCATTGGCGCATTGCATCTTCATCGCCGGTGCCAACCCGGCGTTCGCGCACCCGGTGCTGTTTCGCCGCATCGAGGATGCCAAACGGGCCAATCCGGACCTCAAGATCATCGTTGTCGACCCGCGCCACACCGACAGTGCAGAGATGGCTGACCTGCATCTGGCGATCCAGCCCGGCACCGACGTGCTGCTGTTCCACGGCATGTTGCACCTGATGTTGTGGGAAGGCTGGACTGACGCGGCCTTCATTGCGGCGCACACCAGCGGCTTCGACGACCTCAAGGCCACCGTGCGTGACTGCACGCCGGCGCTGGTGGCACAGACCTGCGGCATCAGCCAGCAAGACCTGTTGACAGCGAGCCGGCTGTTCGCCAATTCCAGCGCAACCCTCAGCCTCTACTGCCAGGGCCTCAACCAGTCGAGCAGCGGTACGGCAAAAAACACCGCCCTGATCAACCTGCACCTGGCCACGGCCCACATCGGCAAGCCCGGCGCGGGCCCGTTTTCACTCACTGGACAACCCAATGCCATGGGCGGGCGCGAGGTCGGCGGCATGGCCAATCTGCTGTCAGGGCACCGCGATCTGGCGAATGCCGACCACCGCGCGGAAGTGGCCCGCCTTTGGGGCGTGGCCGATGTACCTGCGAAGGCGGGCAAGACGGCAGTGGAGATGTTCCAGGCCGCTGCCGACGGTGAGATCCGCGCCTTGTGGATCGCCTGCACGAACCCGGCGCAAAGCCTGCCCGACCAGGCCACGGTGCGCCGCGCGCTGGAACGCGCCGAACTCGTGGTGCTGCAGGAAGCCTTCGCCACCACCGAGACCTGTGCCTATGCGGATCTGCTGCTGCCAGCCACCAGCTGGGGAGAAAAGGAAGGCACGGTGACCAACAGCGAGCGGCGCATCAGCCGCGTGCGGGCCGCCGCACCAGCCCCGGGTCAAACGCGGCATGACTGGTCGATTGCGGTCGACCTCGGGCAAAGGCTGCAGCGGCTGCTGCCGGCCGTGGCGCAAGGGGACCTGTTCCCATACACCACACCGGAGTCCGTCTGGAACGAACACCGCGCCTCGACTGCCGGTCGCGACCTCGATATCACCGGCCTGTCCTATGGCTTGCTGGAAGCCGGGCCCCGGCATTGGCCGATGGCCGCCGGTGACGATACGGAAACAGCACGTTTGTACCTGAACCATGTTTTTGCCACCCCCGACGGGCGCGCCCGCTTTGTCAACACCGCCTACCGCCCGCCGGCGGAACCGCGCGACGCGCGTTACCCGTTCTCGCTCAACACCGGTCGCCTGCGGGACCAATGGCACGGCATGAGTCGCACCGGCACGCTGGCCAGCCTGTTCGGCCATGTGCCCGAGCCGGTGCTTCAGATGCATCCGCAGGAC
>JANOTG010000038.1:0-58653 GCA_031416215.1 Betaproteobacteria bacterium
GTCTTGTCGCACAGGCTGCACCGGGCCGGTCTGACACAGGCTAGCATAGTGTCTAGGAGCGTTTGTGCCGACACAACAACAGAAAGTCCCCATGCCCCAGTTTCTCAAGTACGACCAGGTCGACCATGTTGTCACACTCACCATGAACGACCCCGACAAGCGCAATCCGCTGACGGGCAATTCGGCGGTGCCGGATTTCATCGAAGCCATCAACCGCATCCACGACGACCCCCATGTGCGATGCGTCATCCTCACTGGCGCCGGCACCGCGTTCTCGTCCGGTGGAGATGTACGCAACATGCTGCCGCAGGCCAATGGCGAGGTGTCGGGCATGCAGATCCGCCACGACTACCGTACCGGCATACAAAAGCTGCCACTGGCCCTGTTCAATCTGGAGGTGCCGGTGATCGCCGCGGTCAACGGCGCGGCGGTTGGCGCGGGTCTGGACCTGGCCTGCATGTGCGATATCCGCATCGCATCGGACAAGGCGAAGTTTGCCGAGAGTTTTGTCAAACTGGGCATCATCCCGGGCGACGGTGGTGTCTGGTTGCTGCCACGGCTGGTGGGCATGTCACGCGCCGCGGAGATGGTATTCAGCGGCGACACCATCAGCGCCGAGCTGGCACTGCAATGGGGCCTGGTGTCGCGTGTGGTGGCGCCGGATGGGTTAATGGCGGCCGCCAACGAACTGGCCAGCCGGATTGCGGCAAACCCGGGCCACGCCGTGCGCATGTCCAAACGCCTGCTGCGCGAAGGCATGCATACGCGACTCGACACGTTGCTGGAGCTGTCGGCAGCGTTCCAGTCGTTGGCGCACCAGACGCAAGACCATCGCGAGGCAGTGAACGCGTTTCTGGAGAAACGCCCACCGGTGTTCAGGGGCTGAACCGCTCGGCGCTTACTCCAGCCAGATCGTGAAGTCCTGCGCAGGAACGCGCGAAGGGCGGTAGCTATTCACGATGTCGGTCTCGTCGGCGTAGCCCAATGCCATGCCGCAGACCAGCATCTCGTCGGTCGATGCACCGACATGTGGCTTGATGATGCCAGCAAAACCATTCCACGCCCCTTGAGCACAGGTGTGCAAACCGCGCGCGCGCGCTGCCACCATGACGTTTTGCAGGAACATGCCGTAGTCAACGAGGCTGCCGCGGCCCATGTTGCGGTTTACCGTGAACATCATTCCGACCGGCGCATCAAAGAACCGGTAGTTGCGCTGGTGCTGCGCATGCATCTTGTCCTTGTCGCCCTTGACAATGCCCAGCACGCCGTACAGACCCCAGCCATTGTCGCGCCGTCGGTCGATGTACGGACTGACCCACTTGGTCGGGTAATAGTCGTATTCGTCGCGGTACTGTGTTGCGACCTCCGGATTGGCGTAGATCGCATCGTGGGCCGCGCAGGCCTTGTCGATCAGGGCGTCTTTTACCGCCCCGCGCAGAACATACACTTTCCAGGGCTGGGTGTTGGTGCCCGAGGCGGCTTGTCGCGCCACATTGAGGATCTCGGTCAGTTGCTCCTGCGACACGTCCTGCCGCGTGAAGGCGCGGCAGGAGAAGCGGGAGGTGATGGCCTGGTCAACGATTTCAGAAGAGTTCATGGGCGGATTTTCGCGCATGAATCCCCCGCTCGTGGCACAGACGCGACAGGCTCACTACCCCTGCGTTGGCCGCACCGCCTACGCTGCTGGGGCGCCGACCGACGAGTGCTCGATCAACGCGCCGGGCGGGCGGGCCTGGCTGGTCGCTTCAGGGTGTCGCGGGGCGAAAACGGCGTAGATGGTGAACGCGCCGGGCCGGCATGGGGAGCCCGGTCAGCGGCAGGTTTTGCGTAGGCCGGCTTACGCGGCGCAAAGTCGTTGTGGGGAACGAAACTGTCTTGACGCGGCGCAGCGCGGCCGGCAAAACGGTCGTTGAAGCCGCCTTCGCGTTTGTAGGAAAACCCTTCGCGCGGCGCACCGTCACGCGGCGCGAAGCCGCCGCCATCGCGCCCGCGCGCCGGGCCGAATTTGCGATCACGCGAAGGAGCTTCTGCACCGCCACGGCTGCTGCGGGCACTGAAGTTCGAGCCCGCGCGTGAATCGGGGAAGCGTTGTTGTGGCTCCAGCCCGGGTATCACTTCCGACTTGAACTGCTGGCGCGTGAATGCCTCGATATCGAAGATCCGGCGCCGATCGCGGCCCTCTGCCAGCGTGACGGCCAGGCCGTCTCGGCCGGCGCGGCCGGTACGGCCGATACGGTGCGTATAGTCCTCGGCCTTCATGGGCAGGCCAAAATTGAACACGTGCGTGATGGTCGGCACATCGAGGCCACGCGCGGCGACATCGGTGGCGACCAGGATTTGCACATGGCCTTCGCGTAGCGCCATCAAGCGGCGATTGCGCAGGCCCTGATTCAGCGCGCCATGCAGCGCCACAGCACTGAAGCCTTCCTGCTGCAGGTCGTTGGCCAGACCGTCACACTCGATCTGGGTGCTGGCGAAGACGATCGCCTGGTTGATGCTGGTGTCGCGAAGCCAGTGGTCGAGCAGCTTGCGCTTGTGCTGGGCGTTGTCGGCCCAGAACAAGACTTGCTTGATGTTCTGGTGCCGCTCCTGCGGCGAGTCGATCTGAAGGCGTTGTGGTTGACGCATGACTCGGGTCGCCAGCTGCTGGATACGCGGTGCCAGCGTGGCACTGAACATCATGGTCTGCTTGCGCTCGATCGTGAGTTGGTTGATCTCGGCCAGATCATCGGCAAAGCCGAGGTCGAGCATGCGGTCGGCCTCGTCCACCACCAGGAACTGCACCTGCTCCAGCTTGATCTGCATTGAGCGCTGCAAGTCAAGCAGGCGACCCGGCGTGGCGACCACCAGGTCGGCATTCTGCAGTTTGGCTATCTGCATTTGGTAGGGCATGCCACCGACGACGTTGGCAATGCGCAGGCCGCGGCAATGGCGCACCAGGTCGATGGCGTCATGGGCTACTTGCTGCGCCAGTTCACGTGTCGGGCACAGCACCAGGGCACCGGGTGTTGCCGCCTTGAAATTGCGGCTGCTGGTCGGGTCTTTGCGGCGCGGCCTTTTGGGGGCTGCCTCCCCCTTGGCCAATGCCTCGGCACAGGCTCGTTCAAATTCCTCGCGCTCATGGGTCACGGCATCGGCGCGCTGCTGCAACAAGGTGTGCAACACGGGCAGCAGAAACGCAGCGGTCTTGCCACTGCCGGTCTGGCTCGAGACCATCAGGTCGATGAATTTGGAGCCCAACGAAGCATTGAGCGTACCCTGCATGGCCAGCGGTATGGTTTTTTCCTGCACCGTGGTCGGCTGGGTAAACCCAAGGTCCTGTACAGCCTGCAGCAATTCGGGCGCGATACCCATCCTGGCAAAGCCATTCGGCACCACGTCTTCGACCAGCGGCGACGTCATGTCGGCAGCCACCAAACCGGCTGGCTCTGATAACACCGCTGTCGGCGCATCGTGCGCAAAAGGTTCCGAGGTAGAAGAGGTCAAAGTGGCGAGCGCAACGTCGCCCTGCAATTCAAATGCATCGTTCATGGTCAAACTTTCTCACGCCCCACGCGGCAAGCCGCGACAGAGTCGTCAATGGTCAAAAAACATCAACCATCAAACGAAACTCAGTGCCAAACGGGTTGGCCGCAGCGTCCGGGCTGCACTCTAGAGAGGCCCTTTGGCGGGCCAGGTGTGTGAGGGGAGATGCACTAGCACGCTACCGTAAGCAGCGCAGCCTCTGATTATGCCATGGATTCGGGTTTTCACCGATGCCCTTCGAGTGCGGCGGCGCAACCTTCCTGACTGGGACACGGTCGGCGATGGCCTAAACACCCATTTTGAGGAAGTGGGTGCGGTAATAGACCAGTTCATCAATAGACTCATGTACATCCGCCAGTGCCGTGTGCGCCTGCTGCTTCTTGAACGCGCTGTGCAGGTCGGGCCGCCAGCGCTTGGCCAGCTCCTTCAATGTGCTTACGTCCAGGTTGCGGTAGTGCAGATAAGCTTCCAGCCGGGGCATGTAGTTCACCAGAAAGCGGCGGTCCTGGCTGATGGTGTTGCCGCACAGCGGTGACGTGTTTTTGGGTACATACCGGGCGATGAAGTCCAGCACCTGCTGCTCGGCTTGCGCTTCGGTCACGGTGGATGCGCGGACCTTGTCGACCAAGCCACTCTTGCCATGGGTACCTTTATTCCAGGCGTCCATGGCATCGAGCACGGAATTGCTTTGGTGGATCACGAGCACCGGTCCCTCCAGCCGCGGCTCGAGATGCGGTCCGGTGACGATGACGGCAATTTCCAGCAGACGTTCAGTGACCGGCTCCAGACCGGACATTTCGCAATCCAGCCACACCAGATTCTGGTCAGACTTTGGGAGCACGGGGTTGGGTTCTGTCATGCCCCAATTGTCGCCGACGGCAAACGGGCAACACGTGCGGCAACGCGACAGCGGCACGGATAGCACATAAACTCGCGACCTCGACCTTCTACTGCACCACCATCCGATGCCTGACCTGATTTCGCCTGCCAACGCCATGACCGTCTGTTTCGCCTTGGCTCTGGCCGCTGGCACCTTGCTCAAGTTCTGGCTCGCCTCACGCCAGGTGCGGCATGTATTCGCGCACCGCGACACGGTGCCGGCACAGTTCGCGCAGACCGTGACGCTTGCTTCGCACCGGAAAGCAGCCGACTACACCATCGCCAAGACCCGGTTTGGCGTGCTGGAACTGGCCTTGGGCGCGGCCGTGTTGTTGGGCTGGACTCTGCTGGGCGGTCTCGACGCGCTGAATCGCGGGCTGCTGGTTTTGATGGGAGCCGGCATGGCCCAGCAAATCACATTGCTGGTGGCATTCGTGCTGGTAGGCAGCCTGATGGAACTGCCAGTGGCCTGGTACCAGACATTTGTGATCGAGCAGGGTTTTGGCTTTAACAAGATGAGCCTGCGTCTTTGGCTGGTCGACCTGTTCAAATCGGCGCTGGTCGGTGCGTTGATCGGCATCCCCATCGTTGCCGTGATCCTGTGGTTGATGGCGGCGGCAGGCCCGTCATGGTGGTTGTGGGCCTGGGCGGTATGGATGGGTTTCAATCTGATGTTGCTGATGGTCTACCCGGCCTTGATTGCGCCCTGGTTCAACAAGTTCAAACCGCTGGAAGACGAGTCTCTGAAGAGCCGGGTCAACGCGCTGATGCAACGCTGCGGCTTTGCCGCCAAAGGGCTGTTCGTCATGGATGGAAGCCGCCGTAGCGCGCATGCCAACGCGTACTTCACCGGATTTGGTGCTGCCAAACGGGTCGTGTTCTACGACACCTTGCTGGCCAAATTGTCCGCGGCCGAGGTTGACGCCGTGCTGGCACATGAGTTGGGCCACTTCCGCCACAAACACATTGTCAAACGGATCGCCAGCCTCTTTGCCTTCAGCCTGGTCGGCTTTGCATTGCTCGGCTGGCTGGCAACACAGTCCTGGTTTTTTGTCGCGCTGGGAGTCCAGCCTGATCTCAGTGCCGGCGCATCCAATGACGCACTGGCGCTGCTGCTTTTCATGCTGGTCGTGCCGGTATTCTCGATGTTCCTGTCGCCGTGGATGGCCTGGGTATCGCGCAAACACGAATTCGAGGCGGATGCGTACGCCGTGGCGCAAACAAACCCGGCGGACCTGTCAAGCGCATTGCTCAAGCTGTACGAGGACAATGCATCGACTTTGACCCCAGATCCGGTCTATGTGACTTTTTATTATTCCCATCCACCGGCGCTGGAACGCATGGCGAGGATGGCTGCCTGAGGCCGCAGTGGCACACCGATGAACAGCATGCTCAAGAAAAAAGACTGGTCGACCACCCCAAGGCGCGCACTGACAGCGACCGAGATTGTGACCCAGCTGGCCCAACTGCATGGCTGGACCCTGCAGGGTGAGGGCCATAACCTGACGATTGGCAAAACCTATCGCTTCGCCAATTACTACCAGACCATCGCCTTCGTCAATGCGGTGGCGTTTGTGGCGCATGTGCAGGATCATCACCCTGAACTCGTGGTCAGTTTCAATCAGTGCGTGGTACGGTTCAACACGCATGATGTGCACGGTATCTCCGTGACTGACTTCACGTGCGCGGCGGCCACAGACGCCCTTGTGCAATGACGCGGAACGCAGGTAAAACACACGGAATGCGCGCTTGACCTCTGGCGCCAAACTGCAGCATGGCCTGATCATTGCCAATTACGGACGGCATTTTCTGGTGGAGGCCGAAGACGGACACCGCGTCATCTGCCATTCCCGCGGCAAAAAGAGCGCTGGCGTGGTCGGCGACCGGGTCACCTGGCGCGTGTCCCAGGACGAGGGCACGATAGAGACGATTGCCCCACGCCGCAACCTGTTCTACCGCCGCGACGAATTGCGTGTCAAGTCGTTCGCCGCCAATCTCGACCAGGTGCTGATCCTGATCGCAGCCGAGCCGGCCTTTTCCACCAACCAGCTCAGCCGCGCCCTGATCGCCGCAGAAGCGGAGCAGATTGCACCGCTAATCGTGCTCAACAAGCAGGACATGCAGTTGCCATTCACGCGCGCCTGGGACTGGCTGCAGGCCTACCGGGACATGGGCTATACGGTGTGGCCCTGCTCGTTGAAACACGGACTGGCTGATGAACGCGAGCAACTCATGGCCCACTTGCTCGGCAAGACGACACTGGTGTTGGGGCCTTCGGGTGCAGGCAAGAGCACGCTTATCAACCAGGTTGCCGCGGGCGCGTTGGCCCAAACCGGCGAGTTGTCACTCGCCCTGCGCAGCGGCAAACACACCACGACAAGCACCACCTGGTATTGGCTCGGTAACGACCATCGATCAGCGGTGATCGACTCGCCTGGTTTTCAGGAATTCGGCCTGCACCATGTGTTGCCAATGCAACTCAGTCATCTGATGCCAGACTTCAAGGCACATGTCGGCCGCTGCCGCTTTTACAACTGCACCCACTTGCACGAGCCTGGCTGCTCCGTGATCGAGGCAATCGGTGCCAGTCCACCGGCGCCGGGTATCCATCCGGAGCGCTACCGCATCTACCAGGAGTTGTTTGCCGAGCTGTCACAACAGCGTTACTGATGAATGCGTCGCCGTCCCGACAGGCTCAGCCCAACAGGCGCGCCAGCGACAGCAGAAACAGCAGGATCATCCACATCAACACCGAACGCCAGACCAACCCCACAACCGTACGCAAATGACCGATGTACGGTGCCTGCCCGATCCCGCCTGCACTGGAAGTTGGACCCGGACCGACCTCCCCGTCCGCTACCGGGTTCGTTTCGATCGGGGTGTCTGGGGCACCGTCGCCCAGGCGGACATTGATGGCTCCCGCCGTGGCACTGAGAATGACGCCATCATTGGTACCGTGGCCTCGTTGCTGGTAATTGCGCCAACTCTCTATGGCCTCCTCGAAGCTGCCCACTACGGCGAAACCTATCGCAGTGATTCGCGCTGGCAACCAGTCCACCCATTGCCAGACCTGCTGAGCCATCGATTGCGACGCCTGGCTCACCGGTTGCAGCGTTGCCAGGCTGCGGTGGCTCCAGTAACGCGGCACAAATTCACACAGTCGGTAAAACACGGCGCCAGCAGGGCCAAAACCAAACGCTGCGAGAACCGAGAACCAGGCAATCACCCCAAAAACATGGCGATGCGCTTCGATCACCGAGTGCTCGATGACCTGTCCAACCAGTGCACTGTGGGACAGCGTTCCGGTTTCCTGTTGCCGCCACTCACCCAGCAACTGGCGCGCTTTGCTCTCGTCCCCATCATCCAGGGCATTTCGGATACCGGTGAAGTGGTGGCTGAACTGCCGAAACCCGAGCGTGATGTACAACACCAACACGCTCCAGAGCACGGCCAGCGGCCAGCCTGTGAACAACGACAGCGACCAATACACGGCAAACACCAGCAACGTCGGCAACAGCGCGGCGAAGCTCCACGCAAGTGCCGCCTGTTGTGGTCGTCCGGCATCGAAACTGCGTGCCGCCCAGCGCACCCAACTGCGCAACCATCCGTGGATCGGATTGCCGCGCGCCATCGGGCGGGCCTGCTCGATCATCAGCGCCATGAGGATTGCTATGAAACTCATGGGCAGATGATACGGGCTGCAATCACAACACGACCAAGCCAAGCAGGGTTATGGCTCGGTATACGCGTGCCCGAGCTCAGGCGACCAGGAACCGGTACAGATTGCGCAACATGCCGGCAGTGGCACCCCAGATAAACCGCTCCGAGGTGCCATCGTGAAATGGCATGGAAATCCAGTGGCGCGCAACTCCCTGTGATACGTGCTGGTGCCAGCGGTGGTTTGCCGGATCCATCAGGAATTCCAACGGGACCTCAAACATGTCTTCGACTTCATTCACGTTGCGCTCCAGGGTGAAGCCGTCACGTACCAGCGCCACAACCGGGGTGATGACGAACGCACTGCCGGTCACATAGACCGGAAGCGCACCCAACACGTGCACAAAGTGCTGGCTCAGACCCACCTCCTCCCGCGCTTCACGCAAGGCAGTGGCCACGAGGTCTGCGTCCTGTTGGTCATGTTTTCCGCCAGGGAAGGCGATTTGGCCGGAATGGGTTGACAAATGACCCGTGCGCTGCGTCAGCAACACTGTGGGCTGTTCACGCAAAACAATCGGCACCAGCACGGATGCAGCAACACACGACCGATCCGCATAACGCGGCTCGATGGAGAACTCTGGCGTCCAGACGGGAGGCGCATCGAACCGTGCCCGCAGCGACGCGGCATGCAGTTGCGTCCCCCGTACCGCAGGTAAATGCCCGTCAACCGACTGAACGGGAACCCGGCGCGGGTCGAAGCCGGGCAATTTGGACAGCGGTACGGCGGCCTTCAATGCGTCAGACATCGTGTCAAGTGAAAAAAAGGCCGCCCGGGCATTCTGCACGGCGGCCTTGACCCGACAGCGCCGCAGTTAAGCGGCGACCGCCTTCTTGGAGGACAGCTTTTCCTTGATACGTGCCGACTTGCCGCTGCGGTCGCGCAAATAATAAAGCTTGGCGCGGCGCACATCACCGCGGCGCTTGACTTCGATGCCCGCGATCAACGGACTATAGGTCTGGAAGGTACGCTCCACGCCTTCGCCGCTGGAAATCTTGCGCACAATAAAGCCGCTGTTGAGACCGCGATTGCGCTTGGCAATCACCACGCCCTCGTAGGCCTGCACCCTCTTGCGAGTGCCCTCGACAACGTTCACGCTCACCACCACAGTATCACCAGGGGCGAAATCAGGGATTTTCTTCCCGAGACGGGCAATTTCTTCTTGCTCCAGGGTTTGGATCAGGTTCATGGTTTCCTCTACAGATCATGTTTGCGCCAACGCCGACATGGCGTGTTAGGCCTCCGACGAACGCGGAGGCGGCCGAACAGAGGATCGGACAGCCCTCCAGTATAACAAGTCTGGATGCGCCGACCGCTGGGTCACTGGGCGCCAGCCGCAAGGCCAGCCAAACATTCTTCATCCCGCGGGCTCAGCAGACCGCATTGGCGTGCCTGCAGGATCAGATCGGGCCGGTGGTTCTGCGTCAGCAAGAGACGCTTATCGCGTCGCCAGCGTTCGATCTGCCCGTGGTGCCCGGACAACAACGGCCCTGGCACGGCAAGCCCGCGCCACACCTCAGGACGGGTGAAATGCGGCGCGTCAAGCAGACCGTCGATTGCCGGGTTAAAACTATCCTGCAGGTATCCATCGTCGTCGCTCAGTACGCCGGGCTGGAGCCGAGCCACCGCGTCGAGCAAAGCCATGGCGGCCAGTTCGCCCCCGGACAGGACAAAGTCGCCCAGGCTGAGTTGTTCGTCCACCTCGCTGTCTATAAACCGCTGATCCACACCCTCGTAACGGCCGCACACCAGGATGGCACCTTCGCTGCTGGCCCAGCGCTGCACGACGGCATGGCGCAGGGTTTGACCGACGGGCGAAAAAAGCACCACGGGTGCAGCCGCCGCGCGGCGCACCCGGATCGCCGCCAGGCAGGCGTGAAGCGGCTCGGCCATCAACAACATGCCGGGCCCGCCGCCGAAAGGCCGGTCGTCTACCCTGCGGTAATTGCCGCTTGCAAATTCACGCGGGTTGGACAGGTGTACATCGACCAAACCGGACTCAAAGGCGCGCCTTGTCACTCCCACCTGGAGAAAGGGCGTAAACAGTTCGGGAAACAAGGTGATGACATCAAACCGCATCGGCGAATCCCGGTCAGTAATCGGCCTGCCAATCGACCTGGATGCGCCGCCCCTCCAAATCCACCGAGTCCACATACTTGGCCACGAAGGGAATCATGTGCTCGATGGATTTTCCGCCGAGATCGAGTTGACACACCAGCACCGTTTGCGCGGCCGTCGCCAGCAATTCCGAAACGCGCCCCAGGGCCTGTCCGTCGCGATTCACCACGTCAAGACCAATCAGGTCGACCCAGTAATACTCGTCAGGCGCGGTGCTGGGGAAGCCGGAGCGGGGTATGAATACACGCGACCCGCGCAGACCCAGCGCCTTGTCCCGATCATCAAAACCATGGGCCAGCGCCACGATGTGAGCCCCATGTTCCCGTGCTTCGCTGATACGCAAGACTGACGCCGGCACCGGAGTGGAGTCCGCCCTGTGGACGCTCTGTGGCGGTAGCAGAAACCAGCGTTTCGAGGAAAAGAGCGCCTGCGGGTCGGCGCTATAGGCATGCAACTTGAACCAGCCCTTGACTCCCCAAGGTTCCGCCACGCGCGCTACTTCAATTGCATCGGGCGGCAGATCGACCGCGTCATGTTGGGGAAACATCGGGCAACCCCACCCTGCTATCGCATACCGGGCCTGCTCGGGACCAGGCGAATCAAGTTGCCTTTTTGGCTGCCTGCGCAATCAGGCGCTCGACCGTGGTAGAAGCTTGTGCCCCAACACTCTTCCAGTAGGTCATACGGTCCTGTGCGATGCGGATGCTTTCCTCGTTCGCGGTCGCGATCGGGTTGTAAAAGCCAATGCGCTCGATGAAGCGACCGTCGCGGCGGGTGCGCTTGTCTGCCACCACGATATTGAAAAACGGGCGCGCCTTGGCGCCACCACGGGCAAGTCGGATAACGACCATAATGAATCCTTCGGGGGCGGCAAAAATCACTTCCTGCCATTGTTTCAGCGTTGAGACACGTAACATGGCCACCCGGCCAGCAACACACTGAAAAGCCTTCCATTATAACGGGAAGCAGTACCCCACATCGCCAATGACACAGCTTGAACTGCGAATTTCTGCCACCCCGTTGCGCAACAAGACACTTGCCGCGTGGCTGGCACTGGTCGCAGGCCTGTTCGGGCTGCACCGCTTTTATCTGCATGGGCGCGCCGATCTTGTCGGATGGTTGTTGCCAGTATTCAGCGCGGCGGGCATCTACGGCATATGGCGCGCCCGCCACTTCGGCCTCGATGATCGTCTGTCCTGGTTGCTGGTTCCGATCGTCGGGTTCGTTTTTGCTGCATGTGCACTAACAGCCATCGTGTACGGCCTGACCGACATCCAGGACTGGAACCAGCGGTTCAACACCAGCGCGGCACCAGAGCATCCCGATGGCGCCACCAACTGGTTGACTGTTGGCGCCCTGGTCGTAGCCATGCTGCTCGGCTGTACCGTGCTCGTGGCGTCAATCGCGTTCAGCCTGCAGCACCTGTTTGAGTTGCAATAAGGCATCCGCCATCCGCCGGCCAACCCGACACCAGGCGCAACCTTGCAGCGCCGGACTCGCGACTGGCTGCAATGCCGGTAATTTTTGCAGCAACACCATCTGGTGCACGCTTGCCGGCGCGCGGTCAGCGCGAAGGCCGACCCGTGCGGCGACCCCTAAGCCGACGCAACTTCTTTTGCCGCGTCGGTGAACTCGGCTATCCGGTCGAAGTTCAGGTACTGGTAGACGCTTGCGCTGGCGGCGGTCAACACACCCATGTCGGCCATGTACTCCTCCTTGGTGGGGATACGCCCGAGCTTGGAGCAGATGGCCGCCAACTCCGCTGACCCCAAATACACATTGGAGTTCTTGCCCAAACGGTTGGGAAAGTTGCGCGTCGAAGTGCTGAACACGGTAGCGCCCTCCTTCACCTGTGCCTGGTTGCCCATGCACAGACTGCAACCGGGCATCTCCATGCGTGCGCCAGCAGATCCCAACACGCCATAGTGCCCCTCGTCACTCAATTGCTTGGCATCCATCTTGGTCGGTGGCGCCATCCACAACTTGACCGGAATATCGCGCTTGTTCTCCAGCAGCTTGGACGCTGCACGGAAATGTCCGATGTTGGTCATGCAACTGCCAATGAACACTTCGTCGATTGGAGAGCCGGCCACATCGCCAAGGGTCTTGACGTCGTCCGGGTCGTTCGGGCAGGCTACGATCGGTTCGTGTACGTCGGCAAGATCAATCTCGATCACGGCTGCGTACTCGGCATCGGCATCGGCCTTCATCAAGGCCGGATTGGCGAGCCAGGCCTGCATCGCGTCGATACGTCGCTTGATGGTGCGCACGTCCGCATAACCAGTGGCAATCATCCACTTGAGCATCGCAATGTTGCTGGTGATGTACTCAATGATCGGCGCCTTGTCCAGATGCACCGTGCAACCTGCCGCCGAGCGCTCGGCGGAGGCGTCGCTCAATTCAAACGCCTGCTCCACTTTCAGATCAGGTAAACCTTCGATCTCCAAGATCCTTCCGGAGAAAATGTTCTTTTTGCCCTGTTTCGCTACGGTCAGATGTCCGGCCTTGATGGCATAGAGCGGGATCGCATTCACCAGGTCACGCAGGGTGACGCCAGGCTGCAGCGAGCCCTTGAATCGAATCAATACGCTCTCCGGCATATCAAGTGGCATGACGCCTGTGGCTGCGCCGAACGCCACCAGGCCAGAGCCGGCGGGGAAGCTGATGCCGATCGGAAACCGCGTGTGGCTGTCGCCTCCGGTTCCAACCGTATCGGGAAGCAACATACGGTTCAGCCAGCTGTGGATGATGCCGTCGCCCGGGCGCAGGCTGATGCCACCGCGCGTGCTGATGAAGTCCGGCAGTTCATGGTGCATCTTCACGTCCACCGGCTTCGGATAGGCCGCCGTGTGACAGAACGATTGCATCACAAGGTCGGCGCTGAAGCCCAGGCACGCCAGATCCTTCAGCTCGTCCCGAGTCATCGGCCCGGTTGTGTCCTGCGATCCCACTGACGTCATGCGTGGCTCGCAATAGGTGCCAGGGCGCACACCCTGGCCGACAGGCAGGCCTACCGCCCGGCCCACCATTTTTTGCGCCAGTGTGAAACCGCGCTGCGTGGCCGCCGGGTTCTGCGGCAACCGGAACAGGGTACTCAGGGGCAGACCGAGAGCCTCCCGCGCCTTGGCCGTCAACCCGCGCCCGATAATCAACGGAATGCGCCCACCTGCACGGACCTCATCAAACAGGACCTCGCTCTTGATGGCGAATTGGGCGATGACCTTGCCGTCCTTCAGCGCCTGACCGGCGTACGGACGCAATTCGACGACGTCGCCCATGTTCATAAGGGTCACGTCGAGTTCAATCGGCAACGCCCCCGAATCTTCCATCGTGTTGTAGAAGATCGGTGCGATCTTGCTGCCCAGGCACACGCCACCAAAGCGCTTGTTCGGAACAAACGGAATATCCTGGCCGGTAAACCACAAGACGGAATTGGTGGCCGACTTGCGGCTGGAGCCGGTGCCGACCACGTCGCCTACATAGGCAACCTGGTGCCCACGTGCGCGCAAGTCCTCGATGAATTTGACCGGCCCGCGTTTTCCGTCCTGCTCCGGCGTGACTCCCGGACGCGGATTCTTGTGCATCGCAAGCGCATGCAAGGGGATGTCGGGGCGGCTCCAGGCATCGGGTGCGGGCGACAAGTCGTCGGTATTGATCTCGCCCGCCACCTTGAAGATACTGACCGTGATGCTGGCCGGTACCTCCGGACGGCTGGTAAACCATTCGGCATCAGCCCAACTTTGCAACACCTCCCGGGCATGTCGGTTTCCCTTGTCCGCCAGTTCCTTGACATCGTGAAACTGATCGAACATCAGCAGGGTTTTCTTCAATCCTGCCGCAGCCACCGGCGCCACGGTGTCGTCGGCCAACAGTGCAACCAGCGGGCCGATGTTGTACCCACCCAGCATGGTGCCAAGCAGTTCAGTCGCCAGTGTCCGGCTGATCAGATCGCATTTCTCGATCCCGTGCGCAACCGCTGCCAGGTAACTCGCCTTGACCTTGGCCGCATCATCGACGCCCGCCGGCACACGGTGCGTGATCAGATCGAGCATGAAAGCACCCTCGTCGACAGAACCCGCAGTACGTGGCGCTTTGAGCAACTCGATCAAGGCCGCGGTCTGGGCCGCCGACAGTGGCAACGGTGGAATGCCGAGCGCGGCGCGTTCGGCAACATGGGTACGGTAGCTTTGCAACATCTAGGGCTCCTTGGAAAGATACTATCTGGTCGGATTTAAGGCACCGACTACTACTCCACGACCTGGTTGACGATGGTCGGGGCGACACTGTCGAGCACACTGACGGGCGGGTTGACCAGCATCGCTTGGGCCACAAGCACCTGCTCGGGACTCTGGCATTCGTCGGCCAGCCGGCGACCGAGCTTCTGGTCCATCAGCATTGACTTATTGGCCAATTGCAGCCAGACGATTCCAGCCGCCTTGTCCTCCAGCCGGATCGCTCCCGTGGTGGTCTCCTCGGGCGAAACCCGGTAGCTGGACTTTCCAAGAACGAGCGTGAAATAACCCGCCACAGCCGGGTCGGGCGTCAGCAGCACTGTTTGACCAAGTTCACACGGCAACCGGCCAGCGTGAACCCTCGATGCGATGGCCAACTCGGCTTCACTCAAGGGAGCACGCACTTCAGCGGCAGTATTGCGCGCCAGAACCCGGGCATCGCGCCTGCTCGCACCCGGGTCGACCCGCGGTTTGGTCTGGGCCTGCAATACCCCTGAGCAGGCGACGGCAAGTATCCACAACAATAAGGCTCGGCAGTTACGCCAAAGGCACTTCAACATGGGAGCCTCCTTGGTTCAGGCGCGCGGTCTCAAAATACGTGGCGACAGGTGGCGGCAAGCTGCGGCCCGTTCCATGGGCGCGCTCCAGCACCTGCCAAAAAAATCGATAACTGGCTCGATCATGCAACTGGCCGCGGTGGCTGATCGGAGCCCATTGTGCCGCTTGCGCAGCAACGATTATTTCAACAGCCTCGGCGACCGCGCCAGAGTCTGGCGCAAAGGCCTCCAGGATTGGCCGGATTTGCGTCGGGTGGATACTCCACATTCTCGTGTACCCCAGGCTGCGGGCGGCCACGCCGGCAGCCTGCCGTACCGCAGCTGAATCGTGTATCTCGGTCACCACGCAGTGGGATGGAACTTTCCCAGCAGCATGGCAGGCGGCGGCGATCTCCAGCTTCGCACGCATCACCAACGGATGGCTGAACTGCCCTGCCCCCTGCATCCCGCTGGACGGGATCGCACCCCCGTGAGCCGAAACAAAATCCATCAAACCGAAACTGACGGATTGCACCCTGGGATGCGCAGCGATTTCGTAGGCTCTATGGACTGCAGCGGGGGACTCCAGCAGAACATGAATTGGCAGGGCACGGGCATCCGGCTGCGGCAACGCGGCCAGCGCAGCAACCGCCCGGTCAACGTCTCTGATCGACTCGATTTTCGGCACCATCAGGTGGCACCAGCCGGCAAAGCCGCTTCCCGCCAAAACCTGGATGTCCTGGTTGAAGGCGCCATGGTCGACTGGATGCACCCGCGCTGCGACACGCGGCGAGTCCCGGACCTCGGACGCCGATGCGGCTGCGACGGCGTCGCGGGCCAGCGCCACAACCATTTGTGCATGGTCCAGTTCCCCTCCGACCGCTGCTCCGTCCTCACAATCGAGTGTCACATCAAACACGCAGGCACCAAACTCTTGTGTCATTTCAGCCTGCAGTGCGAGACTCTTGCGCATGCGGGCTTCGACACCGCTGTAGTGGTCACACACCGGCAACAGAGCTGTCGCCGACTGTGCCCCCAGAAGAATCTCGCGCGGGTGCTTCACCGCCTACAGCAGATGCGCCACGCCTGACTGCTCGTCCTGCAACTCCTTGAGGGTCTTGTTGATGCACTCCTGGCTGAACGCATCAATTTCAAGCCCCTCGACCAGCTGGTACTCGCCGCCGGCGCAGGTGACTGCGAAGCCAAATATCGTGTCTTTCGGAATGCCATACTGACCATCGGATGCGATCCCCATCGTCACCCACTTCCCGTTGGTGCCCAGCGCCCAATCGTGCATGTGGTCGATCGCCGCGTTGGCCGCCGACGCCGCCGAGGACACACCACGCGCGGCGATGATTGCTGCGCCACGTTTGCCTACTGTGGGCAGGAATGTATGGACGTTCCAGTCATGGTCGTTTATCAATTGCTTGACACTTTGCCCGCCGACGGTCGCAAAACGGTAGTCGGCATACATCGTCGGGGAATGATTGCCCCAAACCGCCAGCTTCTCTATTTCCGCCACCGGCTTGCCCGTTCGGGCTGCGATCTGGCTCAATGCCCTGTTGTGGTCGAGGCGCAACATTGCCGTGAAATTGCGCCGCGGCAGCTGCGGGGCGCTCTTCATAGCAATGTAGGCATTGGTGTTGGCTGGATTGCCAACCACCAGCACCTTGACGTTGCGACTTGCCACCGCGTTCAACGCCTTGCCCTGCGCCGTGAAAATCTGCGCATTTGCCGCCAGCAAGTCGGCACGCTCCATGCCAGGTCCGCGCGGACGGGCGCCGACCAACAGCGCGTAATCAGTGCCCTTGAATGCTGTCATCGGGTCACCATGCGCCTCCATGCCGGCCAGCAAGGGAAAGGCGCAATCCTCCAGTTCCATCATCACGCCCTTGAGCGCATTTTGTGCCTTCTCGTCGGGAATTTCAAGCAATTGCAGGATCACTGGCTGGTCCGCGCCGAGCATCGCACCGCTGGCAATCCGGAACAGTAACGCGTAACCAATTTGACCGGCGGCACCAGTAACGGCGACTCGAACGGGGGTCTTGCTCATGGGGAAACGCTCCAGAAAGTTTGGGTGAAAATCGTCATCAACAGGCTTCCGACCGGGTAGCAGTGGTGAAACGCGACCACCCTCAAGTCTACCCGTGAACGCAGCTGCCAGTCAACTTGTCTTATGTCTTATATAAGATATGATTGGCCACATGCGCCAGCATACCGACCCACCGCTGTTGCAGCCGCGCCCCGCCGTGCCAGTTATCAGCACCGAAACCGCGCTGCAGCGCTATGAGCCTGCGCCGACACCCATTGCTGACGCCGCTCCGGCATACAGCCCGTTGTACCAGCAGATCAAAATTTTGATGCTCAAGGGCCTGCAGGCCAGCGAATGGAAGCCCGGCGACGCAATTCCCAGCGAATTCGAACTCGCCGCACGCTTTCGGGTCAGCCAGGGAACGGTGCGCAAGGCCATCGACGAACTCGCGGCCGAAAACCTGCTGGTACGGCGCCAGGGAAAGGGTACGTTTGTCGCGACCCATGCCGAACAACAAATGCAGTACCGCTTTCTCAAGCTGGTGCCGGATATGGGTGACCGGAACAGCGAGGGCCCGGCAGAACGCCTGATCGTCGACTGCCGCCGCAGCCGGGCAAGCGCGGAAATCGCACGCGCACTTGCAATCCGGCCAGGCGACGCCGTATTGCAACTGCGGCGCATATTGTCTTTCGCCGGCGAGCCGACCATCCTCGAGGACATATGGCTGCCCGGCGGACCGTTCAAGGGATTGACGGCTGAACGGCTTACCAGCTACCGCGGACCGATGTACGCCATGTTTGAAACCGATTTTGGCGTCAGGATGGTGCGTGCCGAAGAGAAAATCCGTGCTGTCCTCGCCGATGTGCAGCAGGCTCGGCTGCTGGCGCTGGCGCCAGACACTCCCCTGTTGAGTGTCGAGCGCACGGCCTACACCTACCATAACAAGCCAATGGAACTTCGCCGAGGCATGTACCGCACGGACAAGCACCACTATCGCAACCAGCTCAAATGACCGCGCGCCCGCCGATTGGACCCAAACATGCGAACTCGACGGGCTTTCCTTGCTGCCAAGTGTCAGAACCAAATGATGCAATAGAATTTTGACCAAGGTCAGTACCACCCCGGACGGTTAAGCGGTTGATAAGACCACATCAAATCCATGACAGAACTTGACACCTCGACCAGCGCCAAACGCCCGGAGTTTCGCAACATCCACCTACTGCGGGACTTACCGGGATACAGGTTGCCATTGGCGGGAATAGTGTCCATCCTGCATCGCGTCAGCGGAGCGGTCATGTTCTTGTTGCTGCCGTTCATCATCTGGATGTTTGATGCCTCCGTGTCATCGGAGATCTCGTTTGCCCGCTTCAAGAACGTGTTCTCACAAGGTGTGGCTGGTGTTCCGGGGTGGACCGTGAAGCTGGTCGTATTGGCGCTCATATGGGCCTACCTGCATCACCTGATTGCCGGTTTGCGACACCTGTGGATGGATGTCAACCACGCCGTCAGCAAGGAATTCGGCCGACAGTCCGCGGCGGTCACGCTTGTGCTGAGCCTGAGTCTGACGCTCGTTCTTGGCGCCAAGTTGTTCGGTTGGTACTGACGACTTCTCCGTGGCGCATGCATTTCGAACCGGCCTGATACCCGCATCGCGGAGCGTCCGGATTCGTTTGATCATCTCCCTTCTTTTATTGCAGGACGTATGGACATGGCAGTGAACTACGGCTCAAAACGTATTGTGGTCGGAGCGCATTACGGCCTCAGGGATTGGCTCAGCCAGCGTGTCACGGCTGGCATCATGGCCGCCTTTACGGCCATCGTGCTGGCTCAGGTGTTGCTCACGCGCGGGCCTGTGGGATACGACCGGTGGGCGGGCATTTTCGCGGCGCAGTGGATGAAGGTTTTGACCTTTGTCGTCATCATTTCATTGCTGTTGCACGCCTGGGTCGGAGTGCGCGACATCTGGATGGACTATGTCAAACCGGTTTCGGTACGCCTTGGGCTGCAAATTTTCTCCATCGTGTGGCTGGTCGGCTGTACCGGATGGGCCATCCAGGTGCTGTGGCGGCTGTAATTCGCGACGCCGTCTCCGCTCTTCATTGAATCATTTCAACCAATGACATATTCCATCAGCAAGCGCAAATTTGATGTCGTGATCGTCGGCGCCGGCGGCTCGGGCATGCGGGCCTCCCTGCAACTGGCCCGCGCCGGTTTGAATGTCGCCGTCCTGTCGAAGGTATTCCCGACCCGCTCACACACGGTGGCGGCACAGGGCGGCATAGGTGCCTCGTTGGGCAACATGAACGAGGACAACTGGCACTACCACTTCTACGACACGGTGAAAGGCTCTGACTGGCTGGGTGACCAGGACGCGATCGAATTCATGTGCCGCGAGGCACCCAAGGTGGTGTATGACCTTGAGCACATGGGTATGCCGTTTGACCGCAATCCGGATGGAACCATCTACCAGCGTCCGTTTGGTGGCCACACCGCGAACTATGGCGAAAAGGCAGTGGAGCGAGCCTGTGCAGCGGCGGACCGCACAGGCCACGCCATGCTGCACACGCTGTATCAGCAGAATGTCAAGGCGCGGACTACGTTTTTCGTCGAGTGGATGGCGCTTGACCTGATACGTGATGCCAATGGGGATGTGCTGGGCGTCACCGCACTCGAAATGGAGACCGGGGAACTGCACATCCTGCAGGCCAAGACCACTTTGCTGGCAACCGGAGGCGCCGGCCGTATTTTTGCCGCCTCCACCAACGCATTTATCAACACTGGCGACGGCCTGGGCATGGCAGCACGCGCCGGGTTGGCGTTGGAAGACATGGAGTTTTGGCAATTCCACCCGACCGGGGTAGCGGGCGCCGGCGTGTTGCTGACTGAGGGTTGCCGCGGTGAAGGTGCCATCCTGATCAACAATACGGGCGAGCGGTTCATGGAGCGCTACGCACCTACTTTGAAGGATCTGGCTCCACGCGACTTCATTTCTCGCTGTATGGATCAGGAGATCAAGGAAGGACGTGGTTGCGGGCCAAACAAAGATTACGTGCTGCTCAAGCTGGACCACTTGGGCGCTGACACCATCATGAAGCGTTTGCCATCGGTCCATGAGATCGGAATCAATTTCGCCAATGTCGATGTCACCCGGGAAGCGATTCCCGTGGTGCCGACGATCCATTACCAGATGGGCGGTATTCCCACCAATATCCACGGTCAGGTTGTGGCACAACACGATGGCAATGACAACACGCCCGTACCGGGCTTGTACGCGGTGGGCGAATGCTCCTGTGTCAGCGTGCACGGCGCAAACAGGCTCGGCACGAACTCACTGCTGGATCTGCTGGTGTTTGGACGTGCCGCAGGAAATCACATTGTCGACAGCAACGACCGCAACGAGTCCCACAAACCACTACCAGCCGACGCGGCACAACGCGCGCTGGAGCGCCTCGCCCGGCTGGATGGCTCCGTTGAGGGCGAATATGCGCAGGATGTTGCGAACGACATCCGCAATACCATGCAAAAACATGCCAGCGTGTTTCGGACCCAGGCGATGTTGGACGAGGGTGTGCGCGCGATCGCGGACATTCGCGAACGGGTGAACCGTATTCACCTGGCCGACAAGTCCAAGGTATTCAATACCGCCCGCATAGAGGCGCTGGAAGTGGAGAATCTGATCGAGTCGGCGCAGGCGACGATTGTGTCGGCGGCAGCGCGCAAGGAGAGCCGGGGAGCACATTCGGTACACGACTACGGTGACACGCCGGAACACCCCAACGGACGCAATGATGTGGACTGGCATAAACACAGCCTGTGGTACAGCGCTGGCAATCGCCTGAGCTACAAAGCCGTTCAAATGAAGCCGCTAACCGTCGACTCCGTCCCCTTGAAGGTGCGGACTTTCTGATGCGATCAGCCCGGCATTGCCTGAAACCCGAATGACAGACCGCATTGGAGCAGCCATGGACCAGCGTACCTTCCACATCTACCGCTACGACCCCGATCGTGATGCCAAGCCGACCATGCAGACGCTGCAGGTAAGCCTGGACGGTAGCGAGCGCATGTTGCTCGACGTATTGATGAAGCTCAAGGCCATGGACCCGGCGATCTCGTTTCGTCGCTCCTGCCGCGAGGGGGTTTGCGGGTCGGATGCGATGAACATCAACGGCAAGAATGGCCTGGCCTGCCTGACCAACATGAACACCCTGCCTGCCACCATTACCCTCAAGCCCTTGCCAGGCCTACCGGTGATCCGTGACCTGATTGTGGACATGACGCAATTTTTCAAGCAGTACAACTCGATCAAACCCTATCTTGTCAACGACACGGTGCCACCGGAAAAGGAACGCTTGCAAAGCCCACAGGAGCGCGAGGAGTTGAACGGCTTGTACGAATGTATCCTGTGCGCAAGTTGCTCGACCAGTTGCCCTAGTTTCTGGTGGAATCCGGACAAGTTTGTCGGCCCCGCAGGCTTGCTGCAGGCATACCGCTTCATCGCTGACAGCCGGGACGAAGCCACCGCCGAACGCCTCGACAACCTGGAGGACCCCTACCGCCTGTTCAGATGCCACACCATCATGAACTGCGTTGACGTTTGCCCCAAAGGCCTCAACCCGACGCGGGCCATCGGCAAGATCAAGGAAATGATGGTGCTTCGCGCAGTGTGACCCGCAGTGCGGACCATGGCATGACGTTGAACCACTCCGACCCGCTGCTGGACGCCCGGGGCTTGAGCCGCTTGGTCTGGCGCTGTCGGCGCGGCATGCTGGAGAACGATCTGTTTCTGGAAAGATTCCTGAAAACACACGGTGGCAGCATGACCGTGGTACAAGCCAACGCACTGGGTGCACTGATGGCACTGGGCGACAACGACCTGCTCGATCTGCACCTGGGGCGAATGCAGCCGGGCGACCTCGACCCTGACCTGAACCGTCCGGACGTGCATGAAGTATTGGGACTTCTGAGAAAAAACCGCTGAAAGGGCAAATATGAAATCGATGGACCACAAGGCAACCTTAACCTTTTCCAACGGCAGTCCGAGCATCGACTTGCCAATTTATGGCGGCAGCGTCGGGCCGGACGTGATCGACATCCGCAAACTGTATGGTCAGACCGGCATGTTCACCTACGACCCGGGATTCCTCTCCACCGCGTCCTGCCAGTCGAACATCACTTACATCGACGGCGACAAAGGCGAGTTGCTTTACCGTGGTTATCCAATCGAGCAGTTGGCAACCCATTGCGACTTTCTGGAAACCTGCTATTTGCTTTTGTACGGCAATTTGCCCGATGTCGCAGCCAAAGCAAAGTTCACCAAAGTTGTCACCAACCACACCATGGTGAACGAACAGATGCAGTTTTTTCTGCGAGGTTTTCGTCGCGACGCGCATCCGATGGCCATCATGACCGGGCTGGTTGGCGCTTTGTCGGCCTTCTACCATGACAGCACCGATATCAACAACCCCGAGCACCGGGAGATTTCCGCAATCCGGCTGATCGCAAAAATGCCGACCCTCGTGGCGATGGCCTTCAAGTACAGCGCCGGACAGCCGTACATGTACCCGAAGAACAACCTGAGCTACGCCGGCAACTTCCTGCACATGATGTTTGCGACGCCCTGTGAAGAATACGTTGTCAATCCGGTCATTGAACGGGCGCTGGACCGTATCTTCATCCTGCACGCAGACCATGAACAAAATGCATCCACTTCCACGGTGCGGTTGTGCGGCAGTTCTGGAACCAATCCTTTTGCGGCGATTGCGGCCGGGGTAGCCTGCCTGTGGGGCCCTGCCCACGGTGGAGCGAATGAAGCTTGCCTCAACATGCTGGAAGATATCCAGAAAATTGGGGGCGTAAGCAAGGTCGGTGAATTCATCACCCAGGTAAAGGACAAGTCATCCAACGTCAAATTGATGGGCTTCGGTCACCGGGTGTACAAAAACTACGACCCACGCGCCAAACTGATGCAGGAAACCTGCCGCGAGGTGCTGACCGCTCTGGGCCTGGAAAACGACCCCCTGTTCAAGCTCGCCATGGCGCTGGAAAAAATTGCGCTCGAAGACGACTATTTTGTGCAACGCAAGTTGTATCCAAACGTCGACTTTTACTCGGGCATCGTACAGCGGGCAATTGGCATTCCGACGTCCCTCTTCACGGCGATCTTCGCGCTGGCCCGAACCGTCGGCTGGATCGCACAACTCAACGAGATGATCGGTGATCCTGAATACAAGATCGGTCGACCGCGCCAGCTCTATACAGGGTCCGCCGCACGCAACGTGGTACCTCTTGCGCAGCGCTGAGACAGGAGCGGCCAACCCGGGCGGGGCGATGCCAGGTTGGCCTGGCAGGCCCTAAAATCTGGACATGCAGCAATCAGAAACCATGGGCAGGACCCTGTACGACAAGATCTGGGACGACCATGTCGTCCACAGCGAGGATGACGGAACGGCCATTCTGTACATTGATCGCCATCTGGTGCATGAGGTCACGAGTCCACAAGCCTATGAGGGCCTGCGCCAAGCCAACCGCCAGGTCTGGCGCGTCAGTTCTGTCGTCGCCACCGCGGACCACAACACGCCCACCACCGGTTGGGAACTCGGTTACGACGGCATCACCGATAGCACCAGCCGTGAGCAGATTTCCACGCTCGATGCCAACATCAGGCAATACGGGTCGGCAGCTTATTTTCCGTTTTTGTCCAAGCGACAGGGCATTGTGCATGTGATCGGGCCGGAAACGGGGGCTACGCTGCCAGGGATGACCGTTGTCTGTGGTGATTCACACACCTCCACCCATGGCGCTTTCGGAGCACTTGCACACGGCATTGGCACCAGTGAGGTGGAGCACGTGCTGGCGACGCAGACGCTGTTGGCGAAGAAGGCACGCAATATGCTGGTGCGCGTCGAGGGCACGCTGCCCGTCGGCTGTGTGGCCAAGGATATCGTGCTGGCGATCATCGGCAAGATCGGTACCGCGGGCGGAACTGGCTACACCATCGAATTCGCCGGTGCGGCCATCCGCGCCCTCAGCATGGAGGGGCGCATGACCGTGTGCAACATGGCGATTGAGGCTGGTGCGCGCGCCGGCCTGATTGCCGTGGACCAGAAGACGATCGACTATGTGCATGGCCGTGCTCTGTCGCCAGTCGGTGTGGAATGGGAGCATGCGGTCCGGTTTTGGCACACCCTGCATTCGGACACTGATGCACATTTTGACGCGGTGGTCGACATGGACGCGTCACGCCTGGTGCCGCAGGTCACCTGGGGAACCTCGCCCGAGATGGTGCTGGGCATCGATGCCCGTGTACCGGACCCGGAGCGCGAAAAGGATGCCAACCGCCGCTCTGCCATGGAACATGCCCTCATCTACATGGGCTTGGAGCCGGGAAAACGGATGGAAGACATCGTCATCGACAAGGTGTTCATCGGCTCCTGCACCAATAGCCGGATCGAGGACATGCGCGAAGCGGCTGCAGTGGTGCGACGCTTGGGGCAACGGGTGGCATCCAACGTCAAACTGGCGATGGTGGTGCCCGGTTCGGGGCTGGTCAAACAGCAGGCCGAACGCGAAGGGCTGCACCAGATTTTCATGGCGGCCGGGTTTGAGTGGCGTGAACCTGGCTGCTCGATGTGCCTGGCCATGAATGCCGACCGCCTGGAGCCTGGTGAGCGGTGTGCCTCCACCAGCAACCGGAATTTCGAAGGGCGCCAGGGCGCGGGCGGTCGGACCCATCTTGTCAGCCCCGCCATGGCCGCGGCTGCCGCAATTCACGGGCATTTTGTAGATGTCCGCAAATTCTCCTGAGCAGGTGTTCCGCGTGATGCCGCGCACGTCGTCACTTTTGCTGTTGCTGGCAGTAGCCGTTCTGCTCGGTGGCTGCAACACCGTTCGCGGCATCGGGCAGGATCTGCAGCGCGCAGGCGAGAAGATCGAAGAATCCGTGAAGAAGAAGTAATGCAAAAATTCACCGTGCACAAGGGCCTGGTCGCCCCAATGGATCGGGAAAATGTCGATACCGACGCCATCATTCCCAAGCAGTTCCTGAAATCAATCCGCAAGACCGGGTTTGGCCAAAATCTGTTTGATGCGTGGCGTTACCTGGATCCGGGTTTTCCCGGTCAGGACCCGAACAGCCGCAAGCCAAACCCGGATTTCGTGCTGAACCAGCCGCGCTACATGGGTGCCTCGATCCTGCTGGCGCGCAAGAATTTCGGATGCGGCTCATCCCGCGAGCATGCGCCGTGGGCGCTGGATCAATATGGCTTTCGGGCCATCATCGCGCCCAGTTATGCCGACATTTTCTTCAACAACAGCTTCAAGAACGGGCTGCTGCCGATTGTGATGGGTGAAGCACGGGTGGCGCAGTTGTTTGACGAAGTCCTGGCATTCCCGGGGTATGTGTTGACGATCGACCTGGAGCGCCAGGTCGTCGTGCAGCCACACGGTGGGGAGCTGCCATTCGAGGTGCAACCGTTCCGAAAATTCTGCCTTCTCAACGGCCTGGATGACATTGGTCTGACCTTGCGCCACGCGGACAAGATTCGGGCATTCGAGACCGCGCGTCTGGCCGAAAAACCCTGGCTGGCCCATACGCTGATCTCGGGCGACTCCTTGTGACACTGCATGCAGATTTCTTTGGCCCCGCGCCTGATCGAAGAACAGAACCATGAAAATTGCAATCCTTCCGGGCGACGGTATCGGAAAAGAGATCGTTGTGGAAGCCGTGAAGGTGCTGCACGCACTCGATCTGCGGATCGAAACTGAGTCGGCCCTGGTTGGTGGAGCGGCCTACGAAGCTTTCGGTCATCCCCTGCCAGATGCGACCCTGAACCTTGCCAAAGCGGCCGACGCCATTCTGTTCGGCGCCGTCGGGGATTGGAAGTACGACAAACTTGACCGCCCGCTGCGACCCGAACAAGCCATACTTGGCTTGCGCAAGCATCTCGGGCTGTTTGCCAATTTCCGCCCAGCCATCTGTTACGAGCAACTGGTGGGCGCGTCAAGTCTCAAGCCGGAGTTGATCGCGGGGCTGGATATTCTCATCATCCGTGAGTTGACTGGCGACATCTATTTCGGCCAACCGCGTGGGCGCCGAACGGCCACCGACGGTCACTTTCCCGGAGCAGAAGAAGCTTTCGACACCATGCGTTACTCGCGGCCCGAGGTAGAGCGCATCGCCCATGTCGCATTCCAGGCTGCACGCAAACGCCAAAAACGGGTGACCAGTGTCGACAAGGCAAACGTGCTTGAGACATTCCAGTTCTGGAAGGATGTAGTGACCGAAGTCGGCCAGCAGTATCCGGATGTGGAACTTGAGCACATGTATGTTGACAACGCTGCGATGCAACTGGTGCGCGCGCCAAAAAAATTCGACGTGCTGGTGACTGGCAACATGTTCGGGGACATTCTCAGCGACGAAGCCGCCATGCTGACGGGGTCGATCGGCATGCTGCCGTCGGCGAGCCTGAATGCGGCCAACAAGGGTTTGTATGAGCCGAGCCACGGCAGTGCCCCGGACATCGCCGGCAAAGGGGTTGCCAACCCCCTGGCCACCATCCTCAGTGCCGCCATGATGTTGCGTTTCAGCTTGAACCAGCCGGAGGCGGCGCAACGCATTGAAGCTGCCGTCAAAGGCGTTTTGGCGCGCGGCCTGCGAACAGCCGACATTCACGCACCGGGCACTGTCTTGGTCGGTACGGCGGAGATGGGGACCGCCGTGGTGGAAATGATCAGGCGCTGATTCGCCTATAATTTCGGCATGATTTGCAACATGATCGCCCACCCGTGCGCCTGCCCTGTGGCAACGCACGCCATGGTCGCCGCGGTCTCTGCTTGCACCAAATCGACAACCGGCTGATTTAGCCCGGTTCGTCGTGCCCCACCCGGCCAGACGAGCCGGGCAACTGGCAATGATTCTTTTGCAGTTCGAAGAGGGGTACTTACATGAACGCGTGCAAGGTAGTGGGGCTTGTGGGCTGGCGAGGAATGGTTGGCTCGGTGCTGATGGACCGAATGCAGGCCGAAGGCGACTTCGAGCTCATCGAGCCCGTCTTTTTTTCGACCTCCAACGCGGGGGGTGTCGCGCCAATCCTGAAATCGCGTGTGTCAACGCTGCAAGACGCGACCGACATTGCCGCGCTTCGGCAATGCGACATCATCATCACTGCGCAGGGGGGGGATTACACCACCGCGGTGTTCCCAAAACTGCGCGCCGCCGGCTGGACCGGCCACTGGATCGATGCTGCCTCCACTTTGCGGATGCAGACGGACGCTGTCATCATTCTGGACCCGGTGAACTTGCCGGTCATCCAGTCGGCGCTGCACAAAGGCGGGCGGAACTGGATAGGCGGCAACTGCACGGTGAGTTGCATGTTGATGGGCGTCGGCGCGCTGTACAAGGCGGGCCTGGTCGAATGGATGACCAGCATGACTTATCAGGCGGCGTCTGGCGGTGGTGCTCAACACATGCGCGAATTGCTGACCCAGTTCGGAACCATCAACGCCGAGGTCCGCGCGTTGTTGGACGATCCGCAATCCGCCATTCTGGAAATTGATCGCAAAGTGCTGGCACGCCAGCAGGCGCTTGCGCCGGCCGATATGGCCAACTTCGGCGTCCCGCTGGGTGGCAGCCTGATTCCCTGGATTGACAAAGACCTGGGTGACGGCATGAGCAGGGAAGAGTGGAAGGCGGGAGCGGAGACCAACAAGATTCTGGGTCAGGGCGCCGGGTTCGACCGACCCGCCGTTCCGGTCGACGGTTTCTGTGTACGGGTAGGCGCCATGCGCTGCCATAGCCAGGCGGTCACCTTCAAATTGAAGAAAAATGTGCCTGTCAGCGATATCGAGGCGATGATCTCTGCTGACAACGACTGGGTCCAGGTTGTACCCAACACGCGTGAAGACAGCATGAAGCGCCTGACGCCGGTTGCGGTCACGGGAACCATGAATATCCCGGTTGGACGCATTCGCAAACTCGCCATGGGACCTGATTACGTGGGCGCATTCACCATAGGCGACCAGCTATTGTGGGGTGCCGCTGAGCCGCTGCGCCGCATGTTGCGCATCATTCTGGCCGACTGACCCATACCAGCGACGGCGCCACTCGGTGGCGCGTCGATGTTGTCAGGGCGTTGTCGTTTGACAACAGACCACGACGGCTCCTGAGCGCTTGCGCGGGTCGGACCAAACTTAAGCGCTTTCTCAGCTTGTCAGGCTAAGACATTGATGTTATGGTCCTTTTCAAGGTTAGAGTGTTGCGGCGACTGTTCCTCCATTTGGCATGAAATGGGGGCTGCCCGAGCATCGGAGGCTATTAAATTGATACCAAAGTCATATCGCTGGCGCAAGACGGCTGTCGCGTCGCTAGCCGCGGCCCTATTAGGCTTGTCCGCGTCTACCGCCCATGCCCTCGCGCTGGGGCGGGTCACTGTTCTGTCGGCGCTCGGCGAGCCTTTGCGTGCCGAAATTGACATTCCTGAGATCAATGCCGAGGAAGCGACTACTTTGAAGGCAAGCGTCGCGTCACCGGAAGCTTTCCGTGCGGCGGGGCTCGACTACAACGCTGCCCTGGCCGGTGCCCAGATTTCGCTGCAGCGCCGCGCCGATGGGCGGGCGTTTATCCGCCTGAGCAGTGACCGACCGGTCGCCGAACCGTTCGTTGATCTGATTCTCGAAGCCAGTTGGGCGACTGGCCGCATCGTGCGCGACTACACGATGCTTCTTGATCCGCCAGCCCTGCGCGCCGCCGCGCCAGCAGCCGTCTTTGTGCCGCAGGTGGCTGCAGTCAGTACACCAGCAGCCGTGCCAGCCGCACCCAGTGCTGGTCCAGTGCCGGCCGCCACCGCTCGAACGCCCGCGCCGGTCGCCGTGCGAAAGCCCCCGGCGCCTGTCGCCGGCAGCACAACCACGGCCAGTGATGACGGCGGCAAAAAGATTGTTGTGCGACCTGGTGATACGGCCAGCAAAATTGCGGCGGCTGTCAAGCCGGCGCAGGTGTCGCTGGACCAAATGCTGGTGGCCCTGTTGCGGGCGAATGCCGACGCGTTTACCAATGGCAATCTGAACCGCCTGCGGGCTGGCGCGGTGCTGAATGTTCCAAGCCAGGAGCAGGCGACGGCGATGGGAGCCGCAGAAGCATCCCGGACAGTGATTGCGCAGAGCCGCGATTTCAACGACTTTCGGGGCAAGTTGGCGACCAACGCACCAAGCGTCCCGGTGGCGGCAGCCGACCGCAAGGCAGCGGGCAATATCCAGACCAAGGTCGAAGACAAGAAAGCCGCAGTAAGCGCGCCGGACAAGCTGACGCTCTCCCAAGGAGCCCTGCAGGCCAAGGCGGCGGAAGACAAGATTGCGCGGGAAAAGCTGGCGCAGGACGAGGCCAAACGCAGTAAGGAGTTGAAGAAAAACATCAATGACCTGGGCAACATCGGTGCCGCATCGACCACGGTGGTGTCAGGTGCTACGCAAGCAAAACCTGCTGCTCCGGCAGTAGCTGCGCCGGTGGTGACACCGCCAGCGCCGGTCGTGGCTGTCGCGCCAGCGGTAGCCCCCGCGCCCAGCGCACCAGTGGCTACCGCTGCCTCTGCGCCGGCTGCTGTGCCGGCAGCCCCGGTTGCCGCGGCCTCGTCGGCCGCACCAGTTGTTGCGCCGCCCAAGCCAGTGGCAGCGCCGGCGATCGTGCCCAAAACGACATCCGAGCCAGGATTTATCGATAGCTTGATCGACAACCCACTGGTGTTGTATGGCGGTGCCGCCCTGATTGCCTTGCTCGGTGCGCTGGGCTTTTACCGCTCGCGTCAGCGCAGCAAGACCGCCGATGTCGACAGCGCCTTCCTGGAAAGCCGGCTGCAGCCTGACTCGTTCTTTGGCAACAGTGGCGGCCAAAAGGTCGACACCAACGACGGTGCCGCGACCGGCTCATCGATGGTGTATTCGCCAAGCCAACTGGACGCGGCGGACGATGTCGACCCGGTTGCCGAAGCCGACGTCTACCTGGCGTATGGCCGTGATCTGCAAGCCGAAGAAATTCTGAAAGAAGCTCTGCGTACACATGCCGGCCGTATTGCCGTGCATCAGAAGCTGCTGGACATCTATGCCAAGCGGCGCGATGCCAAGTCTTTCGAGGGCATGGCCACGGAAGCGTTCAAGCTGACCGGCAACACCAGCGCAGAGTGGGCGCGTATCTGCGAACAAGGCCTGTCCATCGACCCGGCCAATACCTTGTACCAGCCAGGAGGACAACCCTCAACCTCCACCCAGCCATTGGCGCAAGCGGTCGTGGCTGCAGCCACCGCCGCAGCACTGCCGACGGTGTCCATGATGGCCAGCGCGGCAACGCAGAAGTTCGAGGTGGCACCACCATCGAGCCCGAATTCGGGCTTGGTGGACCTCGATCTGGACCTCGACTTCTCGCTCGACGACGAACCACCAAGCGCGATTGTGGAGGCACAGGCGACACAAATCGAGCCCACCATGGCGATCGTCGCTGTGCCATCGGCGAACGCGCCCCTGGACATGGATTTTGGCCTTTCCACAGAAGCCATGAACAAGCCGGTGGTCAGTGCCTCATTGCCGCCGCTGGAACTCGACCTGCCCGATCTGTCGATGGCTCAAAATACCATCGCGATGCCGGCAGCGGACGCGGACGAATTCCGTCAACAAGCCGAGGTCAGTTTCGGCTCGACCAATCCAGTGCCGTTGCAGCCGGGATCTACCCAGCCAATGCCGGTCGACGTGCCCATGTCCGAAATGAGCTTTGGTTCCACCGTTCCGCATGCATTGGCAACGCCGCAAGCGCCGGCGGCGACGGCTGAGGCTCCAGACTCGGGCATGCTGGAATTCGACCTGGGAACACTTTCGCTCGACCTGGACCCGGCGCCGACTGCGCAAGCTGTCACCGGCAGCGTGGAGCCGGAGGACCCACTGGCGACCAAACTCGCATTGGCGGAAGAGTTTGTGTCGATCGGCGACGACGATGGTGCGAGGGCATTGATCGAAGAGGTGATGCTGGAGGCCACGGGCGACATCAAAGCCAAGGCGCAAAAGGCGTTGGCAAGCCTGGGTTGAGGCCGCACTCGGCGCTGGCATGGTGCCACCACACACCAGCGCACGGATAGCGCTGGGGGTCAGCTACAACGGTCTGGCCTACCAGGGCTGGCAAAGCCAGCTGTCTGGCCAAACGGTACAGGACCACCTTGAAAGCGCGTTGTCACGTATCGCCGGGCATTCCGTTCGTACATTGTGTGCCGGCCGCACGGATGCCGGTGTCCATGCGCTGATGCAGGTGGTGCACTTCGACACCTGGGCCAATCGACGTGAAGTGTCCTGGGTCCGCGGTACCAACGCCCTGCTGCCCCGCGACATTGCAGTGCAATGGGCGCGCCAGGTTCCACCCGGCTTCCATTGTCGCGCGAGCGCAATCTCACGCCGCTACGTCTATATCCTGCTGCAAGGCCCAGTGCGGCCGAGCATCGATGCAGGGCGAGTCGGTTGGGTCATGGCGCCGTTGGCACTCGCGCCCATGCAAGAAGCCAGCGCATTTCTGACCGGCCAACATGACTTCAGTTCCTTCCGGGCCGCCGCCTGCCAGGCCTTGACGGCGACAAAAACAATGCGGCCCATCCGTATTGCGCAACGCGGCAGTTACTGGCGATTCGAATTCGAGGCCGATGCCTTCCTGCACCACATGATCCGCAACATCATGGGCTGCCTGGTCATGGTGGGTCAGGGCAAACGCGAACCAGAGTGGCTCGGCGAGATCTTGCAGGCGCGTTCGCGCAAGGTAGCGGCGCCGACTTTCGCACCCGACGGCCTGCATTTTTCTGGGCCACGGTACGCGCCTGAGTGGGGTCTTCCCGAACACACTGGTGGGTATGATGGCCTTCCATGAACCAGACCATGCCGCCTTTGCGTACCAGAATAAAGATTTGTGGCCTCACCCGTGAGCAAGACGTCGATGTCGCGGCGGCAGCCGGAGTGGATGCCATCGGCTTCAACCTGTACGAGAAAAGCCCACGCTACGTCACGCTCGACCGCGCCATTGAACTGGCGCGACGCCTGCCAGCCTTTGTCACCCCGGTGCTGCTGTTCGTCAACGCCAGCGTGGCGCATGTTCAAGCTTGTAGCAACCGTCTGCCCCATGCGGTACTGCAGTTCCACGGCGACGAGTCACCGCAAGACTGCTGGGAGGCAAGTCGCAGTGGCGCCCAAGCCTATATCCGGGTCGCAAGAATTCCCGTGGACGACAGCGTGCGAAACTTTGATCTCGTAGAATATGCCGCACTTCACTCCCGTGCCAGTGCCCTGCTGCTCGATGCCCATGTCACGGGTTATGGCGGGGGCGGCAAAACCTTCAATTGGTCACTTCTTCCAGCAAGCGTCAACTGTCACCTCGTCTTAGGTGGTGGGCTCACGCCTGCAAACGTGACCGATGGCATAACGCTGCTGCGCCCGCGTTGTAAAACGCTGGCGGTTGATGTCAGCTCTGGCGTCGAAGTGTCTCCGGGCATCAAGGACGCCAGCAGGATCTTCCAATTTGTCGCTGCCGTACGCGCGGCTGACCACCAACTCGCGAGCCCCCAACATGCACCCCTACCAACAACCTGACCCGACAGGCCATTTCGGAATCTATGGCGGCAGTTTCGTCAGCGAGACTCTGACCCATGCAATTTCCGAACTGCAACAAGCCTATGCCAGATACCAGCATGACCCCGCATTCGTTTCCGAGTTTCAGTACGAACTGGCCCATTTCGTAGGCCGCCCGTCACCGGTCTACCATGCCGCGCGCATGAGCCGCGAACAGGGCGGTGCGCAGATCTTTCTCAAGCGCGAAGACCTCAACCATACCGGCGCCCACAAGGTCAACAACACCATCGGGCAGGCGATGCTGGCCCGGCGCATGGGCAAACCGCGCATCATCGCGGAGACTGGCGCCGGTCAACACGGCGTGGCAACCGCAACGATCTGTGCCCGCTACGGCCTGGAGTGTATTGTCTACATGGGCAGCGAGGACGTAAAACGCCAAAGCCCGAATGTCTACCGCATGAAGCTGCTTGGTGCAACCGTGGTGCCGGTGGAGAGCGGCAGCAAGACACTCAAGGATGCCCTCAACGAGGCGATGCGGGACTGGGTGGCCAATGTCGACAACACGTTTTACATCATCGGCACTGTGGCTGGCCCACACCCCTACCCCATGATGGTGCGCGACTTTCAAAGCGTCATTGGACAGGAATGCCTGGTACAAATGCCGGACCTGCTCAAAGCACAGGGATGCCAAGGTCCGCAGCCCGATGTGGTGTTGGCCTGTGTCGGCGGTGGCAGCAATGCCATGGGTATTTTCTACCCGTACATCGGTCAGTCCAATACGCGTCTGGTTGGAGTCGAGGCAGCCGGTGAGGGGCTCGACAGCGGCAAACACGCGGCCTCGTTGCAGCGCGGCAGCCCGGGTGTCTTGCATGGCAATCGCACCTATATCCTGCAGGACAACAACGGGCAGGTGACGGAGACACACAGCATCAGCGCCGGGCTGGACTATCCCGGTGTGGGGCCGGAACATGCCCTGCTCAAAGATTCAGGACGTGCTGAATACGTGGGTGTAACGGACGCCGAGGCGCTCGAGGCATTTCATTACCTGTGCCGCACCGAAGGCATCATTCCCGCACTGGAGTCCAGTCATGCCGTTGCTTACGCCATGCAGCTCGCAAAGACCATGCGCCCAGACCAGTCCATCCTCGTCAACCTGTCTGGGCGGGGCGACAAGGACATCGGTACCGTCGCTGACTTGAGCAACGCCGATTTCTATTGCCGCCCTAGCTGCCGCGGTCAGTCGATCAAGGGTGGCGTAGCAGTTGCGGTGGCAGCAGCGGTCGGGGTGGGGCCATGAGCCGCATCCCGGCCACCCTGGCGGCGCTCAAGACACGCCATCGCACGGCCCTCATACCCTACGTCACCGCAGGCTATCCCTACCCCGACGTGACGCCGGAGCTGATGCACGCGATGGTCCTTGCAGGAGCGGACATCATCGAACTGGGTGTGCCGTTTTCCGACCCCAGCGCCGACGGGGCGGTGATTCAAAAGGCTGGTGACCGCGCCTTGGCGGCCGGCATCGGCCTGACCCAGGTGCTCGACATGGTCAGGGTATTTCGAGCCCTGGACCAGCAGACGCCGGTGGTGTTGATGGGTTACGCCAATCCGATCGAGCGCTTTGACCAACGCCACCCTGACGGTGCCAGCGGCAGCGCTTTTGTACGTGCCGCGTCAACCGCAGGTGTGGACGGACTGCTGGTCGTCGATTACCCACCCGAGGAATGTGTGGCGCTGGCCGATGAGCTGCGCCGGCACCAGATGGACCTGATCTTCCTGCTGGCACCCACCAGCACCGACAGGCGCATGCAACAGGTGGCGCAAGTTGCATCCGGGTATGTGTACTACGTGTCGCTAAAGGGCGTTACCGGCGCTGGAACCCTCGATATCGCAGCGGTCGAATCGATGTTGCCGCGCATCCGCAGGTACGTACACATCCCGGTCGGGGTCGGATTCGGCATCCGCGACGCCGCTTCGGCCTGTGCCATCGCGAAGGTGGCAGACGCGGTGGTCATCGGAAGCCGCATAATCCAGCTGATAGACAATCATCCACGTGAGCGGGTCGCCGCTGTTGCGTCAGATTTTCTGCGCAGTATCCGCATAGCGCTTGACTCGCAATCCGCGGCGTCGGCCGCGCAGAACCAGGGAGCATGACATGAGTTGGCTCGAAAAGCTGCTGCCACCCAAGATCCAGCATACCGACCCGGCCGATCGGCGGTCCGTGCCAGAGGGTTTGTGGATCAAATGCCCGAGTTGCGAAGCGGTACTCTACAAGTCGGACCTGGAGCAGAACCAGAACGTGTGCCCCAGCTGTTCTCACCACCATCGCATTGGCGCCCGGGCGCGGCTTGATGCCTTCCTGGACAATGAGGGCCGGTTCGAGATCGGGCAGGAAGTACTGCCGATCGACGTGCTCAAGTTCAAGGACAGCAGGAAGTACCCGGAACGCCTCAAGGAAGCACTGGAAAACACCGGCGAGACTGACGCCCTGGTCGTGATGGGCGGCGCCGTGCACAGCCTGAGCGTGGTCGTCGCATGTTTTGAGTTCGACTTCATGGGCGGCAGCATGGGCTCGGTGGTTGGTGAGCGATTTGTGCGCGGCGTGGAAACCGCCGTCGAACAGAAAGTGCCATTCATCTGCTTCACCGCGACTGGCGGCGCACGCATGCAGGAAGGCCTGCTGAGCCTGATGCAGATGGCCAAAACCAACGCGGCATTGACGCGACTGGCGAAAAGGGGATTGCCATTCATCAGTATCCTGACCGACCCGACGACGGGTGGTGTCAGCGCCAGTTTTGCCTTCATGGGGGACGTGGTGATCGCCGAGCCCAAAGCGCTGATATGTTTTGCCGGACCACGGGTCATTGAATCAACCCTGCGCGTCACCCTGCCCGAGGGTTTCCAGCGCGCCGAGTTCCTGCAGGACAAAGGTGCTATCGACTTTGTCTGCGACCGGCGCGAATTGCGCAACAAGGTGGCCAGTGTGCTGGCAATGCTGCAACGCCAGAGCGCCGACGCAATCGTTTGACCCCACGCGCCCGGCGCGCGATGCCTCAGCGCGGCCCGGCGCCGGCAACCGAATCAAGCACGATGCCGGCTATCTGCAGCAAGATCAGCAACACCAAGGGTGAAAGGTCCACGCCACCGAGCAGCGGAACAACGCGCCGGATCGGCCGCAACCAGGGGCTGACCACCCGGTCTATCAGTGCCACCAAGGGTGAATTGGATTGCACCCACGATAACAACACGTAGACAATCAGAAGGCCGGTCGCGCCCGACAACACCAGGCGCACCAAGCCGAACACGGCCTGCCACAACACCTGCAGTCCGCCGCCCTGCGCGCCCTGCAGCAGCCACAGGACACTGTACAGCGCCAATTCGACCAGCAATGCAGCCGCCAGACTTGCGATGTCCCATCGGCCGATCGGCCGCAAGACCCGGCGCAATGGCAATACCAGCCAATTGGTGCAGGCAAAAATGAAGGGGCCCAAGGGATTCCCAGCCCGCGCCGCCATGGATATCGACTGGCTTTGCAGGTACAGGCGCAGCAGGCACATACCGGCCACCAGTCCGGCAGCAACATGGAGCAACAGGGCGGCAATTTGGTAGAGCATGTATGGTTCGGCAGCAGGAGCTGTCGCGATAATACCGTCTGGCCAGCGCCGTCCGAGCGCCAGGGCTCTTACCCAACCACCCAACCATGTCCCACCCACCCCAGCCACCGCTGCTCCCAGATGAAAACCAGTTGCTTGCCGAACGTCGCGACAAGCTGCGCGCAATACGCCAGCGTCAGACTGATGGTGGGCCGGTGGCATTCCCCAACGACTTCAAACCCACACACGCCGCCGCCAACCTGCTGCATGACCACCATCTGACATCCGCCGATGACCTGGCAGTGCAACACTGTCACGTGCAGCTCGCCGGCCGGATGATGCTCAAACGGGTCATGGGCAAGGCGAGTTTCGCCACCCTGCAAGACAGCAGCGGTCGCATGCAGATCTATGTCAAAGGCGAGGATGTCGGCGTTGATGTCTATGAAGACTTCAAACACTGGGACCTCGGCGACATCGTCGGTGTGCAGGGCCACATGTTCCGCACCCGAACCGGTGAACTATCGATCCATGCCACGCAGGTCCGCCTGCTCGTCAAGAGCCTGCGCCCGATGCCGGACAAATTCCATGGCATGCAGGACCAAGAGGTCAAGTACCGTCAGCGGTACATCGACCTGATGACCGACGAGCTCGCCCGCAAGCGATTTGTGGCGCGCAGCAAGGCGGTGAGCGGCATCCGGGACTTCATGGTCGGGCACGGTTTCCTGGAGGTCGAAACCCCGATGCTGCACCCGATACCGGGCGGCGCCAACGCCAAGCCGTTCACGACGCACCACAACGCGCTGGACCAGCAGATGTACCTGCGCATCGCGCCGGAACTCTATCTGAAGCGGCTGGTGGTCGGCGGGTTTGACCGCGTCTTCGAGATCAACCGCAATTTTCGCAATGAGGGCATCTCGGTGCGCCACAACCCCGAATTCACCATGATGGAGTTCTATGCGGCTTACTGGAACTACCAGGACGTGATGGTCTTCACGGAACAACTGGTGCGCGATGCCGCCATGAAGGCGGTGGGTTCGCTGAGTTTGACCTATGCTGGCCGTGCCGTGGATCTGGCGGCCGACTTCGAACGTCTGACGATCGTGGAGGCGATCTGCAAATACAGCGATGCCGCGGCACATGTGCAGGACGCCCTGTGGTTGGCCAATGCCTTGCGCAAAGTCGGCAAAAATGACGAAAAGGACAAGCTGTCCACACGCAGCCTGGCGGCATTGCAGGTGATGTATTTCGAAGAGACGGTGGAGGAAAAACTGTGGCAACCCACCTTCATTTGTGAGCATCCGGTGGAGATATCGCCACTAGCGCGCGCCAATGACAAGAACCCGGCAGTTACAGAGCGCTTTGAGCTCTACATCACCGGCCGGGAATTCGGCAACGGGTTCAGCGAGCTCAACGACGCCCAGGACCAGGCGGCGCGCTTTCACGCGCAGGTTGCATCCAAGGACAGCGGCGATGACGAGGCCATGTTCTTCGATCACGACTTTGTTCGGGCCTTGGAATATGGCATGCCGCCGACCGGTGGCTGTGGCGTGGGCATCGACCGCCTGATGATGCTGCTGACAGACAGCCCCAGCATCCGCGACGTCATCCTGTTTCCGGCTTTGCGCCGCGAACCGGCACACGCCTGAAGGATCGCCGGGCTTGCCGATCAGGGAACCAGGTCCAAAGCGGCCATGTAGGGCGCGTGGACCATCAACGCGTCCCACTCCAACGCTGGCGCAATCGGCAACAGTGCCTGGCGACGCTGCTCACTCGCCGCACGCACGGCCCATCGTCCATCGGCACGGGCCTGCGCCAGAGCAGTCAACAAAGTGTCGATTTCTGCGCCGTCTCCCGCACTCTGATTACACAGCAGCACCATGTCGCAACCGGCATGCAGGGCGAGCAAGGCCGCCTCGGCGTAGCTGACCGGTTGTCCGTCGATGACCCGGGCACCCTGCATGCTGAGGTCGTCGCTGAACACCGCGCCACGAAAGCCCAATCGCCCGCGCAGAATTCCGTCAAGCCACTTTTCCGAGAATCCGGCCGGTCGACTGTCGACCTTCGGGTAAATCACGTGCGCCGGCATGACACTCGCCAACGCACCGCCCAGCCAGCCGTATGGCGCGGCGTCCCGAGCCAGAAGTGCTTTCAGGCTGCGCCGGTCGACTGGCACTGCGGTGTGTGAATCCGCGCGCACATACCCGTGGCCAGGGAAGTGTTTGCCGCAATTGGCCATGCCACTGAGCAACAGGCCGTGCATGAGACTTTTTGCCAACAAGGTTGCTACCGCCGGGTCGTCCGAGAATGCCCGGTCTCCGATCACGCCGCTGGCGCCGTAGTCCAGGTCAAGTACCGGTGCAAAACTCAAGTCCACGCCACACGCGCGCAACTCCGCACCCAATACATAACCGCAGGCAGTGGCCGCTTGTGTCGCCTGCAGCGCACGGGTCGACGGATCATGCGATTGGCCGTGCATCCACAGCGACCCCAGGACACGCATTGGTGGCAGATGCGTGAATCCGTCGGTCTTGAAGCGCTGCACGCGGCCGCCCTCATGGTCGACCATGATCAGCAGGTCACTGCGCACCGCCTTGATCGCCGCGCACAGCGACATCAGTTGCGGCCGATCAACCCAGTTGCGGCCAAAAAGCACCACGCCAGCCACCAAAGGGTTGGCCAGGCGTCTGCGGTCCATCGCCGTCAACGCCAGACCGTCAATATCGATCACCACGGCAGAAGCAGAATTCATGACAGGATGCTTTTCTCAAATTGGTGCGTGAAACGGCCAGAACCCGGGGTCGGATGCTTTCGCCTCAATCCGCGGTCTCGACCACACAAAAACTGGCCGCATATTCGGACTCGTCCGTCACACTCACATGGGCTCGCAGCGACCGCGCCTCGAACCACTGCTTGAGAGGGCCATGAAGAACCACGCATGGTTTGCCAGCATTGGCATGATCGGCAGGCATTTTGGCAATTTCACACAACCGCCATGTCATCGGCATGCGCATGCCCAGTCCGATCGCCTTGCTGAAGGCCTCCTTGGCGCTGAACCGGGTAGCCAGAAACCTGACGCCGCGTTCTGGCCAGCGCTGGCTGCGCGACGCCCAGACGAGCATCTCGCCGTCTGACAATATCTTCAAGGCAAATCGTTCGCCATGGCGCTCCAGGCTGACCCGGATGCGGCGGATATCGCAGATATCGGTGCCAATGCCGTAGATCACGCCACACCCGAGCGTTCAACTGCTTTTTCCTGCCGGCGCGGCATGGGAAACACACACGCCCGGATTGCGGTTGTGAGGTGCATAGACCAGGCCGCATGCCTCATAGCGATTGCAGATCCAGCATCATTTGCCGCGTGCGAAGAGTCTTCACGCCACAATGGTAATGGAGTACGGAACGCAGCTGCGGCTTCAGCATCGCGACATGCGGCGCGCAGGCACGCAAGAAGTCAGAAAAATTGCCACCATCTGTCATGGAAGACTGCAGTTCAAGCCACTCGCTGCCAGCCAGGCTGCCACGCTCCTGCTCACCGGTTTGCCGCAGTCCGCCTTCTGCGTCCAGGCTGTAGCGACCGGCGCGGTCCAGCCCGGCCAGCGTCATGGTCTGTGTATCCAGCATGGGCAGCAGGCCGATCTCGCGCAGCAACAACAGTTCAAATGCCCGCAGCGCAGTCTGCAATGCTTCACCGTGCCCGGAACAAACAACCTCGACCACTTGGCCGTACACATCGAACAGTCCTGGATGGGGATCGTCACGGGCCAGCAGCGTAAGCAGCAGCTCGTTCAGATAATAACCAGACAACAAAGCCTCGCCGCCTGGCATGACATGACCGCCCATCCACTCCGCCGAGCGCAGTGTACGGATCTCGGCATCACCGCCAAATGCCAGGTGCAGGGGTTGCAGTGGCAGCAGAATAGGGCGCAGAGCCGAGCTCGGCCGCTTCGCGCCCTTGGCGACCAGGACTACCCGACCATGGTTGCGCGTGAAGACATCCAGAATCAGGCTTGACTCGCTCCAGTCATGGCGATGCAAAACATAGGCCGGCTCATCCGAAATGCGTTTGCTGGCCACGGTTGGTGTCCGGCTCACTCGTAGCCGAAACTGCGCACGCGTGCCTCGTCATCCGCCCAGCCGGAGCGCACTTTGACCCAGAGCTCGATAAACACCTTGGCATCCAGCAGCGACTCGAGCTCAACCCGCGTTTCAGTGCCGATACGCTTGATACGCTCACCCTTGTCACCAATCACCATCGCCTTGTGCCCATCGCGCTCGACCACGATCGTGGCCGCGATCCGGACCAGGCGCTTCTGCCCCTTGCGTCCAGGCTCTTCTACAAAGCTGTCTACCGTCACGGTCGAGGTATAAGTCAGTTCGTCACCGGTGAGGCGAAACAGCTTTTCGCGCACCATCTCGGAGGCAAGAAATTTCTCGCTGCGATCGGTCAACTCGTCGACTGGATAGGTCCAGGGCTGTTCCGGCAGGAACGGCTCGCACACGGCAAAGAGACGTTGCACGTCTTTGGCGTTGTTCGCCGACATCGGAAAGAACTGCACGAAAGGGTGCCTGGTTTGCATCTCCAGCAGCCAGGGCGCGAGCGCAGCGCGCGATGCCACTTGATCAAGCTTGTTCGCCACCAGCACGGTCGGCACGCCTTTGCCGAGTAATGCCAGCACCTTGGCATCCGCCTGATTGAATTTACCGGCCTCGACCACAAAGAGCACCAGATCAACGTCCTTGACCGCACCCAGGACCGACTTGTTGAGCGAACGGTTCAGGGCGTTGTCGTGCCGGGTCTGAAAACCCGGCGTGTCGACAAATATGAACTGGTTTGCCGCTATCGTGCGCATGCCCACAATCCGGTGGCGTGTTGTTTGCGCTTTGCGGGATGTGATGCTGATCTTCTGGCCGACAAGGGCGTTGAGCAGGGTCGACTTTCCGACGTTCGGCTTGCCAACGATGGTGATAACCCCGCAGCGCTGCGCAGCATCCGGTCCAGCGGCGGGCGACAAATCCTGATTCATTTCTCCGCCGCTTTCGCCAGAACCAACAGCATCGCTGACGCCGCCGCCTGCTCCGCCGCGCGCCGTGATCCACCAATGCCGCGTTCGCACAGGTTGAGTTCGACCACCTCGCATTCGACATCGAAGGATTGCTGGTGCGCGGCGCCGATCGTGCCCACCACCCGGTACAGGGGCAGCTTCATGCGACGCCCCTGCAACCACTCCTGCAACTCGGTCTTCGGGTCTTTCCCGATCGCTGCCATGTCAGGGCTGATCTCGATATCCTGAAACAGCCTCTGCACCAACGACTGCACCAAAGCAAAGCCGCCATCCAGATAAACCGCCCCAATGATGGCCTCCAGCGTGTCGGCCAGGATCGATGGACGCTTTTTTCCGCCCGATCGGACCTCACCGTCCCCAAGCCGCACCACCAGGGGCAGGCCAAGGGCCACCGCGAGCTGGTGCAGGGTTTCCTGTTTGACCAGATTGGCGCGCACCCGGGACAAATCGCCCTCTGGCAATTGCCCCAGGCGTTGATACAGCAGATCCGCGACGGCCAGATTGAGCACCGCGTCGCCCAGGAACTCGAGTCGCTCATTGTGGTCAGGGCCAAAGCTGCGATGGGTCAGCGCCCGAGTCAGCAACTTGGCATCGGAAAACACATGCTGCAAGCGTTTTTGCAGCGCCGGCAAGCCCTCGTCCACGTTACCTGGAACGTCCGGCGTACTTGAGCGTCAAATACGCGGGGCCGGCAAGATGGATTTCCCGCTCATAGGCGAACGACACAACCACCTTGTCACCCTCCTTGGTGACCTCCAGGTCCTTGCCCTTGATGGACTTCACATTGTCAATGTCTGCCGCCTTGTCGAAGATCGTGCGAACCTCCGGCACCGAACTCCCTGCACTGGCCTTCTGTACCGCCTTGCCCACGGCCTGGAATTCCAGAAAGGTCGGGAATACTTCCGCGGCAATCACACCACTCACGGCCAGAACACCGCCGACAAATATCAGTCCGAGAAACGAAATTCCACGCTGCCTGGATTTCATGGATGCCTCCCTGTATGTCATGTCGGCCTGAATGCCTACGCTAGTTGAAAAAACCGATACGCTTGAGGTTGCCAAAATTCATCCACACCAGTATCGCCCGACCGACGATGTTTCCCTCTGGAACAAAGCCCCAGAAACGCGAATCCTGGGAATTGTCGCGGTTGTCGCCCATCATGAAATACTGGCCCGCCGGCACCTTGCAAACCACGCCCTCCACACTGTAGCGGCAATTTTCGCGGTACGGGAAGTCATCGGCATAGGTCATGAACGACGGCGGAGCAGCTCCCGTCAGAATCTTGTGTGGCTTGGCACCGAGAGTCTCTTCAAACTGATGTACATAGCGCATCGATTCTTCGTCGAAAAAATCGGGAATCTGCTTGCTGTCGACCGGCTGCCCATTCACGCGCAAGCGCTTGTTCAGGTAGGAGACCTCGTCGCCTGGTACACCCACCACCCTTTTGATGTAATCCAGGCTCGGCTTTGGCGGGTAACGGAAAACCATGACATCACCACGCTGTGGTGCTGTGCCCTCGGTAATGCGGGTGTGGATTACTGGCAAGCGCAGACCATAGTGGTATTTGTTCACCAGGATCAGGTCCCCCACGAGCAGCGTCGGGACCATGGACGCCGACGGAATCTTGAACGGCTCAAACAGGAACGACCGCAACAGGAACACGGCAAGGATCACCGGGAACAAGCCCGCGGTCCAGTCCAGCCACCAGGGTTGCATCAGCAACTGGGCCTTGGCCTGTGACACGTCGTTGTCGACTTGCCGCACACCCATGTCGTTGAGTTCGGTGCGCCGGCGCGCCGCTGCTTCTTCCAGCGCGTTCGCGGCACGCTGGCGCGCCGGCAAGAAATAAAACCGTTCGCCCAACCAGTAGATGCCGGTAACCGTCGTCGCCATGAACAGCAGGAGGGCAAAGTTTCCGTCGATCCAGCCCCGATACCATCCACCGGCATAACCGGCAAAGGCGGCCAATACCAACGCTGTCAACGCCTGCATCAACCGTCCACCTGCAATATCGCCAGAAAGGCCTCCTGGGGCACCTCTACCGAACCAATCTGCTTCATGCGCTTCTTGCCTGCCTTTTGTTTCTCGAGTAGCTTTTTCTTGCGGGAAATATCGCCGCCATAACACTTGGCGAGAACGTTCTTGCGCAACGCCTTGATTGTCTCACGGGCAATGATGTTGGCCCCGATTGCAGCCTGGATGGCAACGTCGTACATCTGGCGCGAAATAATCTCGCGCATCTTCGACACCACCGCACGCGCCCGGAATTGTGACTGGGAGCGGTGCACGATGATTGACAAGGCGTCCACCTTCTCGGAGTTCAGCAGAATGTCGACCTTCACTACGTCGGCGGCACGGTACTCCTTGAATGCATAGTCCATCGACGCGTAACCGCGACTGACCGACTTGAGCTTGTCAAAGAAGTCCAGCACGATCTCGGCCAACGGCATTTCATAGGTCAGCATGACCTGCCGTCCGTGGTAGGCCATGTTCAGTTGCACGCCCCGCTTCTGGTTCGCCAAGGTCATGACGCCGCCGACATACTCCTGCGGCATGTACAAGCGCACTGTGACAATGGGTTCGCGGATTTCTTCCATGCGGCTTTGGTCCGGAAGTTTGGAGGGGTTTTCCACCATCACGAGTTCACCGTCTGCCCGCACCACCTGGTACACCACGCTGGGAGCCGTGGTGATGAGATCCTGATCAAACTCCCGCTCAAGACGCTCCTGCACGATCTCCATATGCAACAGGCCCAGAAAGCCGCAGCGGAAACCAAATCCGAGGGCCTGCGACACCTCCGGCTCGTAATGCAGCGATGAATCGTTGAGCTTGAGTTTCTCGAGACTGTCGCGCAGCCCCTCGTATTGATTGGCTTCGGTCGGGTACAGGCCGGCGAAAACCTGCGGCTGTATCTCCTTGAAGCCCGGCAACGCGGTGCTGGCCGTGTAAGCGGCGCCACCCGTGCCTGGACGAATCAGTGTGATGGTGTCCCCGACCTTGGCCGCCTGCAACTCGCGGATACCCGCAATGATGTATCCGACCTCGCCAGCTTCGAGCGCCTCACGCGGCTGGTTGGCCGGCGTGAATACTCCCAGGCTGTCGGCGTTGTAGGTGGCGCCGGTGGCCATCATCTTGATACGCTCGCCCTTGGCCAGGCGCCCGTCGACAACCCGAACCAGCATGACAACCCCGACATAGGTGTCAAACCAGCTGTCGATGATCATGGCGCGCAGGGGCCCGCCAGGATTGCCGCGTGGCGCCGGGATCCGGGCTACCACTGCCTCGAGGATGTCATCCACTCCCATTCCAGTCTTGGCGGAACAGGCGATGGCATCGGTGGCGTCGATGCCGATCACGTCCTCGATCTCCGAGCGCGCATTCTCCGGGTCCGCGTTGGGCAGATCCATCTTGTTCAATACCGGCACCACTTCCACACCGAGGTCGAGTGCGGTGTAGCAATTGGCCACCGTTTGCGCCTCAACGCCCTGGCTGGCATCGACCACCAGCAAGGCTCCCTCACAAGCCGACAACGAACGACTGACCTCGTACGAGAAGTCCACGTGTCCCGGGGTATCAATCAGATTGAGGTTGTAGACGATGCCATCACGTGCCGTATAAAGCAGCGCCGCAGTCTGCGCCTTGATGGTTATCCCGCGCTCTTTCTCGATATCCATCGAGTCGAGAACCTGTGCTTCCATCTGTCGCGCCTCGAGTCCACCACATCGCTGAATGAGTCGATCGGCGAGTGTGGATTTGCCATGGTCAATGTGCGCAATGATTGAAAAGTTTCTGATGTGATCCATCAAGGAGAACGCTTAAGTGTTTGAATTGGAAAGGTGTCGGGCAGAAAAAAGGGCGCGTCGGGAAGTGACGCGCCCTGAACCAACAATCATTGGCAACTGCGATAGTTGGGACTTCATTGTAGGCAAAAAGCCCCAAAAGCACAGGCCTGGAAAATCAATTTGAGCACGTTGCGAGTCAGCAACAGGGTTATTATTCACAGCTTATACACAACGTGCGGGCACAACCCGCTGAACAACTTGTGGGCGATCTGTGGATGGTCAAGAATCGCGCCTGGATCGCCGTCGATTAAGGCTTCGACACAAATCAATATGCCAGAAAGCCGCGATTCCAAGCCCTATTCTAACCAAAATCGCGATCCACGCCCTCGAAGTTAGCGTATGCAAACATTGAGTCGGCGTTCCAGCGTCGCGGCTTTGCGGTTACATGCCGAAAAAAAACATCCGACCACCCCAATGGCCCTGCGGCCGGCTTGGGTATATGCCGGTGTCAGATGCGGTCTGCTCTTCAGCGCGCTGGCCGTATCACCGCGTATTGCGCCCACTCGCCGCGACGGAACAACACATTGACCGGCTTGCTGCGATCGATTTTTGCCACGGCTGCGTCGAACTCCTTGGTGTTGGAAACCTCGGCATTCGCAATCGCCACAATCACATCTCCTTCGCGCAGTCCGGCACGTGCCGCCGCCTCGGTTGCCGTATCAACCTTGACGCCGCCCTTGACTTTGAGTTCTTTGCGTTGCGCGTCGCTGATCTCGCTGACCGCCAGGCCGAGCACCTGCCCGGCGGCGGACACCTTTGGCTTTTCTTCACGGTCTGCCGGCTTTTGGGCTGTCTTCTCAGGCTCCACCTCGGCAACGGTCACCGACAACTCCTTGCTGGCACCACGGCGGAACACGGTCATGGTGCTTTTCGTGCCCGGCTTGATGTTGCCAACCAGACGCGGCAGATCATTGTGCTTTTCGATGGTCTTGCCATCGAAACGCGTGATGATGTCACCCGCTTCGACACCCGCCTTGTCGGCAGGCGAGCCACTCTCGACTCCTCGCACCAAGGCTCCGGCCGGCTTGCCCAGACCCAGTGATTCGGCCACGTCCTTCGTGACCTGGTCGATCTGCACGCCGATGCGCCCGCGTGCCACGCGCCCGGACGCCCGTAGCTGCTCGCTCACGCGTGTCGCCTCATCCATCGGGATGGCAAAGGAGATACCCATGAAGCCGCCGGAACGCGAATAGATCTGGCTGTTGATACCCACGACCTCGCCACGCATGTTGATGAGCGGCCCGCCGGAATTGCCCGGGTTGATTGCCACATCGGTTTGAATGAATGGAAGATAGTCTCCCGTATCGCGCTGTTTGGCGCTCACAATGCCCGCCGTCACGGTGTTCTTGAGGCCAAACGGAGATCCGATGGCCAACACCCACTCCCCCACTTTCAGGCGATTCACATCACCCACCTTGATCGCTGGCAAACCGGTCGCCTCGATCTTGACCACCGCCACATCGGTGCGTTTGTCGGCACCGATGATCTTGGCCTTGAACTCACGGTCGTCGGTCAGCGTCACGATGACTTCATCGGCGCCGTCAACCACATGGGCATTGGTCATGATGTAGCCATCCGCACTCAGTATGAAGCCGGATCCGACCCCGCGTGGTTGCTCCTCGTCCTGCGGTTGGGGCCGGTTCGGGCGTGGAGCCTGCCTCGGCGTGTTCGGGATCGGGACACCAAAGCGGCGGAAAAACTCCAGCATCTCCTCATCCATGCCACCACCGCCGGCACGCGGTCGACTGGAAACTTTTTCCAATGTGCGGATATTCACGACCGAGGGACCAACCTGCTCGACCAGATCCGTGAAATCCGGCAAGGCCCGAGCCTGCGCCAAGGCTGGCGTCGCAGGTACCAGCCCCACGGACGCCGCAAGCAGCACCGCGCCCAAACAACCACGCACAAATCCACCCACAAGCTGAATCATCATCCACCTCTTTTGAAAAATTTACCATGCGCCACCCGCGAATTCCATCGCGGACCGCCATCCATGGCGCCGCATGCCGGATATGGGGGGCTACTTGCGCCGCTCAAGGCCTTGGGCAAAAACGACCAGGGTCTGGCGCGGGACTTCGCCCACCAGCGTCAACCACCATTCTCCAGACTTGTCGACCACCCGGCGTGACAGCGTGTTGGTAGCCCCTGAACTTGTGGCCCCTTCCTGCACATGCCTTCGGCGGTCCACCGGCTCGACAAACAACGACAAGGACGCCAATCCGTCCGTGAATATCCACTGCATCCTGTTGTCTGGAGTTTGACCGTCCGCCCCCGAACCGGGGCGCTTGAAGCAAGCTACTGGCTTGAATCCGTTCACCGGGCTCTTGAGCACCCAGCCCTCCGCCGCGGCGCTGGTTTTGACGATTTCCGGATATTCAACGCGATAACCCTCGGTGTTATCCATCAACTTCGTCAGCTTTCCCATGTTGACCGGTGCCTCCAGCTGGAGTTCGGAAAATGCCGCCTGTTCCAGCGTGCGGCCATCGCTGTCCAAGGTCTGCAACTTGAGCAAAATGCCGGTCCTTTTCTCGCTCCAGACACGGTAGCCAAAACGCAGGTCATCCTTGGGTACCAGGTGCACGATGTCGGCGTCCAGTCCCGCGACGCGGTCCGAGCCTACCCGTTGAGCGAAGTAATTCTGGGCAATCGCAGAGTCTGCCGCGACAAAGAGCTCCGGGAACAGGGCGAGTGACACCCGCTTTTCCGACACGGCCGTCTTGGTCTGTGGAAAAAAGGTGATGACCTGATCGTTGCGCCGAAATGTCGAACGTGGGGCACCGCTGAGCGACTCGACCCGCACCATTTGCTGTTCGCCGTCGCAGATATGCCAGATCCGGGCACTGGACAGGTTGCCGCCGGAGCTGACAACAAAAGTGCCCACATAGGCCCGTTTGCGCGAGGCCCCGTGAATCCGTGTCAACCATTCCACGATGCCCAGTTCAGCCGACGACTTGGTTTCGACGTTTTGCGCCACAACCACTGGCCCGGCGGATTCCGCGCCAGGAACCTGAGCCTGAGCCATCGGCCCGACCAACGTCGCCCATGCCACTACGGCAGCCGACACCAGAAAAAGCGCGGGCCGATCGGTCATCGACGGCCCTGACTCTCGAAAGTGGCATTGCGCAGGAATCCGGATGGCGCCTGCAACGCCGTGGCCCCGCCGTACTGTTTGTGCGCTGCCATCAATTCATCGAGCCGCGCATCACGCACCATCACCTGCGGCTGTGCCGACGCGTTGCCCGGCGGCGTTGGTGCCGTCGGCACCGCCGCAGCGGTAATTGCATCCTCAGACCGTGCCAGTTGGCCGCCGGCCACCGGATCCTGCGCCAGCTGCCAGCCCACCGCGCCCAGTGCCACCAGCGCCGCGTAACCAGCCAGGCGCTTCCAGCGCCAGCGTGGGTCGTTTGCGCCCGCCGCCACGCCCGCGATCCCTGCGTCGCGATGCCCATGCAACACCTCGACCGATGGCGTAGCGTCATCGGCCGAGTCCAGCCTGGAACATACCCGGGCCGCGAAGGCCTGACTGTCATCCGACACCAGAATGTCCGGACAGCGCAGGACATCACCCAGCACGTGATAACTGAGCCACTGCGACTTCGCTTCATCGGAGTTTTCGAGCAGCGCCAAGGCGCGCTGAAAATCCTCACCGCGCAACTCGCCATCGGCCAGTGCGGAAACCAAGTCGATATCCCATTCGTCAGCTTTGTTCATATCGCCTTCCTCGGCTGGCATTACCAGCGCTTTCCGATCTGCTTGTCAAGCAATGGGCGTATCCGTGACGATACGGCTTCTCGAGCACGAAATATGCGAGAACGAACGGTGCCTATCGGACAGCCCATCAGCGTGGCAATTTCCTCATAACTCAATCCCTCGATTTCCCGCAGGGTCAGGGCTTGGCGCAGATCCTCTGGCAGGGCTTCCATAGCCGCATTGACCACCGCTCCAATTTCCTTCGCGGCCAACACCGACTCCGGTGTTTCCTCTGTTGTTGGTTCATTTCGGCGGCTGGAAGTTTCATCCTCGTCGTCAGAATCATGAAAAGAGGCATAAACCATGACCGGGTCATTTTTCATGCCCATCAAGGCCTTTTTAGCCGTATTCACGGCGATGCGGTACAACCAGGTGTAAAACTGGGCGTCGCCACGAAACTGGTGCAAGGCGCGATAGGCGCGAATAAATGTGTCCTGCGCAATGTCCTCGACCAGTTCAACATCCCGCACCATACGACCGATCAGCCGCTCAATGCGGCGCTGGTACTTGACCACCAGCAATTCAAATGCATGTTTGTCGCCGGCCAGCGTCCTCTCGACCAGCATCAGGTCGCCGTCGTTGGACGACGGCAGGTCTGGCGCTGCCGGAATCTGCGCCGCCATGGTGTGGGCTCAGGCCCGCTTCGCGGCGTCGACCACCGCACGACGAAAAGCATCCCATTGCAGTGCAGTGTCGCCACGGCTGGTCCACAACCAGAACGCCCGCCCGGACGCCGGTACAAATCGCAACAATATCCATACCTGCAAATCGAGCATGGGAATCAGGCGCCCGACGGTCGCATTGTCATCAGGCTGCCAATGCCAGTCTTTTCCGTCCCAGCGCAAAACGCCAGGGCCGACCGGCTGTCCGGCAACCATGATCGACACGGCCGCAAGCAGGGTTGTGGCGGCCAGCGCCGCCAACCCGACGTTGTCGACAACGGCTTGCAACAGCCATGCGCCGACGACACCGACTGCCACACACCACACGGTAGCCACCACGATCACCCCCATTCGATCATTGCTGACCGGGAAAGTGACTACAGGGGCATTGTGCATGTGCCATAACCTCAGGATTGGGCACGTCGCCGCCGCGAGCGGGCAATACGCCAGGTCAGAAACGCCTGAAAACCAGTGTTCCGTTGGTACCGCCGAATCCGAAATTGTTCTTCACGGCAACATCGATTTTGACATCGCGCGCCACGTTGGCGCAGTAATCCAGATCACACTCCGGGTCCTGGTTATCGATATTGATGGTTGGCGGACTCTTTTGATGGTGCACCGCCAATACCGTGAACACCGATTCGATGCCACCAGCACCCCCCAGCAAATGCCCCGTCATGGATTTGGTTGAATTGACCAACACCTTGCGGGCATGGTCACCCAGCGCCGCCTTGATGGCCATCGTCTCATTCACGTCACCCAGTGGCGTGGAAGTGCCATGGGCATTGAGATAGTCCACCTGCTCCGGGTTGACGCCGGCGTTGCGCAGGGCCTGCAACATGGCGCGTCGCGGGCCATCCATGTTGGGCGCAGTCATGTGTCCGGCGTCCGCACTCATGCCAAAGCCGGCGAGCTCCGCGTAAATCCTGGCGCCGCGCGCCTTCGCATGTTCCATTTCCTCCAGAACCAGCACCCCGGCACCCTCGCCCAGCACAAATCCATCGCGGTCGCGGTCCCAGGGCCGGGAAGCGGCCTTGGGGTCGTCATTGCGGGTCGACAACGCCCGCATCGCGGCAAATCCACCAATACCGAGTGGTGAGACGGTCGCTTCCGAGCCGCCGGCGACGATCACGTCGGCGTCGCCATACTCGATCATGCGGCCCGCCTCACCAATGCAATGCAGGCCGGTGGTGCAGGCCGTGACGATGGCAATGTTCGGCCCCTTGAAGCCAAAACGCATGGACACATGGCCGGCGATCATGTTGATGATGGAAGCCGGCACAAAAAACGGGGAAATCCGACGTGGCCCGCGCGCCGTCAGTTCACCGTGTGTGGCCTCGATCATCGGCAAGCCGCCAATTCCGGAGCCGATCACACAGCCTATTCGCGTTGCCAGTTCTTCGCCGAGTTGATCGCCGGTTGGCAACCCGGCATCGGCCACCGCCTGTGTTGCAGCCGCGATGCCGAAATGAATGAAACTGTCCATGGTCCGGGCCTCTTTCGCCCGCACATAGGATTCCAGATCGAAACCCTTCACCTCGCCGGCGATGCGGCAGGAAAAACTGCTGGCATCGAAGCGCGTGATCAGGTCGACCCCTGATTGTCCGGCGAGCAGATTGGCCCAGGCCTGTGGCACCGTATTGCCAACAGGGCTTATACAACCCAGACCGGTAACCACAACACGACGACGGGGCATGGCTGTCAATCTATTGCAAAAAATGGGGAGTCAGTGCTTCGACAGCCAGCGTGCCACAGTCCGGGCTGGTGTCAGCTACGCGCCGGGTAGCGCGACCAGGGGCGTCGCCGCCACGGCGCCGAATGGCGCCCGCATCAGGCCTTTTGATGGCTGTTGGCGTAGTCAATCGCGTTTTGCACCGTGGTGATTTTTTCGGCGTCCTCGTCAGGAATCTCGATGCCGAACTCGTCTTCCAGCGCCATCACCAGTTCGACCGTGTCGAGGGAGTCCGCGCCGAGGTCGGCAACGAACGCTTTGGCATTCGTCACCTGGGATTCCTCTACACCGAGTTGTTCAGCAATGATCTTTTTAACGCGCGCTTCAATATCGCTCATGGGGTCCCTCGAAGGGTTGTGGATGAATCGTTGATTTTAGCCGCCTGCAGCGGCCGCCCGCAAACCTGGACCACAGCATCTGCGGCGCCAGTAGCGGCGCCGGCGGCCAGGTTACATATACATGCCGCCATTGACATGCAACTCCTGCCCGGTGATGTAGGCCGCCTGCGGCGAAGCCAGGAATACTACGGCGTGGGCGATCTCCTCCGGCTGGCCCAATCGGCCCAGGGGGATCTGCCCCAAAAGCACCGACTGCTGTACCGACGAAAGACCGGCTGTCATGTCTGTCTGCACAAACCCGGGTGCAACACAGTTCACCGTGATATTGCGCGAGCCCAGTTCACGCGCCAGCGCACGGCTCATGCCAGCCACACCGGCCTTGGCCGCAGCATAGTTCGCCTGACCAGGATTGCCAGAGGCCCCCACCACCGAAGTGACATTCACGATGCGCCCGTAACGCTGCTTCATCATCGTACGCATGACAGCACGACTGAGTCGAAAAACCGCCTTGAGATTGGTATCCAGAACCGCATCCCAGTCCTCATCTTTCAGGCGCATCGCCAACATATCCCGCGTGATACCTGCATTGTTCACCAGCACATGCAAAGCGCCGTGCTGCTTCACGACCTGCTCGATCAGCGCTTCGGCAGCCGCCACATCCGTGACGTCCAACACCGCACCGGTCGATCCAGGATAAGCCGCCAAGGCCTGTCCAACCGCGTCGGCACCAGCCGCCGTCGTTGCTGTTCCAATAACGTGGAAGCCTTGACGGGCGAATTCCAGAGCGATGGCACGGCCAATGCCACGGCTCGCACCGGTGACAAGGGCAACCTGCCGCGCTTCTGAAGCGCCGATCATGGCGCCGACTCCGACAGGGCGGCCTGCACAGCGTGAAGGCTCGTGGGGTCAAACAACGGCAGTCCGGTGAGTTCGGAATCGATGCGCCCCACCATGCCGGCCAGCACTTTGCCCGGGCCGCATTCCACCACGACCCCGACCCCGCGCGCCTTGAGCGCCCGCACACACTCGACCCAGCGCACCGGACCAAACGCTTGCCGGTACAAAGCGTCGCGCAGGCGGTCAGCATCCACCTCCACCGCCACATCGACATTGTTGACAAGCGCAATTTGCGGCGCCCGCAATTCCAACTCTTCGAGGGCAGCGCGCAACTTTTCTGCAGCTGGTCGCATGAGACTTGAGTGGAATGGGGCTGACACAGCCAGCAACATGGCACGACGGGCACCGGCGGCCTTGAGCGCGACGCAGGCGCGCTCCACCGCAGCGCTGCTACCCGAGATCACGGTTTGGGATGGATCGTTGAAATTTGCAGCCTCCACGGTCTCGGTGCCTGACGCACCAAACCCCTGGCTCACCTCCTGACATATCTCGACCACCTTGGCAGGATCCAACCCGAGCACCGCCGCCATCGCGCCGGTACCAACGGGCACTGCTTCCTGCATCGCCACGGCACGCAAACGCACCAGCGGCGCCGCCTGCGACAGGGTAAGTACACCCGCAGCCACCAGCGCCGCGTACTCGCCCAGCGAGTGCCCTGCCACAACGGACGGCGCGACCCCGGTACGTGCCATCCATGCGCGGTAGGCGGCCACACCGGCGACCAGCATTACCGGCTGTGTATTGGAGGTCAATGCCAGCTCGTCCTTGCTGCCATGGCGAATGAGTTGGCCGAGATCCTGCTGCAGCGCCGTGGAGGCCTCGAGCACGGTCTGGGCCACCACCGGATCGTCGCCCCAAGCGTCCAGCATTCCGGGTGACTGGGAGCCCTGACCGGGAAAAACAAATGCAAATGGCTTCATCGGACCGATTCAAACAGGTACGGGAGTACGAAACAGCGGGCGGCCAAGGCGAACATGCGACTTAAAGCGTCAACAAAACAGAGCCCCAGGTGAAGCCGCCACCGACGCCCTCGAGCAGCACCAATTGACCCGGCCGGATGCGGGAGTCACGCACACCAGCATCCAGTGCCAGCGGGATGGACGCCGCCGACGTATTTCCGTGCTGATCCACCGTGACCATCACCTTGTCCATCGGCAGACGCAGGCGCTTGGCGGTACTTTGCATGATGCGGATATTGGCCTGGTGCGGCACCAGCCAGTCAAGGTCGGTGGTCTGCCGGCCGGCCTTGGCCAGCACCGCCTTGGCCGAGTCTTCCAGCACACCCACAGCAAGTTTGAACACGGCCTGACCATCCATGGTCAACAGGGGGCTGCCGGTTACCTTGCCCCCCGACACCTGACCCGGCACACACAGGATGCCCGCGTGTTTCCCATCGGCGTGCAGATCAGTCGCAAGAATGCCGGGGGTTTCAGAAGCCTGCAGCACCACGGCACCGGCGCCATCGCCGAACAGGACACAAGTGGTACGGTCAGAGAAATCGAGGATGCGGGAAAAGACCTCGGCGCCAACCACCAACGCCGTGTTCGCAGCACCGCACTGGATCATCGCATCCGCAACGCTCAGCGCGTAGACGAAGCCGCTACAAACGGCCTGCAGATCAAACGCCGCTCCACCAGACGCACCCAGCTTGTGCTGCAAAAGACAGGCTGTGGAAGGAAATACCATGTCAGGTGTCGACGTCGCCACGATGATCAGGTCAACTGCCGAGGCCGCCACGCCCGCCGCTGCCAGCGCGCGGATACAGGCCTCCAGCGCAAGGTCGCTGCTGCACACCTCCGGGGCGGCGAAATGACGAGCCCGAATGCCGGTACGCTCGACTATCCAATCGTCGCTGGATTCGATGCCACTGGCCGCCAACTGTCGCACCAGATCTTCGTTGCTCAGCCTGTGCGGTGGCAAAAACGATCCGGTGCCGGTGATTCGTGAATATCGTCGCATAACAATGTCAGTCGCCGCGGCCCGACTCTTCAGGATTGGCCGCACCCGCCGCTAGAACCGGCGCCGCATGGGCGATACGAATTTCCACTTTCTCGAGCAGCTTGTTTCTCGCCGAATCATACGCCCGCTCCAGCGCAAAACCAAAACCCAACTGGTCAGCCGACCCATGGCTTTTGAACACCAGTCCGCGCAAACCCAGCAGGGCGGCGCCGTTGTAGCGCCGATGGTCGACGCGACGCTTGAATGCCGCCAACACCGGGTAGGCAACCGCGCCGGCAAACCGTGTCAACACATTGCGGGAGAACTCCGCCCGCAAAAAATCTCCGATCATGCTTGCCACGCCCTCGGTGGCCTTCAATGCCACGTTGCCCACGAATCCGTCGCAGACGACGATATCCACGGTGCCTTTGAAAATATCGTTGCCCTCGACATTGCCGGAGAAGTTGAGGTCGCCGGCCGCGCCGGCCGCGCGCAGCAACTCGCCCGCCCGCTTGATGGTCTCGCTGCCCTTGATGACCTCCTCGCCGATGTTGAGCAAGCCAACGGACGGGCTGGGAACATTGTTGAGCACCGACACCAACGCAGAACCCATCACCGCGAACTGCAACAGATGGTGGGCCTCGCAATCCACATTGGCTCCCAGATCAAGCACCGTCGTGACCGTGCCACGGGCGTTAGGCAACTGTGTGGCGATTGCTGGCCGGTCGATTCCGACCATGGTCTTGAGCAGATACCGCGATATCGCCATCAGTGCTCCGGTGTTGCCGGCCGAAACTGCGGCCTGCGCGTGACCGTCCCGGACCTGCATTATCGCCACCCGCATCGAAGAGTCCTTCTTGCGTCGCAATGCAACCTCGATCGGATCATCCATGGCAACAACCTCGGTCGCCGGCAACACCCGCGCTCGCGGGTGCGAAAACCCGTTCAGACTGGATGACAACCCCACCAGCAGCAACCCGGCCTCGGGATGGCGCTCCAGAAATTGCCGGCAGGCCGGCAGGGTGACAGCAACACCATGGTCGCCGCCCATGCAATCCACAGCAACGGTGATCATCGCCATCACCGACGCCCTACCAGCGATGAATCACGGAAGTGTCCCATCAATACAAAGGCCCGGTGCTACCGAGAAGATAGCACCGGGCCCGTGTTCATGCCATGTGTCAGGCTTCTGCTTTGGTCTTGACAACCTTGCGACCACGGTAAAAGCCGGTTGGGCTGATATGGTGGCGCAAATGGGTTTCACCGGTGGTAGGCTCCACTGCAATGCCGGGCACAACCAAGGCATTGTGCGACCGATGCATGCCTCGTTTGGACGGTGACTTCTTGTTTTGTTGGACGGCCATGATCCGCTCCTTGCCAGTGATGCCTCCGAAACGAAGACACCGGGTTGTTTGAACTGCACCCTTACGGGCGAAGCTTTCGATTATAGCGCAGTCGCGTCAAGATCCTGACCGTCCCGACTTGTATCCGGCCAAAGACGCAAAAGGGTGAGGCCGCGGTTCTGGCCGAGCATCTGTCAGATTCTGCGTCGGACAGCTGTCGTGGCGGGCGATGTGGGGCAACTCCAGCACCAGTTCATCCTCCAGCAAAGCCGCGAGCGTGAATCCGGCATCCTGCACCAGCAGATCTTCCTCACAATCATCGTCCTGGGCGACAGCACTGGCTTCGTCGGGAACAAAGCGGAACCAACGGTCCACTCGCAATCGGATCTGTGCCGTGTCAAGGCAACGTTGACATGTCAGCGGAACCACACAATCGGCATCGAGATGGAGCCATGTCTGCGGCTCACCAGAGACACTGCTCCGGCATTCCGCCCTCGCCTGCCATTGAACCGCACCCAAGGGCTCTCCCCCCGCACAGGCTTGGGCTACTCGGGCAAAGTCCCGAATGTCCACTGTGCCCCCGGTCTGAACACCAGCAAGGGCCAAGGCCTGGATGTCCAACGGACTGTGCAGAGAAACAGACTTCATGACGCCAGTGTAAGAGAATCCGGGCATGCCAATCTCCGCAAACCGCAAGCTGATCCTGGGCTCGACATCACCCTACCGGCGTGATTTGCTGACGCGCCTGGGCATCAATTTTGAGGTCGTCGCGCCCATGGTCGATGAAATGCAGTTGCCTGGGGAGACGCCGCGACAGCTTGCGTGCCGGCTGGCCATGGCAAAGGCGCGCGCGGTAGCCGCGCTGTATCCGCAGGCCATTGTCATCGGCTCGGACCAGGTCGCGGACCTGAACGGAGCGGCGCTGGGAAAACCTGGCAGCCACGACGTGGCACGGGATCAGCTTCAACGCATGGGCGGCCAGTCGGTGACATTCCAGACCGCCGTTGCAGTCGTCTGCAAGGCGACCCAGTTTGCCCAGATGGACCTGGCTCAGGTGCTGGTGAAATTTCGGGCCCTCGGAGACGCCGAGATTGAAGCCTATCTGCTGGCGGAGCAACCGTACGACTGCGCGGGCAGTGCCAAAAGCGAAGGATTGGGAATCGTGCTGCTCGAATCGATTCACAACGACGATCCGACCGCCCTTGTCGGGCTGCCGCTGATCCGCACCTGCCAGATGCTGCGCGCGGCGGGCATGGTGCTGTTGTGACTGGGCCTGCCGGTGGCTCGGTCCCGGTGGCCGAAGGCGCACCGCCGGGTGGTGATGGGCGCCAGACCCTGGGTAGCTTGTTGCTGGTGCCGTCCCCGCTGGATTTCGGCTGCGCTCAGTTGGCGTCGTTGGACCAGGTCATGCCGATGGGCACATTGCGGCGGGCGGCACGACTGAGCCACTGGATTTGTGAAAGCGCAAAAACGACCCGGGCCTATCTCAAACGTATCGACGCCGTGCAAGCGCTGCAATGCCCGATTCGCGACATGACGATCCAGGAACTGCCACGCACGGTCCACAAACACGGTGACCATCGGGGCGAATTCGACGCCAGACCGCTGCTGCGGGCCGCGTTGCACGGACATGACATCGGTCTTGTCAGCGAAGCCGGCATGCCTGCGATTGCCGACCCGGGATCTTCGGTGGTACGCGCCGCGCATGATCTGGGGCTGACGGTGCAGGCCCTGGTCGGACCGGTCTCGTTGCTGCTGGCACTGGCAGCCAGTGGCCTGAACGGCCAGAGTTTTGCGTTTGCCGGCTACCTGCCGCAGGACCCGGCCGGTCGCGCGCGGCGCGCCCAGGAGCTGGAGCAGTTGGCACTGAAGAGCGGGCAGACCCAGGTCTTCATCGAAGTGCCCTACCGCAACACACACATGCTGCAAACCCTGCTGCAGACACTCGGGCCTGCTACCCGCCTCGCCGTGGGCAGTGGGCTAACCTTGTCACACGTGGCAATGCACAGTGCCAGCATCGCCCGCTGGAGGGCGGCGCCTTGGCCTCTGGACAATGCCACGCCGGCCGTCTTTGCCATCGGGCCATGACACACGTCATGTGCCACCGTCAACGGAATGCCGGCGCAAAGCGCAAGGCCTTGATCGCACCATCTCCGATCGCCGCTCCAAAACGCTTGACCAGGCGTTCGGCGACATTCTCCCGGCGCGTGTAGTCCACGATATCCTCGGCCTTGATGACATCACGCGCCACCATATCCAGATTGCCCAACTGATCGGCCAGGCCCAAATCGATGGCCTGCTGGCCGGTCCAGAACAAACCACTGAAAGTCTCTGGTGTCTCCTTCAGTCGCTTGCCACGCCCGGCCTTCACAGCATCGATGAACTGGCGGTGAATCTGGTCCAGCATCGCCTGGCTGAACGCCCGTTGACGCTCCGACTGCGGGCTGAAGGGGTCAAGAAAGCCTTTGTTCTCGCCCGCCGTCATCAGGCGGCGCTCGACACCGAGCTTGTCCATCAGCCCGGTAAACCCAAAACCATCCATCAGGACACCGATGCTCCCCACCACACTGGCCTTGTCGACAAAAATGCGGTCAGCGGCAACGGCAACGTAATATGCAGCCGATGCACAGGTTTCCTCGACCACCGCATACAGCGGTTTGTTGTGCTTGAGCCTGAGGCGTCGCAATTCGTCGTTGATGATGCCGGCCTGCACCGGGCTGCCTCCAGGCGAGTTGATCAGCAGCACGACTGCCACAGCGCCCTGATCCTCAAACGCCGCACGCACTGCCGTCAGCACCACTTCGGCGCTGGCCTCGCCGCCCGACGATATTTCGCCCTGGATTTCGACCAGCGCCGTGTGAGGCGCCGACACATCGGG